>PDQT01000177.1 GCA_002747875.1 bacterium DOLZORAL124_64_63
GGTTTCCCCAAGCGGGCCGAGAGCGAGCACGACATGTTCGGGGTCGGCCACGCCAGCACCTCCATCAGCGCCGCGGTGGGTTTTGCCGCCGCGCGCGACGCTCGCGGCGAGGACCACTCCGTGGTGGCCGTCATCGGGGATGGGGCGCTGACCGGCGGGCTGGCCTTCGAGGGCATGAACAATGCCGGCCAGCTGAACACGAACATGATCGTCATCCTGAACGACAACAAGATGAGCATCAGCCCCAACGTGGGGGCCATCAGCAAGTATCTGACACGGATCACCAGCGGCCAGCAATACAACCGCATGGAGGCGGATCTGTGGGATCTGCTGGGCAAGCTGCCCCACGGCTCCAGGGCCCAGAAATTGGCCGGGCGGATCAAGGAAAGCCTCAAGCAGCTGGTGGTGCCGAACATCCTCTTCGAGGAGCTGGGGTTCACCTACTTCGGTCCCCTGGACGGCCATGACCTGCCCCTGTTGATCCGCACCCTGAACGCGGTGCGGAAGCTGAACGGCCCCATCCTCATCCATCTGATCACCGAAAAGGGCAAGGGGTACTCCTTCGCCGAGCAGGACGCGTCCCGCTACCACGGCGTGGGCAAGTTCGACCGCGCCCAAGGAGTGAAGATGGTCAAGCCGGCGGTGCCGGCCTACACCTCGGTTTTCGGTGAGGTGGTGCATGCCATGGCGGCCGACGACAAGCGGATCCATGCCATCACCGCGGCCATGCCCTCGGGCACGGGGCTGACGGCGTTCAAAAACAGCTATCCCGAGCGTTTCCACGACGTGGGCATTGCCGAGGGGCATGCCGTGACCTTTGCCGCCGGTCTGGCCAGCGCCGGGCAGCGGCCGGTGGTGGCCCTGTACAGCACCTTCTTGCAGCGGGCCGTGGATATGGTCATCCATGACGTGGCGTTGCAGGAATTGCCCGTGGTGTTCGCCATCGATCGAGCCGGTGTCGTGGGCGAAGACGGCCCTACCCACCACGGGGTCTTCGATTTCACCTATTTGCGCATGGTGCCCAACATGGTGGTGATGGCCCCGCGCGATGAGGACCAGCTGCGCCATATGCTGGCCACCGCCCTGGCCCGCGAGGAAGGCCCCAGCAGTCTGCGCTACCCGCGCGGGTCCGGACTGGGAGTGCCTCTGGAAGGGCGGCCGCGAGTGCTGGAGATCGGTACCTGCGAGGTCCTGGCCGAAGGGGAGGATGTGGCCCTGCTGGCGGTGGGGGCCATGGTCCAGCCGGCGCTGGAAGCGGCCCGCATTTTGGCCGGGCGCGGCGTTTCCTGCCGGGTGGTGGACATGCGCTTCGTCAAGCCTTTGGATAAGGCTCAGCTGCGGGAGGTGTGGGAGAATTTCCGGACCGTGGTCACCGTGGAGGAGAACGCGGTGGCCGGTGGCTTCGGGGCCGGTGTGCTGGAATGGGCGGCGCGGCAGAACGCCGTTGGCCATCCGCGGGTGCTGACCCTGGGGGTGCCCGATGAGTTCCAGGAATACGCCTCACGCAAGGATCTGCTGGCGGGCATGGGCCTGTCGGCCGAAGGATTGGCCGCGACGATCGGCCGTGCCGTGGCCGAGGACGGTACTCCCTCCCAGGCGGAAAGCGCCTCATGAGTTATCCGGTCTCAGGAATGCCGGTGCGCCGCATCGGGTTGTTCGGCAATCCCGCCAAGGCGGAGCTGCCGCCGACCGTGGAGACCATCCAGCGGGTCTGCGCCGCCACCGGGGTGCGCCTGGTGGCTTCATCCGACCTGGCGGAAGTCCTGCCCGCGGGCATCCCCTTCGTCCCCAATGAACAGCTGGCTGAAGCGGTGGACGTGATCATCGCCTTGGGGGGTGATGGCACCATGCTGCGCGCGGCTCGTGTCCTGGCTCTTAGCGGGGTGCCCCTGCTGGGGGTCAACCTGGGCAGTTTGGGCTATTTGACGGATGTGCCGCTGAATGAATTGCAGACCGCCATGGACGCCCTGATCAGCGGAGATTACCACCTGGACAGGCGCAGCCGTGTCTACTGCCGGGTCCAGAGGGAAGGGCAGCCCAATACGCTGACCAGCGCTCTGAACGATCTGGTGGTGAACATGGGACCGTTGCCGCGGGCCCTGGAGATGGAGCTGATCCTGGATGGGGACAGCTTGGGGCCTTTCCTGGGGGACGGGGTCATCGTGTCCACGCCCACAGGCAGCACGGCGTACAATCTGAGCGCGGGCGGGCCCATTTGCCACTCGGCGGTGCCCTGCCTGATCGTTTCGCCCATCTGCCCGCACAGCCTGGGTATGCGCCCGCTGATCATTTCCGGGGACACCACCGTGGAGTTGCGTCTGCACGAGACCGGCGAAGGGGCTGTCCTGACGGCCGATGGTCAGAAGACCCAAACCCTGGAGAACGGGGATCGGCTCATCTTCAGCGAGGCGGACGATGAGGTGGCCCTGGTCAAATTCGCCCACAGCACCTTTTACCGTGTGATGCGCCACAAGCTGAACTGGGGCGGTCCCAACCGCCGGGGCCGGCGGAGAGTCTGATGCTCAAGGAATTGCGTGTGGCCAATCTGGCCCTGGTGGAGGACCTGGCTCTGTCCTTCGGGCCGGGCCTGACCATGATCACCGGCGAGACAGGGGCCGGCAAGAGCCTCATCGCCGGAGCCCTGGGGTTGCTGGCCGGCGGTCGGGCGGACAAGGGCCAGATCCGCGAAGGCGAGGAAACCGCCGTGGTGGAGGCCGTCTTCGACCTGCTGGATCGCCCCGCCGCCAGGGCCGCTTTCGCCGACGCCGGGTTGCGGGTGGGGGCCGACGGCTTGCTGATCATGCGCCGTGAGCTGAAGCGCGAGGGCCGGGGGCGCGTCCTGATCAACGGTCTTCTTTCTTCCCTTTCCATCTTTGAGCGGCTGGGGCCGTTGCTGCTATCCATCCAGAGTCAGGATCATCAGCGCCTGCTGACCCGCCCTGGTTTCGCTCGGGACTTTCTGGATCGTATGCTGGATCTGGGGGCCGAGCGGGAGCGCGTGGCCGCCGCCCTGGACCATTTCCGCACCCTGGAAAAGGAATTGGCGGACCGCCTGGCCGAGCAATCCTTCGCCCAGGAGCAACTGGAGATGTGGGAGTACCAGCACCAGGAAATTTCCGCGGCGCGGCTCAGCCTTCAGGAAGAAGAGGAGCTGGCGGAGAGGCTGGCCTTCGGGCGCAATGCGCGTTCCTTGCTGGAGGGCCTGGAGGTCGGCCGGCAGGATCTGCTGGCCGGGGAACCCAACGCGCGCCAGTTGCTGGCCCGCACCTTGGCGGCCCTGGAGCCCTTGGCCGGCAGCAGCCCCCGACTGGAAGAGATTCTGACCATGGTCCGTGATGCCGAGGCTTTGGTCACCGAGGCCGGCGGGGAGTTGCGGCGTTTCGGCGACAGCGTGGATGTGGACCCGGCGCGTCTGGACGAGTTGGAAGAGAGGCAGCAGCTCTATACCCAGCTACAGCGCAAATACGGTCGGGGTGTGTCGGAATTGCTGGCGTTGGAGGAGAAGCTGGCCACGCGTATCGGGCGGCAGAAGCAGAGCACCTCGGACATCGACACTCTGCGCCGGGAGGTGGAGCGGGCCCGGCAGGAATTGGCCGCCGCCGCGTGGGAACTGCGCCGCAAGCGGAGCCGGGGCGCGTCCCGGGTGGCCGCCCGGGCCCAGGATAAGATTCGGCCTCTGGCCTTGCCGGACCTGGGGCTGGAGTTCCGGGTTCTGCCACAGCTGGACGACAAGGGCGAGGCCCTGGTGGAGCGCCGGCGCTGCCGGATCCGCAATCACGGGGCGGACACGGTCAGCCTTTATGCGCGCACGAACACCGGAGAAAGCTGGAACCCGGTGGGCGATGTGGCTTCCGGGGGTGAGAAAAGCCGCATCTTCTTGGGGCTGTCGGTGCTGGAAACGGGCCACCAGGCCCAACCTTTGCAGCTTTTCGATGAAATCGATGCCGGGCTGGGCATGGACAACGCCGTGCCGGTGGCGCGTTTGCTGGCCGAACTGGCCGCCGGCGGGCAGGTTCTGTGCATCACCCATCTGCCCACGGTGGCGGCCCATGGCCGGGACCATCTGAAGGTGACCAAGCAGGTGACGGGAGGGCGCACCAGCGTCTTGGTCCGGCGGCTGGACGGAGAGGACCGTATCGAGGAACTGGCGCGCCTGCTGGGCGGGGAATCGGGAACCGGTGGGGATCGCGCCGCCCAGCGGGCCTATGCCCGTCAGTTGCTGAGAGAAGCCTAGCGCGTCCTTGTCCATGCGGTTGTTCCAAATGGAGTTTGACGCGGCCCCTTTCATGTCCCATACTTGCGGCCACGAGTGTGCGCCCGTAGCTCAGCTGGATAGAGCGTCTGCCTCCGGAGCAGAAGGCCACAGGTTCGAATCCTGTCGGGCGTACCATTGATTCCATTAGGCCGCCACTTTCCCATGGGTTATCTTCAGGCGTAAGGGCAGGGAGGGGATCCTCCTGCCGGCTCGTTTCCCCATCCGGTCGAGGGCTCATGGTGCTGTTTCGTCTCTTCCTGCTGTTTTTTCTGGGATTGCTCTTGCGCCGATTCTGGTTGTCCCTCACCGGGGCCCGCCATACCCGTCGTTCCCATGGTTCCCACCAAGAGTCTACTTTCAGGGATGCTTCCCGGACCACGGACAATCGCCCCGGCCAGGATTCCCCCCGTTCCTCCATCACCGAGCAGAAAATTGATGATGCTGATTTCGAAGAAATCCCGTAGGCGGAGCGAAATGTTCGATTCCCGCTTCCGCCGAGGGGAAGGGGTGGCCTTCCCTTTGCGGCAGTATATGCGTTGCCGGGAGGAATTCAGCAGCGGTCTGTTCCATCTGGTGCTTCTGGTGGCTTTTACCGTTGTTTTGGGGAGCTTCGGGCGGACCCTCAACGGTTTGTTCACGCGGCATGGAGACAGCGTGAACCCGGCCTGGCGCTGGGTGGCCCTGGCGGTCCTGGGGCTGTTCATCCTGTCCGTTTTGCGGCGCATCCTGTACAAGGTGACGGAATTGCGGGATTTGCGGCATGAGATGCAGGCCCTCAAGGAAGAGATGGCCAACTCTTCCGATTGAGGTTGTTTTTCCGCTGAACTATCCTATCCTGTTGCCGATGCAACTCCTGAACGTTTTTTCTTTTTTGAAAAGGAGCCATTCCATGGCCAAGTACCTAGTCACGGGAGGCGCCGGCTTCATCGGCTCGCATCTGGCGCGTGAACTGGTCCAGGAGGGGCACGAGACCATCGTGTTGGACAACCTTTCCACCGGCCGTATCGAGAATATCGCCGACATCCAGGCCGATATCCGTTTCGTGGAAGGGTCGATCACGGATCTGGACACGGTCCTGGACTGCTGCCAGGGTGTGGATTGCGTGTTCCATCAGGCGGCCTTGCCCAGTGTGCCTCGCAGTGTGAAGGATCCGCTGACCAGCGATGAACACAACATCGGCGGGACGCTGCGCGTCTTCTGGGGAGCGCATCAGAGCGGTGTGCGGCGGGTTGTCTATGCGGCCAGCAGTTCCATCTACGGGAACACCGCCGAACTGCCCAAGCATGAGGGTATGCAGCCGAACCCCATGTCGCCCTACGCGGTGAACAAGCGGGTCAGCGAGCTGTACGGCGCCGTCTTCAACAACCTGTATGGCTTGAGCACGATCGGTCTGCGCTATTTCAACGTCTTCGGCCCACGACAGGATCCCAACAGCCAGTATGCCGCGGTGGTGCCCAAGTTCATCACCCGTTTCCTGGACGGGTTGCCGCCCACCATCCACGGGGACGGATTGCAGTCCCGGGACTTCACGTACATCGCCAACGTGGTGGAGGCCAATCTGGCCGCCGCCAAGGCGCGCGACGAGGCGGGAGGCCGTAGCTACAACGTGGCGCTGGGCGGCCGCATCACGGTCAAGGACCTGTGTCTGAAGATTCGCGATCTGGTCGGTTGCACGATCGAACCGGTGCATGAGGAGACCAGGGCGGGAGATGTGCGGCATTCCCAGGCGGATGTGAGCGCGGCGCGGGAAATGCTTGATTATCAAGGGTCCGTGGACCTGGATGAGGGGCTGCGCCGGACTGTGGATTGGTACAGAAAGAGCCATAAAGGCGTGAAAGGATAGCCATGCATTTCCAGAAACCCCACCGGGGAGTCGGCTTTTTTCTGCTTCTGGTCGCGATGACGATGCCCTTGCAGGGCCTGGCCCAGGTTGCGGGGAGCGCCTCGGCGGGTCGGCTGACCGCGGGTGATGTGATCGATATCCGGGTGCCCGGACGTCCGGACCTGTCCATGATCCTGACGCTGGACACTCGGGGGAAGATTGTCATTCCCCAGGTTGGCAGCGTCAGCCTGGAGGGGCTGACCACCTCCGAGGCGGAGTTGATCCTGCGCCAGCGCATGCGGCTTTTCGATCCGACCCTCGATACGGTGAAAGTGGAGCGCCAGTCGGTCGAGGAACAGGGCGCTGTTTTCTATCTGATCGGCCAGGTGGAGCATCCGGGGCAATTCACTTTCTCCTACACTCCCACTCTTTGGGAACTGTTTCGGGAAGCGGGCGGGCCGCTGGACAATGCCAATCTTAGGCAGGTGCGGTTGGTCCGGGAAGACGGGGGTAAAACCCAGGTGACCCAGTTTGATCTGTCCGAATTGCTGGAAGGCGGCCAGGTGCCCGACATCGGGCTGAAACCGGGGGATACGCTGGTGGTGCCCGCCCTGCTGGATGGGGTTTCCGGGGTGTCGACCGAGACGGGCGTGAAGGTCATGGGCGCGGTTTCTGTGCCGACGGTGGTGGCTATTGACCAGCCTACCCCTTTGCTGGACGTGCTCATGCTGGCGGGTTCGCCCTCGGCGGATTCGGAAATCCGCAAGGTCCAGTGGGTGCATGAGATCGGGGATGTGCCCCGGGCTCGGGTTGTGAATCTCAGGGAGTATCTGGATCGGGGCAACCCCATGGGTAATCCCCTGGTTTACCCCGGCGATACGGTGCGGGTGGAGTACTACCAGGAGCCCTGGTATCGGAGCACGCTGCCCTTGATCCTGGGAACGGCGGCTACCGTGGCCACGGTCTGGTTGGCCTATGACCGGGTCCAGAACGATCGCTGATCGACCGGTTTTCAGGCGGGGTGCTGTTCCTGGGGATCGCGCAGCAGATCCTTGCGCGCGACCAGGAAAAAAAGCAGGCCGATGATGACTGCCAGCCACAGCGTGAACAGACGCACCAACAGAGCCACCGCTGCGGCGGTGGCTCCGTTCATTTCCAACCGGGTGAGAAGGTAGATGATGGTGGCTTCGGTGCCGCCCAGGCCCCCAGGCAGAAAGCTGAGGGAGCCCACCAGGGTGCCGGCCGCGTAGATGAAAACCGACTCGCCCCAGCCCAGGGGAAAACCCAGGGCATGGCAAACCACATACAGCCCCAGGCATTCCGCCAGCCAGGCCAGGGTGCTGATGGCCAGGCTGAAAACGGTCTGGAAGGGATCCAGGAGCCGCCCCAGGCTGTTCAGGCTATCTTCGACACCCACTTGGTGTCGGGCCAGAAGCTTGTTCTGGACGGCCTTGCGGACCAGGATCTGGCGCACTCCGGGTTGCTGGAAAAGGAAAACCAAGACGGGGATGCCGGCGGCGGCGACCAAGCCGGTGGTCATCCCCGTCAGGCTGCCGGGCCAGAAGAAAATGCCCACCACGGCCAGGATGATGACCACCAGCAGATCATAAATCCGCTCTGCCACAACGATGGGAACACCCTTGGCCAGGGGCACGCCGTACCGTTCGCGCAAGATGCCGGCTTTGAAAATTTCTCCGATCTTACCGGGGGTGATGACCATCACATAGGTGGCGAAATAGAGATTCAGGGAAGAGCGCCAGGGCAGGGGGGCGTCCAGCACTTGTAGATATCGGGACCAGCGCGCAAAGCGCAGTATGTAATTGATAAGACTGAGAGCACCCAGGGCAATCAGGGAACTGGTGGGGATGGCGCTGAGATTCAGCTTGAGGTTATCCCAGCCAAAATACAAGGCAAGAATGGCATAAAGAGCCACCGTGAGGCCCAGTATGGCAAATGTCTTTACCATGAATTTGCGAGGTAGTTTCACCCAGCACCCTAAACGTCAAAATCAAGTAACATAAAGCCTAGCAATCAGCTAGTTTTTTAGGCAGTCAATCCGGCGTTGCCAACAATGGTTAATGACAATCTTGTACGCAACTATGAGTTTAGAAAAGGCTGAGATCATGATGTTACACGTGTTACCTGGGTCTGGGATATTCCATCAAAATTCAAAAACAGTCTTGCCTTGGAAGAGCTTTTAGTGTACAATATAGGTCAAGTCAAGAGACGACTGGGGGAGTTGTCTTTTAGAATTCCAGCCTTGGCATCTGATTTGGCAACGGGAGTGACCCCGTCTGCCAATGAGACCAACATCGAGCAATGGCAGGAAGTGTGATGGCTAAGCAGCATTATCTGAGCATGATGGCGGTGAGTTCTGTCATTGGGGGGCATGGCGGAAATTTCATTTCTGTGATCCGTGGGGGCAGCAATGCGGCCCCGTCTCTTGAAGAAGCTTTACCGCAGGATTCCAGTCCCAAGGTCAGGGATAAAAAGGCCCAGATGGGCCACGCTCCTGACTTCACTCTGCCGGGCAAGACTTATCTACAGATCAAACGGGCTTCGGATGTCGTGATTTCCATCTTGGCTCTGGGCGCTTTCGGGATCATTCTGCCTGGGCTGGCTCTCCTGATTAAGCTGGATTCCTCCGGACCGGTTTTCTATAGCCAGGAACGGGTGGGAATCAACCGCCGGCGGGTGCGGCGCCGTTTTTCCGATCGCTTCGGTAGCGAACGGCGCAAGGTCCTGCAACCTGGGCGCCCCTTCAAGGTGCATAAACTGCGCACCATGGGGGTCAATGCCGAGGCCAACGGGCCGCAGTGGGCCAAGAAGAACGACATGCGGATCACCCGTGTGGGCCGCTTCCTGCGCAAGACCCGCCTGGATGAAGTGCCCCAGTTCTGGAACGTGCTCAAGGGCGATATGAGCCTTATCGGCCCGCGCCCGGAGCGTCTGGTCTTCGTGCGCCAGCTGGAAAAGGACATCCCCGATTATCGGGACCGTCTCCTGATCAAGCCGGGCATCACGGGGCTGGCCCAGGTCATCAACGGCTATGACGAGGATATGGAATCCGTGCGTCGCAAGGTGGAGTTGGATCGGAAGTACATCCGGAACGCCGGCTTCGGCCAGGACGGGCGCATTCTGTTCAGCACCGTCGGTGTGGTTTTGAAGGGAGAGGGCGCCAGGTAGCGCCCGGCTTCCGCCCGCCAGAGGCCCTGCACTTGATATGACCGGGCCGCCTTGTTCATTCCTTGTTCAAGACGGCCCGGTCTTTTGTGTCGCCCGGAGAAACCATATGTGGCTTGATTAGACCGGGCGCTGATACCATAATCCGTCCCATGAAACCTGTGGTGCTTGTCATTGACGACGAGCAGGCCATCCGCCTGTTCCTGGAAGCCACCCTCCTGGACGAGGGCTATACCGTTGTGCCCTTCGGGGACGGTGCCTCAACTCTGGACTGGTTGCAGCAGGGTGTGCCGGATCTGGTTCTGTTGGACCTGATGCTGCCGGATATGAGTGGTATCCAGGTACTGGATCACCTGAAGAAGGCTTACCCGCATGTCCCCGTGGTGGTGATCACCGCCTATAGCCAGACGGATACGGCCGTGCAGGCCATGAAGCTGGACGCCTTCGACTATGTCTCCAAGCCCATCGAATTGGATCGTCTGCTGAAGGTGGTGGCGCAGGCTCTGGAGCAGACCGCCGAGGCGCGGACGCGGTATCAGCATGTTCATCAGAACGACCTGTTCCGAGGGTTTCCTGATGTGGTGCCCAGCCGCAGCGAGGAGATGCACCGCATCTATGACACGGTGCGCAAGATCAGTGGCGGCCCGGCCACGACGGTGCTGATCGAGGGGGAATCCGGGGTGGGCAAGGATGTGGTGGCCAATCTTATCCACCGCACCAGCTTGCGCAGCGACTATCCCTTCCTGGAGGTGAATTGCGCCGCCTTGCCGGAGAATCTGCTGGAAAGCGAGCTTTTCGGTCATGAGAAGGGGGCCTTCACCGATGCGGTGAGCCAGAAGCTGGGCCTGTTGGAGCTGGCCCACAGCGGCACCCTCTTTTTGGATGAGATCGGTGAGATGCCGCTCAGCGTGCAGGTCAAGCTGCTGCGGGTGCTGGAGAAGATGACCTTCCGCCGGGTGGGCGGCATGGAGGAGATCAACGTCGATGTGCGCATCATCGCCGCCACCAACCGGAATCTGCTGGCCCAGGTCCGGGCCGGGGAATTCCGGGAGGACCTGTATTACCGCCTGAAGGTCATTGATCTGAACGTGCCGCCTCTGCGGAGCCGGCCCATGGATATCGTGCCCCTGGCGGAGCACTTCCTGCGCCTTTATGCCCAGAAATTCGGGAAGGACTTCCGGGAAATCAGCCCCGAGGCTCGCGCCACCCTGGAAGGCTACCCCTGGCCCGGGAATATCCGGGAACTGCGCAACATGTTCGAACGTTGCGTTCTTCTGGAAGATGGCCCCATACTGCAACGGGAACACCTGCGGGACATGAATCTGGGGGATGTGAGCCACGATTTGCCCCTCCGGATTCAGGAATGCCTGTTGAACCCTCTGCCGCCCCAGGGGGTGCTCCTGGAGGGCATGGTGGAGGAACTGGAGCGGACCCTGGTGGAGAAGGCCTACCGGACGGCCCGGGGCAATCAGAGCCAGGCGGCCCGCCTGTTGGGGCTGAACCGGGACAAATTCCGTTACCGCATGAAGCTGTACGGTATCAAGGAGGACCCATGAGACGGGCGGGAACGCTGCTGGCGGCCATGTTGGCGATCATGCTGGCGGCCATGCTGGCGACCGGGTGTGGCGTGTACAGCGCCAGTAGCGGGCGCGTGGATGAGAACATCCAGCGTGTCTATGTGGAATACCTGGACAACATGACGCCGGAGCCCAATCTGGGGGTGGATGTGGCCGAGGGCATCATCGAGGCCCTGCAGGTGGATAATACCCTTAAGGTAGTGGATGAAGGAAGTGCTGACAGCATATTGTCGGGCAAGGTCTTGCGATATCATCTCAAAGAGGTGGCCGCCCGCGGCAAGAACCTGACGGTCAACGAGTATCAAGTGCAGATTTCCGTCCAACTGGACTTCATGGTGCGCGCCACCGGGGAGGCGTTGTTCAGCAAGAGGCGCTTCAACGGCACCGGCAATTATGTGCTGGGGGATGATGCCACCGATGAGGCGACGGCCCGCAGAGAGGCCCTGACGGAGATCGTGAACGATATTCTGGCGCAGGTCGTGGAGGACTGGTAAGTGGGGTATCGCAAAGGGAAAAAAGGAAGTTCCGTTCCTACCTTTCAGGACATTGTGAACAAAGATCTGAAGACGGGGGAGTTCCGTCCGGTTTACCTGCTGGCGGGCTCGGACACTCTGCGCATGGAGGGCGTCATCGAGAAGATGCGCCAGGTGGCTCTGGGTGAGGCCGGCAGCGCCTTCAACTACCATGTTCTGCATGGCGACCAGGTGGGGGTGGACCGTGTCATCCAGCAGGCGTTGGCCCTGCCCATGATGGGGGCTTGCCAGCTGATATGGGTCAAGAATGCCGACGCCTGCCTGAGCACCCGCGATAAGCAGGCGGCCATGGAAGAGTATCTGGCCAAGCCGGTCAAAGAAACCATCCTGGTGCTGACTTGCCCCAAGGTGGACAAGCGCCTCAAATGGGTGAAAAACTGCGTCGCGGCCGGGTATTTCTTTGATTTCAGCCCTCCTGAAGGGGCGGCTTTGGTCCAGTGGGCCCAGCGTATGGCCGCTCGGGAAGGGCTGGAACTGGGCCGGCAGGAAGCGGAGACCCTGTGCGACCTGGTGGGTAATGACCTGCTGGGCCTGAAGAACGAGATCAACAAATTGGCGCTGCTGGCGGATCGGGAAGGTGGTCGGCTATCCTCTGCCGAATTGAACCGTATCATCATGGACCAGGCCGAGTTACAGGGGTTCGATATCACCAATGACCTGATGCCCGGTCGGACCGACAAGGTTTTGAAGACGTGGTTTCGTCTTGCGGAATGGGGAAAATCGCCCTATGAAATAGCTCCCTTGTTGCACGCGCGGATCCGCAAGGGCGCCTTGTTGGCAGCCTGCCGCGATCAGGGCCTTTCCGACCAGGAAACGGCCCGCCTGACGGGGTCCAGCCCCTGGGGATTCCGGTTTCTGGAACCCATGATCCGCGGCCTGGGATCTCGTGGAATCCGGGATGCCATGGAGACATCCCTGGATTGTGATCGCCGGCTGAAAAGCTCGCCCTTGGGGCCGGATGTCGTGCTGGAAAAAACCATCATGGAGCTTTGCCGCCGTCGTCGCGGCTGATCCCTGGATCTCCGATAATCGAGACACCTGAGACACCTGAGAAAGGAAATGACCATGGCCGAAGGACTGCTGGAATTCACCGATGACAGTTTTGAAGCGGACGTCCTGAAAGCGGACAAGCCGGTACTCGTGGATTTCTGGGCCACCTGGTGCGGGCCCTGCAAGGCGCTGACGCCGACCATCGAGAAGCTGGCCGGGGAATTCGCGGGTCGCATGATCGTCGGTAAGATGGACATCGGGACGCATCCGCAGACGGCCGGCAAGTTCGGCATTCGCAGCATCCCGGCGTTGCTTTTCTTCAAGAATGGCGAGGTGGTGGAAACCATTGCCGGCAAGGCCGCCGAGGACAAGATCCGTGACACCATGGAGAAGGTCTGCGGGTGATAACGGCAAGCCGTCCCGTGGCAAGCTGTCCAATGGGCTGATCGTCCAATGGGTTGAGAGATTGGCGGGCTTTGGGTCCGCCTTCTCTTTGATTGGGGCGTTACTTAACATAATATACATTATGCGCAATTGCTGGTTCTGAATCGCGAGGGGTGGCCCAGGGCGCGGCTCTTCTGTTCTCCGTGCTGTTCCTTCTGTTTTCTGTGTTGTTCTCAGTGGATGGGCACGCGCTTGCTGAGGTCTTCCAGATAAGGAATCCGCCAGCTCTCGCCGAACATGGCCCGCACGAATCCCAGAATCGTCAGCGGCAGGAAAAGCGCGAAGAAAACCAGCCAGAGCAGGATGACCAGCAGGAAGCCCAGCAAGGGAATCTGTCCCAGGGTGGCCTGGATGACCCAGACGAAGATCAAGCCCACCATCTCCACGAAGAACAGGGCAAAACCCTGGCGGCAGTGTCGGGCCAGGAAATCACTCTTGGGGCTGACAAGCAGAACGGGCAGAAAGACGAAGGCGGAAAGGTAGCACACCGCCCCCAGCCAACGATCCCTGATACTGATGTCCATGACGGCCTCCTGTGGGGAAATACTTTGGACATCTGCATGATAGTGATTAATCTCTCCAGCGACGAGCATTTTCCAGACCACCGCCGGAGGATTCCTTGCTGTCCCGACTCTTCAATCGCCAGGCCCAGCGTTTCGCGGGCATCGACTTCCTGGATCTGATTCCCGTCGGCGGTGTGCCCTACGAGCGGGATCCGGCCGATCAAAGGGTTGTCCTGTTGATGCCTCGTTACCGGGATTTCTTTTTCGGGCGCCTCATCCAGCCGCGTCTGGGGCCGGAAAAACGCTTCGTGCGGATGAAGCTGGACGCGCGGGGATCGTACCTGTGGGGACAGATGGACGGTCGGCGGCGGATCGGCGATCTGGTGGCGGGTTTCCGGGAGGCGTTTCCTGAGGATGGCGCCCAGGCTCCCGAGCGCATCAGCGGGTATCTCTATAATATGTATGAGCAGAAGTTGTTGATTTTTAAAAATTTGCGATGATCAGCGTGCCAGCGTCAGCTGCTTCGTTTTTGTTTCTTGTTCCTTGGTGCTTCTCAGCAGATACTTTTCTTCCGCTCCGTCAAATCCGGGGCGGTTCCCCCCTACGCCAGCAAATTATTGGTACCCCCGGCGGGATTCGAACCCACGGCCCCCAGATTAGGAATCTGGTGCTCTATCCAACTGAGCTACGGGGGCACCTGTTTCCAGCGCCTGATCTGGCCGGAAAATAGATGCTTCAATCATACTCCACAAGGGAAAAAACCGGCGCCACTTGCTCCATCTTCTGCCTTCCGCCCAGGAATTTCAGTTCCACCAGGAAGAGGAAACCGGCCACCTCGGCCCCGGCCTTCCGCACCAGTTCCGCCGAGGCCAGGGCGGTCCCGCCGGTGGCCAGCAGATCATCCACGATGATGACCCGCTTCCCTGCCTGCACGGCGTCCTTGTGCATCTCCAGGGTGGCCTGGCCGTATTCCAGATCGTAGCTGGCCTGGTACACGCTGGCGGGCAGCTTGCCCTGCTTGCGCATCAGGACCAGGCCGCAGTTCAGGTCCAGGGCCATGGGCCCGGCGAAGATGAAACCGCGGCTTTCGACACCCGCGAGATGGCTGAATTCCACATCCGAGATCAGGTTTTCCAGGCCGTCGACGGCGGCGCGGTAGGCTTCGGGGTGGCTCATCACCGGGGTGATGTCCTTGAAGATGATGCCGGGTTTGGGGAAGTCGGGAATGTCGCGGATCACCTGGCTCAGGTCCATGGTCGGGGCCTCCCTGAGGGGAAAGGGCGGAAAAGAAAGACTCACATGGGAAGTTGAACTTTTCTTTCGTGTCGGGTTAAGTGCGTTTGACGAGACTGTTGGAATTCCCGGCCCGCGGCTCAACCGAAGCGCATGACGATGATACGTCCCGTTGCTCCGGTTCGTCAACTTCTGCCGCGACTTCTGTCGCGAATACCTTTGGGTCGCGCCGGCGGAAATGGGCGGGAGATCTTCGTCCGGCCTGTGATAGCATGGGGCACGGACGGGCGCGCGGACAGCTGGCCAATGAAAGAAGCCTGCTATGCAGAGGTTGGGTCGACGGTTTGTCAATAATCTTAACAAGAGGGCGTTAGGTGCTTGTGCCATGTCTTTTATGGCGGCCCTGTTGCTGGCCGGCTGTGCCGGGGTAAGAGCGCCGGTCACGCCGCCTCCCCCAGCGCCCGCGACCGCCGGACTGGACGCGGGCGATGTCTTCTCCCGTGAAGGCGTCGAGGGCGTTTTCGTCCTGCGCGACGAGGCCACCGGTTGCGTGCGGACCACCGACGCCGTCCTGGCGGACCAGGGCTTCTCCCCCCAGTCGACCTTCAAGGTCCCCCACGCCCTGATCGGTCTGGAGACCGGGGTCATCGCGGGCGAGCATCACCTTTGGCGCTGGGACGGCACCCCTCGCCGCCTGCGTGTCTGGGAGCAGGATCTGGATCTGGCCGGAGCGTTGCGCCTCTCCTGCGTGCCGTGTTTCCAGGATGTGGCGCGCCGGATCGGCCGGGATCGGATGGGCCGCTACCTGCGGGACTTCGGCTACGGCAATCAGGACATCTCCGGGCCCATGGACCAGTTCTGGCTCAAGGGGCGACTACGGATCAGCCCGCGCGGGCAGGTGGCGTTCCTGCACCGCATGCTGGCGGGCGATCTTCCCGTGAAGCGGTCCCGTGTCGCCCTGATCTGGCGGCTGCTGGAGCGGGAATCGGGACCGGGTTTCACCTTCCGCGGCAAGAGCGGTCTGGGTTTGCAAGACGGCCGCGCGGTGGGGTGGCTGGTGGGCTACGTGGAGCGCGCTGGGCATCGCTGGATCTACGCCACCCTGGTCCTTGGCCGTGTCGATGCCGATGGGAATGAGGAGATGCGCAGGCTCATGCCGTTGCGGGAGAAGATCACCCGGGCTTTGCTGAGGCGGGCGCGGGTGCTGGCTGAGCCAGGAGATGGGCGGCAATAGATGATGACAGAACTGGTTGTTCTGCAATCCATCCTGCAAGCTGATTGGGAAAGGAGATATGTGCGGGAAAAATGGTCGGGGCGGGGAGATTTGAACTCCCGACCTCCTGCTCCCGAAGCAGGCGCGCTAACCGGGCTGCGCTACGCCCCGACAAGTTCTCTAATTCCACAAGGATATGACACCCTGGGAAAGAAGGCTGACCACCACGCCGGCGATCAGGATGCCAAGAATGATACATGGGAGCGCCATCCGCAAGGGAAGTTTGAACAGGTAGGCGGCAATGCTGCCCGTCCAGGCCCCGGTCATGGGTAGCGGGATGGCCACGAAGAGGATCAGTCCCAGGCTTTCGTACTTCTTGATCACGTCGCTGCGGGCCACGGTGCGCTTGAACAGCCAGTTGAAGAAGCGATCCCAGAACGGGTAGCGCCGCAGCAGGCGTTCGGCCGGTCCCAGGCCCAGGATGATGGGCAGCACCGGCACGAAGTTGCCCGCCACCGCCAGCAGATAAATGAGCAGGGGCTGGTTCATGCCCATGGCGTAGCCGGCGGGGATGGCGCCGCGCAGCTCGAAAACCGGCAGCATCGCCACCACGAACACCGCCAGGGGCGTCGGCAGCGCCTCGATATGATCTAGCAGATACTC
>PDQT01000018.1 GCA_002747875.1 bacterium DOLZORAL124_64_63
GTCCAGAGCGTTCTTATAACGGATTTCCCAGCGATCGAAGCCGGCCTTCTCGCACAGCTCATCGATGAGGCCTTCGATGGCGAAGGTGACCTGGTTCACACCGAAGCCGCGCATGGCGCCGCAGACCAGGTTGTTGGTGTAGACGGCCTTGGAGTTCACATCCACGTTGGGGAAGTAATAGGCCCCACCGGCGTGGGTGGCGGCCCTTTCCAGCACCGGCCCGCCCACGGAGGCGTACGCCCCGGTGTCGCCAACGATGCGCGCGTACAGCCCGGTGAACTTGCCCGACTCATCGCAACCCATCTTGTATTCCATGACCATGGGGTGGCGTTTGGGGTGCATGCGCAGGGACTCGGACCGGTTCAGCTTGACCTTGACCGGGCACTTCAGGATGAAGGCCCCCAGGGCCGCGTGCCCCTGGACGGAAAGGTCTTCCTTACCGCCGAAAGCCCCGCCGGCCGGCACCAGTTTGACATTCAGGTCCGCGGGCTCCAAACCCAGCAGGTCGGCAATCTGGTGCCGATCCTCGTAGATGCCCTGCCCCTGGGAGTAGACCGTCAGGCGACCATCTTCGTAGCAGGCCACCGAATTCTCCAGCTCCAGGAAGGCGTGTTCCACCAACTGGGTTTCGAAGGTGTCGCCGACCACGTAGGCGGAATCGGCCAGCACCTTGTCGATATCCTCGCCGTAGGCGATTTTGGTTTCCTTGAGCAGGTTGCCGCCCTCGTGCACCTTGATCTCGTCTTTGAGGGCCTCGAAGGGATCGGTCACCGCCTCCAGGACTTCGTATTCCACATCCACCAGGGCCGCGGCCTCCCGGGCGATCTGGTTGGTCTCGGCCACCACCATGGCCAGCACGTCCCCGATGTAGCGGGTGATCTCACCCTCGGCGATGTACGCGTCCCAGTCGCTGATGATCATGCCGATGTTGCGCCGGCCGGGCACATCCTTGGCCGTGAACACCCGCACCACTCCCGGCACGGCTTCCGCCCGGGAGGTGTCGATTTT
>PDQT01000019.1 GCA_002747875.1 bacterium DOLZORAL124_64_63
GATGATGCGGGCCCGGGGATGCTCGCTGAAATGCAGGGCGCCGTGCAGCATCCCCTCCATATCCATGCCCCCGATGAAAAGAGGCTTACCCACCACCCGTTCGTAGGCCGTGAATTTGCGCGGAGAATCCAGGTTGATCAGCTCCGGCTCCTGCTCTCCATTCATGGCGCGAGACGCGTTCATGACGCCGTCCACGATCTTGACGTAGCCCGTGCAACGGCAGAGATGGGACTTGATCTTCTTGGTGACTTCTTCCCGGGTGGGATTCGGGTTCTTGGCCAGCAACAGTTTGGTGCGCGTCAACATACCCGGGCTGCAGAAGCCGCACTGCACCGCGCCGGCCTCCACAAAGGCTTCGCCCAGGAAGCGCACGGTCTCTTCGGGCACACCCTCCAGGGTGACCAGGTCCGCGCCCTCCAACTTCTTCATCGGCACGCGGCAGGATAGGTTCGGCTTCCCGTTCTTTTCGACAATGCAGGCGCCGCAGGTCCCTTCGCCGGAGCAACCGTCCTTGACACTCTTCAGACCCGCCACATCGCGTAGGTACCGCAGCAGCGACATATCCGAATTGCCGTCATATTCCATTTCTTGACCGTTGAGCGTGAACCTGACCATGATTATCCACCCGTCATTGGGGCCCTTGTTGTCTCTCTATGTCTATGAAGTATACCATAATTATCAACTATTTGCTCGCAATCGCTTCCACCTCCACCAGCACATCCATGGGCAAGGTCTTGACCGCGACGCAGGAACGGGCCGGAGGATTGTCGCTGAAAGTGCGGGCATAGACCTCGTTGAAGGCCCCGAAGTTGTTCATATCATTCAGGAAGCAGGTGGTTTTGACGACGTGGGCGGGGGTGCAGCCGGCGGCCGCCAGCACGGCCACCAAGTTGGCCATCACCATTTCCGTCTGCTCAGTGATGCCGCCGGAAACCAGCTTCCCCGTGGCCGGGTCCAGGGGGATCTGCCCAGAAGTAAAGACCAGGCCGTCAATTGCGGTGGCCTGGTTGTAGGGACCGATGGCGGCGGGCGCCTTGTCCGTCTTGATCAATTTTTTCATGACTCCTCCTCGGGGACCGGGCGGGCCCCCGGTCCACCAGACCGGGAGCCCGTCTGCCAGGCGTTACGGATGGATACGAGGCCGGGCTTCGCTCAGCACCGCGCCCAACGTGTCGGCCGGGTTGCGGAACTTGCTCAGGAAGATCATGGCCGCGATGATGTACGGCTTGTAGCCCGCCTCTTTGTACAGCGGTTCGCGGTAGCGGTCGAACACGGAAGCGGCCACCTCGCCCGCTTCGCAGCTGACGTCCGTGATATCCGCCGGCAGGCAGTGCATGTACAGGGCCTTGCCGTTGCGGGTCCGGGCCATCAGTTCTTCGGTGCACTCCCAGTCCTTGTGCTTGGCGTTCTGGGCCAGCAGCTCCTGCTCCAGAGCGTCGATACCGGCCCGATCGTTCTTCTCGTACAGGGCGGTGCGCTTCTCCATGGCGGTGAAGGGCGCCCAGCTCTTGGGGTACACGATGTCCGCGCCCTCGAAGGCCTCGGCCATGCTCTCGGCCCGCTTGAAGGAGCCCCCGCCGGCGGCGGCGTTGCGCCGGGCGACTTCCTCCACCTCGGGCATGACGCTGTAGCCCTCGGGATGGGCCAGGGTCACATCCATGCCGAACCGGGTCATCAGACCGATGATCCCCTGGGGCACGGACAGAGGCTTGCCGTAAGACGGCGAGTAGGCCCAGGTCATGGCGATCTTCTTGCCCCGCAAATTCTCCACGCCCCCGAAGGTGTGGATGACGTGCAGCATGTCGGCCATGGACTGGGTCGGGTGATCGATATCGCACTGCAGGTTGACGATGGTCGGGCGCTGTTCCAGAACACCGTCGCGGTAACCGGCCTCCACCGAGGCGGCCACTTCCTTCATATAGGTGTGGCCCTTGCCGATGAACATGTCGTCCCGGATACCGATGATATCGGCCATGAACGAGACCATGTTGGCGGTCTCCCGCACGGTCTCGCCGTGGGCGATCTGACTCTTGCCCTCGTCCAGATCCTGGACTTCCAGCCCCAACAGGTTGCAGGCGCTGGCGAAGCTGAAACGGGTACGGGTGGAATTGTCCCGGAAGAGGGAAATGCCCAGACCGCTGTCAAACACACGGGAGGAAATGTTGTCCTTGCGCATCTGCTGCAGGATCTCCGCCACGGTGAAGACAGCCTGCAACTCCTGATCGCTCTGCTTCCAGGTGTGCAGGAAGTCGTTCAGGTACATGGATTCGGTATCCAGCAGCCCCAGCTTCCGGATCAACTCTTTGGTGAACATCTTGCTCATGACAATCTCCTCATTTCGACCTCGTCACCCGAGTGCCGGTTTTATGCTCGATGGCAGCCTTCAAGAATTCCGGTGCCGTGATGATCACTTCTTCGCCGCCGTTCTCCAGGAACTCGATGGCGGCCTCGATCTTGGGCAGCATGCTGCCGGCCGCGAAATGGCCTTCCCCCACATACTGCTTGAGCTGCTGCACGTCCAGGTGCTCCAGCTTCTGCTCATTCTCCTGCCCGAAGTTCAGGCAGACATGCTTCACGGCCGTGGAGATGATGAAGCGCTTGGCCTTCAGCTCCCGGGCCAACAGGGCCGACGCCAGATCCTTGTCGATGACCGCGTCGACGGCCTCGTGCCCCTGCTCCGTGGCCACCACGGGGATGCCTCCACCACCGCAGGCAATGACCACGTAGTCCTTTTCCAGGACCTCGCGGATAGCCTCCAATTCCACGATGTCCTCCGGAGCCGGCGAGGCCACCACCCGGCGGAACCCGCGCCCCGAATCCTCCACGAAGCGCCAGTCCGGATAGCTTCCCCGCACCTCTTCCATCTGCTCCTTATCCAGGAAGGAGCCGACGGGCTTGGTCGGGTTTTCGAAGCCCGGGTCCTGGCCGTCCACCACGACCCGGGTCACGATGGTGGCGGTCCGCTTGTCCAGACCGCGCCGCCTCATCTCCGTTTCCAGGGCCTGCTGGATCTGGAATCCGATGGCCCCCTGCGTGTCGGCCACGCAGCTGGACAGCGGCACCTGGTGCAGCCCGGCCGCATCGTAAGCGATGGCCGACCGCATCAGGATGAACCCCACCTGGGGCCCGTTGCCGTGGCAGATCACCAGCCGGTACCCGGCCTCCACGATGTCCGCCAAATGGACCGCCGTCTCGGCCACGGAATCATACTGATCGGCTACCGTCTTGTGGGCTTCGTCCCTGATCAGCGAATTCCCGCCGATCGCAACAACTACCGTTTCCTTCATGGCTTGCTCACTTCTTGCTCAGGTAGACCTTGGGCAGCGCCGCGTACAGGGCTGCGCAGGTGACCAGGTCCTCTTTCCAGGTCTTCTCGTTGGGGGCGTGGGCCTCCACTTCCTTGCCGGGGCCGAAACCGATGGTCGGGATACCGTAGAAACCGGTGATGGAAACGCCGTTGGTGGAGAAGGTCCACTTGTCGATGCGCGGGGCCTTGTCGAAGAGCTTCTCGTAGGTCTCGGCCACGGACTGGCAGGCCACGTGGTCTTCGGGCACCACCCAGGAGGGGAAATAGCAGTCGGTGGGGTAGACCAGACCGGTGTAGGCCGGGCGTTCGTAGGTGTACATCTCCACCTTGGCGCCGGCCTTCTTGACCGAAGGCAGATCCCTGATCTGCCCCAGAGCGTACTCCTTGTCCTCACCCACGGTCAGGCGCCGGTCGATGGACACGGTGCAACCGTCCGCCACCGCGCAGCGCGAAGGCGAGGAGTGGAAAATCTCGGACACCGTCAGGCTGCCCTTGCCCAGGAAATCGTCGCTGATCAGACGGGTGTGCAGCTCTTCCAGTTCCTCCAGGATGGGAGCCATCTTGAAGATAGCGTTGTCCCCGCGCTCCGGAGCGGAACCGTGGCAGCTGACGCCGCTGGTGGTGACCTTGATCTCCATGCGGCCGCGCTGGCCCCGGTAGATGCCGCCGTCCGTGGGCTCGGTGGAGATCACGAAATCCGGCTTCAGGCCCATCTCCTTGACGATGTACTGCCAGCACAGACCGTCGCAATCCTCTTCCATCACCGAGCCGACCATGACCAGGGTGTACTCATCTTCCAGCCCCAGATCCTTGATGATTTTGCCGGCGTAGACCATGGAGGCCATGCCGCCTTCCTGATCGCTGGTGCCGCGACCGACGATGATCTCGTCATCCTCGAAACCCTTGTAGGGATCGTACTCCCAGTTGTCCAGATTGCCCACGCCCACCGTGTCGATGTGCGCGTCGTAGGCGATCACCGTGGGGCCGTGGCCGATGGTCCCGTGGATGTTGCCCATGGGATCGATCTCCACCTTGTCGAAGCCCACTTTTTCCATCTCTTGCTTGATGCGCTGGACGACTTTTTCCTCGTCGCAGCTTTCGCTCGGGATGCTCACCATATCCCGCAGGAAGCGGGTCATCTCGGCCTTGTTCTCCTGAGCCATTTCCAGAATTTTCTTGAAGTCCTGCACAGTATCGCCTCCCGGGTCTGTCAGCCCTTGAGTTTCAGATGTTTTCCATACTACACGATTCTTAGCAATGCACGTCTTCGCAATGCACGGGATGGGTCTTGTCCTTCACGACCAAACGACACCAACCGATCCTCTCCCAACTACAGATCCGGTTTGCGGCCGGCGGCCCAGGCGGGCCGGAAAAATGGGTTGATAACCGGTAATGCCGGCACGAAACCGCGA
>PDQT01000268.1 GCA_002747875.1 bacterium DOLZORAL124_64_63
CTCCGCCCTGACGCTGTTATTGGTCCTGACGCTGGTCTTGGTCCTGACGTGGGCCCCCGCCGGCATGGCTCAGGAGGCGCACACCGTCGCCGAGGCCGTCAGCGCCGAGGAATTCGCTCCGGCCGCCCTGACGGGCGATTTTGTCTCGGCCATCGTCATCGATGCCCAGACCGGCCAGGTTCTGGTGGCCACCAACGCGCGTGAGCGCCGGCAACCCGCCTCCATGCTCAAGATGATGACCGAACTGGTCATTCTGGACATGGTGGATGATGGCGACCTGAAGCTGGATGAATCCGTCAAGGTTTCCGCCCGCGCCAGCCGCATGGGGGGCAGCCAGGTCTATCTCAAGCACGGCGAGGAATTCACCGTCGAGGAACTGCTGATGGCCCTGACCATCCACAGCGCCAATGACGCGGCCGTGGCCCTGGCCGAACACGCCGCCGGCAGTGTGGAGGCCTTTGTGGACCTGATGAACATGAAGGCCGTGTCCCTGGGCATGAGCGATACGGAATTCCATTCGGTCCACGGCTTGCCGCCCGGCCACGGCCAGAAACCCGATCTGACGACGGCCTCGGATCTGGCCTTGCTGGGGCAGGCCTTGGTGCAGCATCCCCAGGCTCTGGGGTGGGCCTCCGTCAAGACGGCGCCCTTCCGGGACGGCAAGTTCATCCTGACCAATCCCAACAAGCTGGTGGGCAAGTACCGTGGGCTGGATGGCATCAAGACGGGCTACACGGCACCGGCGGGATTCTGCGTGACGGCCTCGGCGGTGCAGAAGGGCAAGCGCCTGATCTCCGTGGTCATGGGTTGCAGCACGGACAACGCCCGCGCCACCGAGACCACCCGCCTGCTGACCTACGGCTTCAACGCCTACGTGGAGGTGACGGTTGTCCCGGCGGCGAACACGCCCGCCTGTGTGCTGGTGGGGATTCGCGGGGGCAAGGTGGCCGAGGCGGCCCTGAATTTCGGATCGGAACTGAAGGTGATGGTTCCCCGGAACCTGGAAAACCGGATTGCCATCGAGAACGAACTTCCGGAGAAGGTGGAGGCGCCCTTGCCCGCGGGGGCGGAAGTGGGGGAAGCGGTCATCAAACTGGGTGGTGAGGAACTGGGTCGCGTGCCCCTTGTTTTGGCCGAAAACGTGGAAAAGGGCCACTGGTGGCATCGCCTCTTGAATAAAAAATGACAAATTGATGACAAACGACGTGTCAGGGGTTACCATTGCACTGTCAATGAACCCTGAACGTAATCCGCCCGTCATGGATCGGGATGGACCAGGAGGAGCTATGAAACGGCATCTGGTGTTTGTTGTTGGTTTGATTGCCATGGGGGGATTCCTGTTCATCATGGCTTCCGACGCCGTGGCCGGTGGGCCGGAATTGGTCGGAGCCAAGAAGTGCAAGAGCTGCCACCGCAAGATCGGCGATCCCTATAAGATCTGGTCCGAGACGGCCCACGCCGGCGCCTACGAAACTCTGGCGAGCGAAGAATCCAAGAAGATTGCCGCGGACATGGGCCTGGGCGATCCCCAGAAGGAAGAGGCCTGTCTGAAATGCCACGTCACCCGCGTGTTCCTGGGCAAGCCTGCCGTGAGCGCCAAGGGCAAATACGTCGACACCGAGGGCGTGGGCTGCGAGTCCTGCCACGGCCCCGGTTCCGACTACAAGAAGAAGTCGATCATGAAGGATCGCGAAGCCGCCCAAGCCAAGGGCCTGGTTCTGGAGAAGAACTTGGAGCACTGCGCCCGGTGCCATAACGAGGAAAGCCCCACTTTCAAGAGTTTCGATTTCGAGACGCGCTGGAAAGAGATCGCGCACCCTATCACGGAGAAGAAGTAACGCGTCCGTGGCCGTCGCGGAGGAAGACTTCCGATGACTTTGGAACACAATCCGGCCACCACCCGCTGGGCACACCCCACCGCCATCCGGCGGTGGGGTTTTTTTAGCCCGATTTTGCTGGGACTGTTAAGTCTGGGACTGCTCAGTCTGGGAGCTTGCGCCTCTGGCCCCATGGTCCGACCGTCCATGGACCAAACGGGTCTGCGCGCGTCCGCCGTCGAGGATACCCTGGGGCCGGTATCCGCGGATCCTGAGGTGCTTCTGGACAAGGCCCGCCGCCATCGCTGGCTGGGGGACTACCTGCGCACCGTGGAGTTCCTGGATGCCGCCGATGCCGTGCTGGACGCTGAGACACCGGCCCGTGGGGGGGCGGCAAACGGGGGCCGTCGGCGCTCCACCCTGTTGCGACGCTCCACCCTGTTGCGACGTTTGGCTCTGGAACGGGCCTGGCTGCGCTATGACCGGGCCGAATGGCGGGAAGGCCTGCGGGTGGTCCGCCTGGCGTTGCTGCAAGAGCCGGGGGACCAGGGCCTGCGTCTTATCTACGGCCTGCTGGCCGCCCACGACGGCCGCCGTTCCGACGCCTTCGCCGAGGCGGACAATCTGTCCCGTCAGGAGGACCACAACCCGGACGCGCCCTGGATCAGGGCCGCCTATCGGGTTTCCATCGGCCAGTTGCGGGAGGCCTACAATCTGGTTCTACCCCTGCACCCCAACCGAGAGCATCAGGCCGAATGCTGGCGAGCCATGGGCGAAATCGCCGAGGCCCTGGGAGAATACAGGCAGGCCGACCGCTGGTACACGGAGTCGGCCCATGCGCCGCCCTTCGGGGGCGCGCTGGGTATTCGGAGCCTGAAGTACCCCCGCTTGAAACCCGGCGGCAGCAAGACCCACCAGAAGGT
>PDQT01000198.1 GCA_002747875.1 bacterium DOLZORAL124_64_63
CCGGGTGTTCGATCAACTGTTCTGTTCTCAGCCGCGCTTTTCTCAGCCGTTTTTGGCCGCGAAAGCGTCCATGAATTCGGCCAGCGCCTTGGCGCCCTCGACGGGCATGGCGTTGTACACCGAGGCGCGGCAACCGCCCACGCTGCGGTGGCCCTTCAGGCCGCTCATGCCGTTTTCCAGGGCCTCGGCCACGAACTTCTTCTCCAGTTCCTCGCTGGGCAGACGCCAGACGATGTTCATCAGGCTGCGGCACTTCTCGTTGACCGGGCAGCTGTAGAACTCCGGGTTCTTGGCCATGGCGCCGTAGATGAGGCCGGCGCGCTCGGCGGCCATCTTCTCGGCGGCTTCCAGGCCACCCTTGTCTTCCAGCCACTTCAGGGTCTTCATGACCATGTAGATGGCAAAGACGGGGGGCGTGTTGTACATGCTGTCCTTGGGCGCGTGCGTGGCGTAGCTGAGGTAGGCCGTCAGCTTGTCGCTGCTGCGCTCCAGCAGGTCCTCGCGCAGGATCACGATGCTGGTCCCGGCGGGTCCGGCGTTCTTCTGCGCGCCCGCGTAAATGAGCCCGAACTTGCTCACGTCCACCCGCCGGCTCACGAAGTCGCTGCTCATGTCGCAAACCAGGGGCACGTCCCCGGTCTCGGGGAAGCTCTTCCACTGGACACCGCCGATGGTCTCGTTGCTGGTGACGTGGAAGTAGGAGGAGCCCTCGCTGGGCTTCAAGGTGGCCGGGTCGGGCAGGTTCATGAATTTCTCATCGCTGCCGTCGTAGGCCAGGTTCACGGTGCCGATCTTCTTGGCATCGGCCATGGCCTTCTTGCTCCAGGCGCCGGTCAGCGTCAGGTCGCAGTGGCCGCCCGGGAGCATCAGGTTCATGGGGATCATGCTGAACTGCAGGGTGGCGCCGCCGCCCAGGAACAGGACCTTGTAGTTGTCGGGCACTCCGTACAGCCGCTTCACCAGATCCATGGCTTCGGCGTGCACGGCATCGTACTCCTTGGAGCGATGGCTCATCTCGATGATGGACATACCCTTGCCCTGGTAGTCCATGAACTCGTCGGCCGCGGACTGCAGAGCGGGCACGGGCAGGGTGCAGGGCCCGGCGCTGAAATTGAAGATGCGGTTCATCGCTCGCCTCCCAGGAAATTGCGGATGTGGTCACAGACCTCTTCGCCGATGCGCAGCAGGTTTTCCTTGCTGCTGGCGCCGAGGTGCGGGCTCATGAAGACGTTGGGGGCCTTCAGCAGGGGATAGTCGGCCGGCGGCGGATCCTTGGGCCACACGTCCGTGGCGTAGGCGGCCAGCTTGCCGCTTTCCAGGGCGGCAATGATGTCCGCGCTGTCGACGGTGCGGCCACGGCCGGTGTTGATGAGGATGGCGCCGTCCTTCATCTTGGCGATGACGTCGGCGTTGATCATGTGCAGCGTCTCGTCGGTCAGGGGCACGTGCAGGCTGATGTAATCGGCCTGGGCCACCATCTCTTCCAGGCTGGGCTGCATGACGGCCAGGCGGCTGCTGTCCACGTACTTGTCGTAGGCGATGACGTGCATGCCGAAGGCCTGCGCGCGCACGGCCACGGCTTGGGCGATGTGC
Organism: bacterium DOLZORAL124_64_63; assembly: GCA_002747875.1. GTDB lineage: Bacteria > Krumholzibacteriota > Krumholzibacteriia > LZORAL124-64-63 > LZORAL124-64-63 > LZORAL124-64-63. Next base: position 1,594 of record PDQT01000198.1, read on the forward strand.
CCGATGCCCACCAGGCCCAGGGTCTTGCCGTTCAGCTCGGTGCGCTTCAGCTCCTTCTTCAGCCACTGGCCCATGCGCATGGACTCGTTGGCTTTGACGATGTGGTTGGGGACGGCCAGCATCATGGCGAAGGCCAGCTCGGCCACGGCAATGCTGGGGGCCTTGGGCGTGTTGTGCACGACGATGCCCTTCTCCGCGCAGTAGGTCTTGTCGATGTTGTCGGTGCCCACACCGCCGCGGATGATCATCTTCAGGTTGGGGGCTTTGTCGATGTACTCGCGGTCGCAGGTGGTCTTGCTGCGCACCAGCACGACGTCGGCCTCGGCCAGGCGGCCCTTGTCGTCGGTCACTTCGCCGAACTCGGCCAGCTTGGCGGGTAGACCGGGATCGAAGGCGTCGGAAATCAGAATCAACATGGGACTCTCCTTCTTCGTGATTCGGGCGTTCAGTCGGTCAGGCTGCGGACCAGCAGGCCGCTGCGCAGTTTGGGCTCAAACCAGGTGCTCTTGGGCGGCATCACGGCGTCGGCGTCGGCCACGGCCATGATCTGGCTCACGGACGCGGGAGCGAAGGCGAAGGCCACCTGGCAATCCACGCCGCAGCGGCGCTCCAGTTCCCCGAAGCCACGGCTGCCCCCCACGAAATCGATGCGCGGATCCTTGCGCGGGTCACCGATGCCCAGAACCGGTTCCAGCAGCAGATCCTGCAGGATGGCCGCGTCCAGACCCTTGACCGGGTCATCGGCGGGGAAGGTGCCGGGGCGGGCCTTGATGTTGTACCAGCGGCCACCCAGGAACATGCCCCACTCGGTGTGGCCGGCCGGGGCGGGGTCGTCGGTCTCGGTGACGTCGAAGATGTCTTTCACCTTGCCGAGGAATTCCTCGGCGCTCAGGCCGTTCAGATCCTTCAGCACGCGATGGTAGCCCATCAGCTGCAGTTCGTCTTCGCTGAACATGACGGCCAGGAAGTGGTTGTAGGCCTCGTCGCCGGTATGGTTCGCGTTGCGGTCACGGTAGATGTCGCGCACGCGGTGGGCGCTGGCGGTGCGATGGTGCCCGTCGGCCACATAGATGGCGTCGATGCCCTGGAAGATTTCCTGGATGGCCCGGATATCGTCCTCGCCGTCCACGACCCAAACCGTATGGCCGATGCCGTCGTCGGCCACGAAGTCCGTGTCGGGCTTGCCGGCGCTCAGGCGGGCGATGATCTCGCGCAGGGCGGGCACGGGCCGGTAGGTGAAGAGCACGGGGCCGGCGTTGACGCCCAGGATCTCCATGTGGCGCGCCCGGTCGTCTTCCTTGTCGCGGCGGGTGAATTCGTGCTTCTTGATGGTTCCGTCCACGTACTCCTGCACCGCGCAACCGGCGGCCAGGCCGTACTGCTGATGATCGCCCATGGTCAGCCGATAGATGTAGAAGGCAGGTTTGTCGTCCCGGACCAGGGCCTGATCGTCCATGAGGGCTTTCAGGTTCTCGGCGCTCTTGGCGTAGACGGTTTCGTGATCGTCCTTCTGCTCGGGGGGCAGATCGATCTCCGCCTTGACCACGTGCAGGAAGCTGAGGGGCTCGTCTGCGGCCATGGTGCGGGCTTCTTCGCTGTCCAGCACATCGTAAGGAGGGGAGGCCACGCGGCCGGCCAGTTCGGGGCGGGGCCGGAAGGCCCGGAAGGGACGGATATCGGCCATAGCGATACTCCTGGGGGTTAGGGTTTCATGACTATTCACCAACGCCAAAAATACATTCGGCCCCAGTAAATCCAAAAAAGTTGTCGAAATAAAATTTATTTTATAATGCCTCGTTTTCGTGTTTGCCGGGCCTCTGGTCAACTTGGTGTCAGGTCGACTCTTGCAATTTTGGGGCTATTTGCTCCAGATTCCAACGCGCGTCTTCGTTCTCCGGGTGTTCCCGCAGGAGCTTTTCCAGAAGGTTGACGGCCTCGGCGACGCGCCCCAGGCGCCACAGGCTGCAGGCCAGGTTGTTGATGGCCTGGGGGTGTCCCGGGCAGAAATCCAGCAGCCGCTGGAAAATGCGGGCCGCTCCGTCAAAGTGCTCCCGCTGGAAGAATTGTTCCCCTTTCGCCAGCCACTGCCTCTTCTCCCATTCCCACAGGGGCAGGTTTTCCAGCCCGGGCAGAGGATGGAAATGGAGGGGGGCCACGAAACCCTGGCTGATCAGGAATTCGGGGTCGATGCTCAATTCCCCCGGGGCGTTGCCCTTGGCGGCCCACTTGGACTGGAAGATGGCTTTCTTCTCCGCCATCAGGGCGTGGTAATCCACCCGGCCCGCGGCGAAGCTCCGGCTGCCGAAGTGGTGCACGAAGCTGTCGGGGACGATGACGCTGTTCTGTCCCGCGATAAAGGCCCGCAGGCAGTAGTCCGTGTCCTCGAAGTTGCCCTGACCGAAGCTGGTGTCCAGCCCCCCGATCTGTTCCAGCAAGGCGCCGCGGATCAGCACGCAGAACCCCACCACCCACAGGGTGGGCACCACCTGCCCGCCCAGGCGTTCGGCCAGTTGCGCGGCGAACTCGTCCAGACCGTCCAGGGTCTCCTCGTCGTAAGGGACGCTGTCCAGCTTCTGGGGGCCGGTGATGCTGTTGGTCATGGGGCCCACCAGTCCCACCCGGGGGTCGCTGTCCAGGACCCGCACCATCGGATCCAGCCAGCCGGCAGTGACCACCGTGTCGCTGTTCAGCAGGCAGACATGCCGCCCGCGGGCGGCCGCCAGCCCCACGTTGTTGCCCCCGGCAAAGCCCAGGTTTTCCCCGTTGAGGATGACCCGCACCTGCGCGTGGTCGCGCTCCAAATCCTGCAAATAGGCGATGGTGTCGGCCCGCGAACCGTTGTCCACGAAAAGGATCTCGTGCCGCGGGTCCGTGTGGCGCAGCAGGCTTTCGGCGCAGCGGCGCGTGTAGTCCAGAGCGTTCCAGGTCAGGACGATGATGCTGACGGAATCCGAGGCTCGTGTCGCCGTCGCGGGCCGCCGCACACGGGGCGGGGTGTAGGTGCGGATCCGGTTGGTTTTCGTGGCCTGCAGGGCCTTCCCGGATGGCGGCTGGGTCATGTCGGGCTGGGCCCGCCCCTGCCAGATGGTGTTGAACCGCCGAACGTTCTCCTGCACGGCGGTCCAGCGCTCGGGCCCGCTCTGGCTCTCGAAGTGGTAGATGACGCTTTCGGGCCGGTAGACCGTTTGCCAGCCCTTTTCACCGGCCTTGAGGCACAGATCCACATCCTCGTTGCCGTTCCAGTAGCCGGTGTCGAAGCCGCCCACCTCCGTGAAAACTTCCCGCCGGATCAGCAGGGCCGCGCCCGTGACGATCTGCATATGGCGCGGGGTGTTGTTGCCGGGGGAAGCGCCGTCCATGCGGTAGCCCACGTGGATGCCTTCGATATGCGGAGTCCCGTCGGTGCCCGTCTTCTGCACCAGAGCCACCCCGCCGTGCTGGATGGTGCCGTCCGGAAACAGGAGCCGAGCCCCGACGATGCCCACCGCCGGATCGTTGTCCAGGGTGGTGACCATGGGATCCAGCCAGTCCGGGGTCACTTCCATGTCGTTGTTCAGAAAAAGGATATACCGGCCCGAGGCGGCGGCCGCGCCGGTGTTGCAACCGGCGCTGAAACCCTCGTTCCGCTGGTTGAGCACGGCCTTCAGATGGCCCCGGCGGCTCTGTTCGGTCAGCCACTGGTCGGTGCCGTCGGTGGAGCCGTTGCTCACCACGATGATCTCGAAAAGGGCCTGGGCCCCGTGCTCAAGGATGGATTCGACACAGACCCGGGTCATCTCCAGCTTGTTGAAAACGGGGATGACGACCGAGACATCGGGCCGGGTATCAGGGCGCGACAAGGGCATGAAATCAGCCTCTCCTGGCCGGAATCCGGCCAAAAAGGGGAAAGAAGGAGGGGGCTCGGGCTTCGGAGGGAATTCTAGCAATAACCGTGCGGAGAAGGCCCCAGACGATGCCTGGGGCCAAAGGAGAACAAACTACGGGTTGACCGCGCCGCGGGGCGTTCGGCCGCGGATTATTTGATCAAAGCCATCTTGTGGGTGCGGACTTCACCGTCGGCGCGGGCTTCGTAGAAGTAGATGCCGGAGCTGACGGGGCCGCCCATCTCGTTGGTACCGTCCCACATGATGTGGCCGGCGCCGGCGGGGCGCTGCTCGTCGATCAGGGTTTTCACCAGTTCACCCCGCACGTTGTAGATCTTCAGCGTCAAGTGGCCGGTCCGCGGCATGTTGAACGCGATCTTCGTGGCGGGGTTGAACGGGTTGGGGAAGTTCTGGACAGAGAAGGGCCCCATGGCGGGAACCGGCGTGGGGTGCCAGGTGGTGTCATCCAGGCCGAAATAACCCAGGACTTCCCGCAGCACATTGGTCCGGGCCGACAGGCCGTTCCCGGGAGCGTTGGCCGGGTCCGTGCGGATGGACATGAAATCGTAAGGCATGCTGATGATCTTGCAGCCGCTATGCTCCGTGTTCAGGGTCGCCGCGCAATATCCGTAGCCGGGCGCGCCGGAGCTGTCGGTGAAACGCGCCAGGCGTTCGGCGTCGATGTCGAGGGTGACGCCATCGAAGGTGTGGAGTCTGGGGCAACCGCCGTAGGCTATCCAGGCGGGCGTTTCGGAGAACACGCTGTTGCCGGGCACAGGCCGCACCACGGGGGCCGCCTGGTTGCCGATCTCCGGGTGGATGTCCGCGGTCACGGGCATCACGCTCAGGTAATCGCTCAAGAACTCGGTCTGGTTGTTTGCGGCCAGGTCGCTCACGAGGTTGTCACCCGTGAAGAACGCGTTCTTGTCGCCGCTGTCCATCCAGGTCGAAAGCAGCGTGATATCGTCACCAGGAGCATGATCACCGTCGCACAGGGTCATCGCGCCCAGATCGCCACAGGAGTACAGCAGGGTGTTGTAGAGGTCCAGCAACCCGAGTTTGGACCGGCCACCCAAACCGTTGCCCACGCCGGATGCGGGAGCGTTGGTGTAGTACACGTCGTAGTGCACGCCGGCCTGCAGGCCGAGGTTGTTCAGGGCGGTGTACCACTCGTCCTCGCCACGGCTGCCGAAGTCGTTCCAGAACAGGATGTCGGGTGTGCGGCCCTCGGGGTCCAGGGAGGGCAGGGCCCGGACGGTGTAGCTGCGGTGGTACGCTTGGGGATCGCTGAAATCAGCGAAGCCGCTGATATCCGCCGGCAGTCTGTTGGTCTGCGCCGGGCCACCCGGCACGATGTCGGTGGCCTCGATGTAGTAGTGCAGGACATCGCCGGGGAATAGGAAACCGCTGTCGGGCAGGTCGTAAGCGAACACGTACGGGGTGGGCTCACCGTTGCTGTTCAAGACGGGCATGGCATCGGCAGAGCCGGTGGAGCCCCACTCGGGATCACGGAAGCCGTCGAAGACCGGGTTGCGCCGCATCCGATAGACCAGACGATTGCTCACCAGTTCGGCGCCGGCACGAATCGGGACCACCCGGGCCACGATGGAGTCTCCCGGAGTGTTGTGGGTGTCGCCCGGCCGCGCGTTGTTTCTGGCCATGTCGAAACGGACGCTGTTGTTGCCCAGGTCGTTCATATCCAGAAACGGACCGGCGGGCCAGTTGTCCTGGGCCAGGTCCACCTCGCGGGCGCTCATGACGGGGCCCGCATGGTGGAAGGCCGCCAAGCGGACATTGTCGAAGTAGGGGGCGGGAGTGCCGTCATCACCCATGTAGCCGAAGGCCCAACCGAACTCGTAGGCGGCCAGTCGAACCTGGACCCGGGCCCGCTCCGGAACCAGCAGATCGCTGATCTCTTCACTGGCGCGGGAGTAAGCCGGGCCGCCGTAGTACACGTAGTTGCGGTCCCGCCATTCGGCCTCGGTGATGTCTTCGGCCGCCGTGGCGGAGCGGACGGACCAGGCGTAGAACATGCCGGGGGAATCGGGGGTCAAGTCCTCGTGGCGGTAAACGCCGAAGGCCAGGTGGCCGCCGGTGTAAGCGGGTTCGGCGGGCCAATCCAGCACGGGGCTGAGCACCGCGTTATAGAGATGGGCGGCGGGGTCCAGGCTGGCGCCTCCGGTGGTGTTCACGATGCAACCGCCAGGGCCATAGCACCAGTTGAGGCACAGGGAGGGGGGCACGCCCTCCACCTGGGTGCCGTCGTTGATGAAGGCCACCTGGGCCGTGTAGTTGTCGATGCAGGGATCGAGATCCTCGAGGTTCAGCCAGAGCCTGGCGAAGTCGCCCACGCCGGTGGCGGGCCTGGCCAGCCAGTTGCCCAGTTCCCCATCGTTGAAATCTTCGGTCTCGTTCAGGCCCCCGTTGCTGGCGGTGATGGTCAGGTCGTCGACGCGAATGGCGCCGTCGCTCGGGTACTGGCAATCCTCGTCGCTGTAGGCGATATCGGTCTGGACGAAAATCTGGAAACAGATCTCGTCGGCGTTGGCGCCGACGTATTGGTCCGGAGCGTAATCGTAATTGGCGGTGAACGTCTCGAACTCGTGAACATCGTCCCACACCAGAATGTTCTGAGCGCCCTCGGCCGTGACGTAGCGGAAGTACACATAGTCGTAGCCGGGTTCGGTGTTGGAGAAGGCCAGCCCCGTGACGCTTACCGAGCAGGGGGCCGTGGGGTCCGCGACGGCATAGCTGTACTGCAGAACGGCATCCCAGTTGTTGCCGTAGCCTCCCGCATCGTCCCACGTCGCGCAGGGCGGGAAGGTCTCGTCGCCACAGTAGGCGGCCAGGCTTCCGTTCAGGCCTCCCATGTAGTCGCTGACATGCCAGTGGGGCCCACTGGCGTCCACGGTCAGGTCGACGGATGTCCAGCCGTTCCAAGCGGGCAGGCCGTTGGAATTCTGACCGTCGGCTGACTGTTCAAACTGGCCGTTCACCTGGGCGCCGGAACCCCAGGGGCCGATCAGGAAAACGGTATCACCCGCATCCTTGGCGAAGTCGGCATTACCACCGTGAAACACATTGTTATGGTCCAGAGCGAGTTGCGGGTCATCTCCCGCGAAGGCGTTCAGAGCGAAAACCAGCGTGAACGCGAGGCAGGTCAAGATGGTGCATCTTTTCATGTCTTTCCCCTTCATCTTGAACGGAAGCAACATGTGTTCGGTACACCCGTGCTGGGCCCTGGTATTTGCTGCGTAGGTGGGCGAGCGCATGCTGCTGGGCGACACGTCCCGGATCGAGGCCAGGGACTGAGGCTAAATGCCGTTTGGCGGGAAATGGATACAAAATTTAGGGGGCCGACGAACCCAGATCAGGATAATTCTGAGGAGATGGCGGGAAGCGGATGCCCTTTATTTGCTCAGGGTCATCCGCCCTTGCCGCGTTCCGTCCGGAGTGTCCAGGCGGTATAGGTACATGCCGCTGGCCACCGGGTCGCCTCCGTTGCCGGTGCCGTCCCACGGCACCCGGTTGGCACCGGCGGGTAGGGTTTCGTCCAGCAGGGAACGCACCAGGTGGCCGCGGATGTCGAACACGCTCAGGCGCACGCGCATGGCCCGCGGCAGATCGAAGGCGATGGTGGTGCTCGGGTTGAAGGGATTGGGGTAGTTGCCCCGCAACGTCACCTGGGTGGGTAGCGCCTCGCCCAGGTCGTTGCTGTCGTCGTCATCGTCGCTGTCCGGATCGGGTAGCGTCTCGCCTGCCAGGCTGAACACCCGCACGTAGGGCGTCATGTTGTGGCCGGAGATGGTCAACGTCACGCTGTCCACACCGGCGGGCAGGGCGCCGCCGTCCAGGTTGAGGCCGCCGGTCGCGTCCACCGTGGCCATGGCCACGATGCCGTCGGTGGTCACCAGGGTGCCCAGGCTGCCGGCCGGCCCCCGCACCTGGCCGGTCCAGCAGGCGTTGGTCCGGGGCAGATCCGTGGGGCCGCTGACGGTGAAGGAACCCGGCGTGGTGGTGCGCACGCGCAAGGAGGCGTCACCGAAAACGACGTTCTGGTCCATGACCTGCTCGGCCACGTCTTCGCCCGTGTAGGTGTCCACGACCTTCATCAGGCCGCAGTAGAACAGGCCGCCCAGGGTGAAGGCGTTTCCGCTGGTGGCCAGGTCGATGACCTCGGTCTGCATGACCGTGGGCGGGATCCACGGCGCCAGGCTGGTGGAGGAGATCATGCCGACGGCGCCCTGGGGCGCGTCCGGCGTGCCGGCGCGCAGCCAGGCCTCGGCCAGGCATTCGGGCAGGGCGAAGTTGCCGTTGCTGCAGCTCACGTCCACGATCCACGGCCAGGCCGGTCCGTTCCGCAGGGCGTGCACCTGAGGCAGGCCGAAATAGACGCTGGCCCAGTAGGTCCCCTCGCCGTGTCCCAGATAGTTGATCACCGAGACGCCGGTGTTGACGGTCTTGCTGATGAGGGACGCGGTGCCCCCCTGGCCCTCGTAGATGGCGGTCACGCTGTCGAAACCATGGTTCTGCAAGATGCCGGCCAACAGATCGGCCCGCTGGGAATCCGATGGCTCGCCTTCGTTGCCGGCGATGCCGGCCGCGCGGTGGTACCAGCCGCCGGGCCGGGGGTTCTTTTCGTAGGCGATGAACTTGTTCAGCTGCGTCCGCAGGTGCGTCAGGCTTTTGGCCGAGACGCGGCTGACGTAGATGTCGGGGTAGAGATCATCGCCCACCAGCATGGCGTAGCGGGTGTCCGAATCGGAGCCGTCGTAACCGCCGGTGTGGGGCGGCACCATCTCGTGATCGCCGGCCAGGATGACCCAGGTCAGGCCCGGGGGCCGGCTGTGGAGCTGGCGGATGGCCTGGGCGATGGCCTCGGGGGTGTCGCCGATCCGGCTGGTCGTCGTCACGGTCACCGGAATGCCCATCTGTCGTTTCCACTGGATGAAATCCTCCAGCCCGGTGGCCAAAGCGTCGGTGGTGATGATCAGCATGCGGCCCCGGTCCGGCGGCGCGTTGTATTTCCGGGCGTGGTGGGGAGGCTGGGTGCCGAAGAGGCGGCGGTAGCCCAGGCTCAGAGCCTCTGCCGGGGGGGCGGCCTCCACGGTGATGGTCTGCACCTTGGTGGTTTGGGCCGCGCCCACGGGCGGAGTGACGACCAGCTCCAGCACCAGCTTCTGCGTGACGATGGCCAGGCCCTTGCCCGCGTCGTAGCGGATGGGATAGTAACGCACGTTGACGCCGGTGTAGGGGCCGTAGCGGAAGGTCTTGCCCACTTCGGCGGCGACCTCGGGCCAGATGCCGTCGGACTGGTAGAAGGGGCCGAAACGGGGTTCCACGTTCCGGGCGTCAGGGGTGCGCAGCAGGTGCCCGGTGGAGGGATAAAGGGGGCCCAGCTTGTACTCGCGGGTCTGATGGTCGACGATCTCGAGGGTGACCCGGGACCCGGCCGGCACCTCCACGCTGCGGGAGATGACGGGCACTTCGGGCATGCCCGCCACCTGGTAGAGGACCTGGCCGGGGATGCTGACCCGGCTGCAGCGGGTTTTTCCCACGTAATCCTGCCGAAGGTAGAACCCGGGCAACTTGGCGCCCAACCGGGGGCCCAGAGGGGTGGGGCTGAGAACATCCAGCCCCGTCGGGTCCGTGGGTTTGCCGTTGACGGACACCCACTTGGCGGGGCCGGGGGTGGTCGTCAGGGCGCCCAGCAGGGTCTGCCCCGGAAGCGGGTTTCCCGATTTGCGGGTCTGGGGCACGACCATGGCGATGATCAGGCCCAGGAGGACCAAAAGGGTGATTTTTGGGCGCGCGTTGTTCACGATATCCGGTCCTCTGGTCGCGGGGTGTTGCCCGGTTATCGGCCGGATCCGGGAAAAGTTGAGGGCCCAGCGGGCTTGGCGGAGGTTGGAACGGGGTTCTTATCGGGGGTGACGGCAACCCGGACTTGGGGTAACATTCGGGACGGGAGTGCGTAATCATAGCCCCTGTCGGTGTCCGGTCTTCTTGAAAGGAAACGCGTATGGCTTCCTCCAAAGGATGCTTCAAAAATGGTTGTTTCGGTTGCTTGGGGCTGCTGGCCTTGGTCCTGGTCGTGATGGGTATCATCGCCTTGATGGGCTGGAAGGATTCCAGGAACACTCTGCCCGTTGATACGGTGCTGACTCCCGAGGGGCCGCGGACCGTGCCGGACAACGCGCTTTTCCGCCGCGGGGGCTTGGTGCGCCTGAATTTGTCCGAGGGCGAATTTCGTCTGAAGCCCGCTGCCGCCGGGGAGGGGCTGCGGGTGGACGCCGTCTATGATGACGCCATGTACGACCTTGAACAGGGCTTCACCGTCATGCCCGACTCCACCTGGGAATACCAGCTGGATTTCCAGCAGACGAAAACAGGTTTGCGGGCCTTCATGCGCGCCATCTTCTCCAAGGGGCCCAACACCCGGTTGACCGTTTATTTGCCGCGTGATATCCCCATCGATCTGGATGCCCGGGCTGCCAAGGGCGGCCTGGATGTTGAACTGGGAGGTTTGCGGGTGCGCCAGGCATCTCTGGAGGCCAACCTGGGCGGCCTTGCGCTGGGGGTCGACGAGCCCCTTGCCCAGCCCATGCAGAGCCTGCGCCTCAAGGTGGGCGTTGGCGGTTTGGAGGCCGATGATCTGGGCAACGCCAGCCCGGCGCGACTGGACATCAATTGCCACATGGGCGGTGCCGAGGTGGGCCTGGCCGGGGCTTGGTTGAACGATTGCCGCGCCCGCCTGGAATTGGATATGGGCGGCATGGAGATCAATGTGCCGGAGGGTATGAAGCTGGTGGACGGCTGGCCCGACGAGCCGTTGAGCGGGGAGCAGGAAGTGGATTCCGGGGTGCCGGTGCTCTATTTTGAAAAGCACACGAAACGGGGTGAAATCGAATTCACGCGCTAGCCTGCGCGTCCGTCAGGTAAGTGCCCGCCGCAGAATAATTGTCCGGCGCGGCGAAAAAAAATTAGGATATCACCCTTGGTTGCGTTAGGGTTTGGATCATTGGAGGTAATTGCTCGACTTCGGCTTCCGCGGTTGTTGAGCATTCTAGAGCTCTCCCCCGTTTCGGGGGAGTAGAGTCCGGCACAAGGCCGGGCTGGTTTGAGACCAAGGGGTATTCCGGATTAGGCCGGCCTCCCGCGGTCTTGTGTTAGCCGGAAATCCGGCACATGGAGAAGATGGAAAATGAAGAAGATCTACATGGGTAACCTGCCCTTCAGCGCCACCGAAGACGAAGTCCGGGACATGGTGTCCCAGCACGGCACCGTGCACAGCGTGGCTCTGATCAACGACCGTGAGACCGGACGGCCCCGCGGCTTCGGCTTCGTGGAAGTCGATGACGACAGCCTGCAGAATGTCATCCAGGCTCTGGACGGCAAGGACATGGGCGGTCGGCAGCTGCGGGTCAACGAGGCGCAGGAGCGCCCCCGTCGCACCGGTGGAGGCTACGGTGGTGGTGGCGGTGGCCGCTGGTAAGCCCATGGCATAGTTCGCTGGGAAACCCCGTGTCGTCACCGATGCGGGGTTTTTCCTTATTATCTGTTATTATTTTTCTGCCGGTTCTTGCGGCATCCCCATCCTAACGACAGGTCTGCCATTGTTCGCCTCACGCCACATCCTGTTTCTGGCTCAGGGCCTGCTGATTGTCGGCGCCCTCGGCATGATCCCCGCCAGCATCCAGCTTTTCCGCCGGGCCGTGGGCGCGGGCCTGCCCCCGTGGGTGGTCGGCGTCATCGTGCCGGTGGCCATGCTGGCCGGTTACATGAAGGCCGTCAAGGTCATGCGCAAGCGCATGCGCGCCAACATCGCCCGCCTGCGGGCCCACACGGGCAAGCTGTGGCCCTGGCAGCTTTATCCGCCTCAACTGCTGGTCTTCATCATCGCCATGGTGGTGCTGATGCGGGTGCTCAAGCGGGTGCTGGACGGCCAGGCGGCGGGTCTGGCCACCCTGGGGGGTATCGATGTGGCCGTGGCCGTGGCTCTGCTCGTGGCCAGCGGAGAATACCGCCGGCGCGCGGATTGATCAGTCCCGCGGGTTGATGACGGCCAGGAAGGCCTCCCCGTAGCGTTCCAGCTTGGCTTCGCCCACCCCGCTGATCTGCAGCAGCGCGTGACGGTCGGTGGGGCGGTGGACGGCCATGGCGGCCAGGGTCTTGTCGTGGAAGATGACGTAGGGGGGGACCCCTTGATCGCGCGCCAACTCCAGGCGCAGCCGGCGCAGGCGTTCGAAAAGATCCTGAGCCGCTGCATCTTCCAGCCCCTCCACGGAGGCCTTCAGGCCGGGCGCGTCACCGCTTCCGCGGCGGGTCTTGCCGACCGGCTGGGGTGTCTCACGGCGCAGCCGGAGGGTGGTTTCCCCCTGCAGGACAGGCCGGGCTTTTCGCGTCAGCCGCAGGCTGCCGTATCCTTCCACATCCACCTCCAGCAGCCCCTGGGTCAGCAACTGGCGCCCGATGGAGCGCCACTGCCACCGATCGAACTCCGTGCCGATGCCGTAGGTGCTCAGGCGGTCATGCCCGAAACGCCGGATGCGTTCGTTCTCACTGCCGCGCAGGACATCGATGACGTGCATGGCGCCGAAGCGCTGGCCGGTGCGCGCGACGCAGGACAGGAATTTCTGGGCGGGGACGGTGGCGTCGAAGGTGTCCACCGGCTCCAGGCAGGTATCGCAGTTGCCGCAGGGCTGGTCCAGGGATTCGCCGAAGTACTGCAACAGGATCTGCCGGCGGCAGGTGGTGGTCTCGCACAGCCCGAGCATGGTGTCCAGCTTCTGGCGCTCGGAGCGTTTGTGCGTCTCGCCGGCCTCGCTTTCGGCCACGCGTTTGGCGTGGAGGATGACATCTTGCATGCCGTAGGCCATCCAGGCGTCGGCGGGTCGGCCGTCGCGGCCGGCGCGGCCCGTCTCCTGGTAGTAGGCCTCGATGCTGCGGGGCAGATCCAGGTGCGCCACGAACCGCACGTCCGGCTTGTCGATGCCCATGCCGAAGGCGATGGTCGCCACCACGATCAGCCCCTCTTCGCGCAGGAAGCGGTCCTGGTAGCGCTGCCGAACACCCGCCTCCAGGCCGGCGTGGTAGGGCAGGGCCGGGTGCCCCTGCTGCGTCAGGAAGTGGGCGATCTGTTCGGTCCGCTTGCGGCTCAGGCAGTAGACGATGCCCGCCTCGCGGTCATGCTCCCGACGCCGGATGCGTTCGTTCTCACTGCCGCGCAGGACATCGATGACGTGCATGGCGCCGAAGCGCTGGCCGGTGCGCGCGACGCAGGACAGGAATTTCTGGGCGGGGACGGTGGCGTCGAAGGTGTCCACCGGCTCCAGGCAGGTATCGCAGTTGCCGCAGGGCTGGTCCAGGGATTCGCCGAAGTACTGCAACAGGATCTGCCGGCGGCAGGTGGTGGTCTCGCACAGCCCGAGCATGGTGTCCAGCTTCTGGCGCTCGGAGCGTTTGTGCGTCTCGCCGGCCTCGCTTTCGGCCACGCGTTTGGCGTGGAGGATGACATCTTGCATGCCGTAGGCCATCCAGGCGTCGGCGGGTCGGCCGTCGCGGCCGGCGCGGCCCGTCTCCTGGTAGTAGGCCTCGATGCTGCGGGGCAGATCCAGGTGCGCCACGAACCGCACGTCCGGCTTGTCGATGCCCATGCCGAAGGCGATGGTCGCCACCACGATCAGCCCCTCTTCGCGCAGGAAGCGGTCCTGGTAGCGCTGCCGAACACCCGCCTCCAGGCCGGCGTGGTAGGGCAGGGCCGGGTGCCCCTGCTGCGTCAGGAAGTGGGCGATCTGTTCGGTCCGCTTGCGGCTCAGGCAGTAGACGATGCCCGCCTCGCGGTCATGCTCCCGGCGGATGAAGGCCAGCAACTGTCTTTTCTCATCCCGCTTGGGGGCGATGCGGTAGCGGATGTTGGGCCGGTCGAAGCTGGCGATGAACACCCGGCCCTCTTCCAGGCTCAGCTTGGTGAGGATTTCCCGGCGGGTGCGCGCGTCCGCGGTGGCGGTGCAGGCCAGCAGCGGGACTTGGGGCCAGCGCCGGCGCAAGGTGTCAAGCTGCAGATACTCCGGACGGAAGTCGTGTCCCCAGCGGGAGATGCAGTGAGCCTCGTCGATGGCGATCAACGACAAGGGGATGCCGTCGAGCATCTGCAG
>PDQT01000062.1 GCA_002747875.1 bacterium DOLZORAL124_64_63
CCATCAAAGATCTGCCGCCACTGCCGCTGGTGGTGCAGAAGCTCCTGCAGGTCATGGACGATCCCAACAGCAGCGCCGACGACATCAGCCAGGTCCTCTCCGCCGACAATGCCATGGCCGCCAAAGTGCTCAAGCTGGTCAACAGCAGCTTCTACGGTCTGAGCGGGCAGGTCGCCAGCGTGCCGCGCGCCATCGTCATCCTGGGGCTTTCTTCCATCCGGAATCTGGCCCTGGGGCTGGGTGTGACCAAGCTGATGGCCCGCGCCGGCAACGGCGAGCTCCAGCAACGCTTCTGGGCCCACAGCATCGCCACCGCGGCAGCCTGCGAAACGGTGGCCCGCGCCACCCAGCGCATCATCCCCGAAGAGGCCTTCGTGGCCGGCCTGTTGCACGACATCGGGCATCTGATCCTGATGATGGCCGCCCCCGAGGAATTCCGGCAGGTCATGGCCGGTGGACCGGACAATCTGGTGCAGCGGGAGATCCAGGCCATCGGCATGGCGCACACCAAGGCCGGGCAGAAGCTGCTCAGATCCTGGAAGCTGCCCACCATGCTGTGCGACACCATCCGCTTCCACCACACGGCCAAGGTTTTCGCGGGCCCAAAGGATCCCCTGATCAGCATGGTCGCCTTGGGGGATATGCTGGCCGGGGTGCACGGCGATGTCTACGAACGCTCCCTCGGGGATGAGGATTTTCGGAATCTGGTCAAGGTGGTGGGTCTGGATGTGCGTCTGCTGGATCGGATCCTGAGGACCATGGACGAGCGCATCGAACAGACCAAGGTCTTCCTCAAGCTGGCTTCGGACGGAGAACTCGATTCCGGCGACCCCACCCGGGACCATCCGTCGCGCACCGTGGCCATGATCTGTACCGATGAGCTGCGCGTGAACTGGACGGACCAAGTGCTGAAGCATTTCGGGCACCGACGGGTGGGGATGAAGGAGTTCTTCACCCAGGCCGGAACCGGGGGCGCCGAGGTGGATCTGGTCATCCTGGACCCTCTCAGCCTGACCACCGACCAGCTGCAACGGGTCGCGCCCGTGCTGCAGATGTACGCGGAAAACCTGCTCGTCTTCGATCGGGACGAAGGAGGCGTCCTGCAGGAGATGCTGGGGCGCCCGGTGCCCACCATTCCGGTGGCTTTCTCACGCCAAGATCTGGACCAGGTCTGACCCGAGCGATGCCCGCGGCCGGTTGCGCGGCCGGTTGCGCGCCCTGTCGTTACACCCTGTCGTTCACTTTGTCATTTCACGCCACGCCGGGCTGGTGTTATAGTGGCTCCGTGAAATTTCCCGCGCCCGGCCACCGCCTGACCTGCGCGCTCCATTCTTCCCACGGAAAGAGGAAAACCATGTTCAGCACCGTGCTGTCCCCTGATCGGTTCCTGCGGGCCGTTCTGGTGGTTCTTTGCCTGCTTGCCATCCCGCCCGTCCACGCCAAAGACGACGCGCCCTGGAACAGCGGCGACTTCAGCGGCCTGCAGTGGCGCGGTATCGGTCCGGCCATCGCCAGCGGTCGGGTGGGCGACTTCGCCGTCGACCCCCGCGACAAAAGCCACTACTACGTTGCCGTCTGCAGCGGCAACGTCTGGGAGACCCATAACGCGGGCGTCACCTTCAAGCCGATTTTCGACGGTGAGGGCAGCTACAGCATCGGCTGCATGGCCATCAGCCCCAGCCATCCGGACCAGGTCTGGGTCGGCAGCGGCGAGAGCAACAGCCAGCGCAGCGTCAGCTATGGCGACGGCATCTACAAGAGTGTGGACGGCGGGCGCAGCTGGCGGAACATGGGCCTGGAGCGCAGTCTGCACATCGGGCGCATCATCGTTCATCCCACCAACCCGGACATTGTCTGGGTGGCCGCCATGGGCCCGCTGTGGGGACCCGGCGGGGACCGTGGCGTGTTCAAGACCACCGACGGCGGCGAGACCTGGAACCCCGTCCTGACCATCGACGAGAACACCGGCATCTGCGACCTGGTCGCCGACCCGCGCGACCCCGACGTCCTGTACGCGGCCAGCTACCAGCGCCGCCGCCACACCTGGACACTGATCAACGGCGGGCCCGGCAGCGGCATCCACAAGACCACCGATGGCGGCCAGAGCTGGACCGAGCTGACCAGCGGCTTGCCGGGCGTGGACATGGGCCGCATCGGTCTGGCCGTGGCCCGGAAGCAGCCGGACACGGTGTACGCCATCATCGAGGCGGCCGAGGGCCAGGGCGGCTTCTTCCGTTCGGACAACGGTGGTGCCAGCTGGAGCAAGCAGAGCGGTTACGTGGCCGGCAGTCCCCAGTACTACAACGAGATCGTCCCCGACCCCGTCAACCCTGAACGCTTGTACAGCATGGACACCTTCCTGCAGGTGACCGAGGACGGCGGCCGGAACTGGCGGGAGCTCAGCTTCCGCAGCAAGCACGTGGACGACCACGCCCTGTGGATAGATCCGGACAACACCGACCACCTGCTGGCCGGTTGCGACGGCGGGGTCTACGAGAGCTTCGACCGGGGAGAGAACTGGCGCTTCTTCCCCAACCTGCCCATCACCCAGTTCTACCGCGTGGCCATCGACAACGATCTTCCCTACTACAACGTGTACGGCGGCACCCAGGACAACAACACCATCGGCGGGCCGTCGCGCACCACCTTCGCCCACGGGGCCAGCAACCGCGAGTGGTTCTTCACCCTGGGCGGCGACGGTTTCAAGCCGGCGGTGGATCCGGCGAACCCGAACATCGTCTACAGTCAGTGGCAGTACGGCAACCTGCATCGCTACGACAAGGTCAGCGGCGAGATCCTGGACATCCAGCCCACCCCCGAGCAGGGCGAAATCCTCAAGTGGAACTGGAATTCCCCGTTGCTGATCAGCCCGCACAAGAACACGCGGCTGTACTACGCCTGCCAGAAGGTTTTCGTGAGCGAGGACCGGGGACACAGCTGGACCAAGATCAGCGAGGACCTGAGCCGCGGCGAGGACCGCAACCGGAAGGAGATCATGGGCCGCGTCTGGGGCGTGGACACGGTGGCCAAGAACAGCAGCACCTCCTTCTACGGCACCATCATCAGCTTCAATGAATCTCCCGTGACCGAGGGCCTGCTCTTCGCCGGCACCGATGACGGCCAGATCAGCGTCAAGCAGCCCGGCAACCCCGTCTGGAAGACCTACAACCGGTTCTCCGGCGTGCCGGACGAAAGCTACGTCAGCGACATCGAGCCCTCGCGCTTCGATGACCAGGTGGTCTTCGCCAGCTTCGACAACCACAAGCGCGACGACTTCAAGCCCTACCTGCTGATGAGCAAGGACCAGGGCAGAAGCTGGAAGAGCATCGCCGGCGACCTGCCCGAGCGCGGCACCATCTACACCATCGGTCAGGACGGCGTGGATCCCGACCTGCTTTTCGTGGGTACCGAGTTCGGCGTTTTCTTCACCCGCAACGGCGGCCGGAACTGGGTTCAGCTGAGCGCGGGCATGCCCACCATCGCCTGTCGCGATCTGGAAATTCAGCGCCGCGAAAACGATCTGGTCGTCGCCACCTTCGGCCGCGGTATCTACATCCTGGACGACTACTCGCCTCTGCGGAATCTGGAACCGGCCACCCTGGAGAAGGATGCCGTCCTCTTCCCCGTGAAACCGGCCCTGATCTACCACCCGGGCACCCCCATCGGCAGCAGCGGCAAGGGCCATCAGGGCGACAGCTTCTACCTGGCCCCCAACCCGCCCTACGGTGCCATCATCACCTACTACCTGCCGCAGGGGCTGCAAACCCTGGAAGGTCAGCGGCGCAAGGCGGATAAAGAAAAATTCCAGAACGATGAGCCCGTCTTCTACCCCACCTGGGACGAATTGCGGGCCGAGGATCGGGAGATCGATCCGGCCATCATCCTGACCATCCGCGACGCCCAGGACCATGTGGTGCGCCGTTTCACCGGCCCCGACGGCAAGGGTTTCCACAGGGTGGCCTGGGATCTGCGCTATCCCGACACCGGCCCGGTGGAGCTGAACCGCGGCGAGCCCAGCACGCCCTGGGAAGACATCCCCGCCGGACCCTACGCCATGCCCGGTTCATACAGCGTGACCCTGGCCAAGCGCGTGCGCGGCACCGAGACCACCCTGGCGGGTCCGGTGAATTTCCGCACCAAGCTGCTGGGCAACAACGCGCTGCAGACGGACGACTTCGGCGCCAGCCTGGCCTTCCAGCAGGAAGCCGCGGAACTGAGCCGGGCCGTCCAGGGTGCCGCCCGGACCATACGCGACGCCGAAAGCAGGCTGGATCACATCCGCCAGGCCATCAACGACACCCCCGCCCTGGACCGCAGCCTGCTGGCCGAGGTGGATCGCCTGCAGAACGCGCTGGCGGATATGCGGGTGGTGCTGCACGGCGACCGCACCATCAGCCGCCGCAGCGAGCCCGTCACCCCGGGCATCTGCAGCCGCGTCAGCCGCGTCATGTGGGGCACCCGCGAAATCACCACCGCCCCCACCGACACCCAGCGCCGCAGCCTGGCCATCGCCGCCGGCCAATTCGGTCCGCTGCTGGAGGAGTTGCGTCAGCTGGTGGAGCAGGATCTGGCGGCGCTGGAGAGCACGCTGGAGAAGGCCGGGGCCCCCTACACCCCGGGCCGGATTCCGGTCTGGCGGAAATAGCGGCCCCTTCCATCCCGCGATAAGGGCCCCGGTTCGCCGGGGCCTTTTTCGCGACAGGTAATATTCGACGGAAATTGCGCAAAAACGGTCAAGCCCGTTATGCTCCCAAGGCTTAATCTCCCTCCCAGAGATCTGATCCCAGAGATCTGATCCCAGAACCCGACCCCGGCCCGAGGCAGCCCATGAAGAAGACCACCCGGCAAGATTACGAAGAACGCATGCTGCGCGTGCTGCTGCACATCCGCGACAACCTGGACCGGAATCCCGGCCTGGACGAATTGGCCGCGGTGGCCCACTTCTCCCCCTACCACTTCCACCGTATCTTCCGGGGCATGGTGGGGGAATCTCTGCAAAGCCATCTGCGCAGGCTGCGCATCGAACAGGCCGCCTTTCGGCTGGCCACCACGGACGATGCCGTCATCCAGGTGGCCTTGGGGGCTGGGTTCGAAAGCCACGCCGCCTTCAGCCGCGCTTTCCGCGCCGTCATGGGCTGTTCGCCCAGCGACTGGCGCGCGCGGGGAACGGACCAGGTAGTCGGCACGAACCCGGCAGCGCTGTTGCGCTGCCCAACGGAGGAGGAAAAAATGGATGTGAAGATCGTGCAGGAAGACGAGCAGCGGGTGGCCTTCGTGCGCCACACCGGCCCCTACGACCAGTGCGACCAGGCCTGGGACCGCCTGTGCACCCACCTGGGTGCCGCCGGAAGGCTGGGCCCGGACTGCCGTTTCATCGGCCTGTGTTACGACGACCCCGACATCACCCCGGCGGACAAGCTGCGGTACGACGCCTGCGTCTCCGTGGACGCGGACTTCCAACCCGAGGGCGACATCGGCGTGCAGGTTCTGCCCGGCGGCTGCTTTGCCCAGACCACCCACTTCGGGCCCTACGAGAATCTGTCGATCACCTACAGCCGGCTGCTGGGGCAATGGCTGCCCGCTTCCGGGCGGCGCTTCAAGCAGGAAGTCATCCGCGAGGTCTACCTGAACGATCCGCAGACCGCCGAACCAGAAGACCTGGTGACGGATATTCTCCTGCCCCTGGAGGAGGCGTGATGGCCGCCGACAAACTGGACCTGTTCAAGAAATACAAAGCCGAATACCAGGCGGGCGCCAAACCCCGCCTGGTGGAAACCGGCCCCGCCCTGTACCTGGCCCTGACCGGCCGAGGACCTGCGGGGGGCGAGGCTTTCCAGGCCGCCGTGGGTGCCTTGTACGCCATGGCCTTCACCATCAAGATGGGCCGCAAGAAGGCGGGTCGAGGCGACTACGCCATCGGCAAGCTGGAGGCCCAATTCTGGGCCGACACGGGACTGGCCACGGCCCCGCCCCGCGACTGGTCCTGGCAACTGATGATCCGCACTCCCGCCGAAGTGGCCGGGTTCCCGTTGGATGAGAAAGATCTAGCGACAGCCCGCGCCGTGCTGCGGCAAAGAGGCCGCGACGCCGGCACCGAGGCCGTGAAACTGGTGACGCTGGACGAAGGAAGCTGCGTGCAGATGCTGCACGTGGGCCCGTACGAGGAAAGCGGACGCACGCTGGCGGTGATGCGCGCGTTCATTCGGGATGAAGGGCGACAGCTGACCGGCAAGCACCACGAGATCTACATCTCGGATCCGCGACGTGTGCCCCCGGAGCGCCTGAAGACCATCCTGCGCCACCCCGTCAGCCGAGCTTGTTGATACCGTTCAGGGCGGCCACCCGGTAGCATTCCGCCAGGGTCGGGTAGTTGAAGGCGCTGTCGATGAAGTAATCCAGCGTGCTGTCCAGCGTCATGACCGCCTGGCCGATGTGGATCAGCTCCGTCGCCCCCGTGCCGATGATATGCACCCCCAGCACCTTGCGCGAGGTAGGGCAGAAAAGGATCTTCATCATGCCCACATCATCGCCCAGCAGCTGGCCGCGCGCGATCTCCTTGTAGCTGGCGCTGCCCGTCTCGAAGGGGATGCCCTTCTCGGTGAGGCCCTCTTCGGTATCCCCCACCATGCTGATCTCGGGGATGGAATAGATGCCGTAGGGAAAGAAGCGCCGCATGCTCACCTTTTCATCTCCGAAGATGTGCACGGCGGCCATACGCCCCTGGTTCATGCTGGTGCTGGCCAGGGAGGGGAAACCGATGATATCCCCCACGGCATAGATGTTGGGCACCTGGGTGCGGTACTGCTTATCCACGGCGATGCGGCCGCGATGGTCCGCCTCCAGCCCCACGTTCTCCAGATGCAAAGGAGCCGTGCACCCCTGCCGACCGATACACAGCAGGAACGCCTCCGCCTGCAAGCACTTGCCGCTTTCAACGCACACCTGGACCCGCGACTGCGGGCCGTCCTCCAGCTTCTCCACCGAAGCCAGGGTTTCACCGAAACGCATGGTGACACCGTGATTGCGCATGTGGTACTGCAAGGCCTCGCCGATCTGCGAATCCAGGAACGACAGGACCCGGCTGCCCGACAGGAGCATGGTCACCCGCACCCCCAGTCGGGCAAACATGCTGGCAAACTCGGTGCCCACCACGCCACCGCCCACCACGATCAGGGATTCAGGCAGGCACTTGAGGTGAAGCAGGTCGTCGCTGGTCAACACGCATTTCTGATCGAAGGGGATATAGTCCGGGCGGACCGGCTCCGTGCCCACGGCCACGATGAAAATGTCGGCCTTGATCTGCGATTCTCCGTCAAGCCCCTTGACCAGCGCCGTGTTCACATCCAGGAAGGAAGCCTCGCCATGCACCAAGTCCACACCGTTGCGGCGCAGGTGCAGCTGCACGACCTCCATCTCCGTGGCCATGATCCGCTGGCAGGAGGCCAGCAGCGTGGAGATGGACAGCTCGCCGGACTTGACCTCGGCCCGGGCCCGCAAGTGGTCCTTGCCCCCGGTGGCCTCGACAATGGCCTGCCGGAGCGCCTTGGACGGGATGGTACCGGTGTGCAGGGCCACACCGCCCACCTGCTGCATGCGCTCGACGACGCACACTTTCCGGCCCAACTTGGCGGCCTGAATAGCAGCTTTCTGGCCGCTGGGGCCGCTGCCTATGACACAAAGGTCGTAGCGGGTCAAGGGATTCCTCCGGGTTGGACATGAGCATTCAATCTTCCAGGCAGAATATCGCCCGCCACGGAGAATAGCAACCGGAAGGGTGGACTAAAGGACGAAAGCCGGCGTTCCCCCCGGGTGGCGGCGCCTTCGCCGGGCATGAACAACGGCCCCAAGCCGAAGCTCGGGGCCGTTGTACCTTCTCAACTCAGCTACTTCAGTAGCAGCATCTTCTGCGTCTGATCGAATCCGTCCGTCTGCAGACGGTAGTAGTAGGCACCACTGGCCACGCCCCGACCACTCTGGTCGGTGCCGTCCCACATGACGTTGTGGTAGCCCGCGTCCTTACGACCATCGACCAGGGTACGCACGTGGCGGCCCGCCAGGTCGTAGATCTTCAGGCTGACGTGCCCCGTCCGCGGCGTGGCGAACTTGATGTTCGTGGCCGGGTTGAACGGGTTGGGGTAGGCCCCGCCGAGGGAGACGACGCTGGGCAGGCCCTGCTCGTCGACGCCGCTGAGCCCATCGGTGACCGTCAGGGAAACCGGGATCTGGATGAAGCCGTTCTCCGGATCGTTGGTCTCGATGTTGATGGTCCCGCTGTAGATCCCGATCTCCACATCCTGGCTGTTGAAGGTGACCTCCAGCTCGCCGCTGCTCATGGCGCCGATGGTGCCCATGCGCGGAGCCACACTCACCCAGGGCTCCGGCAGAGGCTCGGACGCGATCAGGATGGCCAGTTCGTCGTGCAGATAGGCGCCGTTGAAGACGATTTCCAGACCGTCGTTACCCAGGGCGTTCTCCGTACCCACGGTGCAGCCATCCACGTCGGTGACGGTCTTGTACTGGTACACGACCGAGCCGTCGGCGTTGATGATGACCTGGAAGGTTTCGGGGGACGGGTTGCCGTAGTGCTCGATGGCATCGTACTCCACGATGAAGCGCCCGTTGGCCAGATCCTGGTAGTAGTAGATGTTCCCGCCGGCATTGGCGTTCAGGTCGTCCCACAACGGAGCCAGCAGATTGTTCGGCTGTGCCGAGTTGGGAATACCCTGGTTGGTCATTGCCGTGGAGGTCGAAGTGAAGCTCAACCAGCCGTTGGTGCAGATGCGCACCGAGGTGTGGAAAGAGCCGTACCAGGGGAATTCGAAGCCCAGATCGAAGGGGCCCAAGTTGCGGTCATCACCGCTGCCGGCGTTGGTGCCGATGCCGTTGATCTCCACCCATTCGTAGGTGGGGCCGTTCGGGTCGTCACTGTCCACCCAGGTGTAACCGAAGGCGTCGGGACCGCCGCTGCCGCGTTCCTGGCCGGCGGCCACGCGGGTGTCGGGTTCATCCTTCTTGAAGATCTGGTAGGGGACCTCGCTCTGACGGGGCTCGCCCAGAGACACGCTGGCGTTGTAGACCAACTCACCTTCCCCGCTGTTGGTCAAGGTCAGCAGCTGCATCGTGCTCTCGGGCTTGCCCAGGGTGGCGCCCATGCTCTCAGGCGACACCTGGCAGCTGGGCCACAGGGGCTCGCCGATGGCCGGGAAGACGATGTAATCCACCCAACCGCAGTCAGCCCCGCTGTTCACGGAGCCGTCCTTGCTGTAAACCCACTTGAAGACATGTTCGCCCGCGTTCACAGGGAAGCTGACTTCCGTCCAGTCCAGTTCACCGGACCACTCGCCATTCTTGCTGCCATCAATATAGAAACGCAGGAAGTCGTAGCTGGACTCGCTGCTGACCTTCACCATGAAGGTGATGGTGCCGGGGATCAGGACCTCGGTCTCGACGGACAGTTCGGTGCTCTGGTTATGGGTGATGGCCCCGCTCCGGGCGCAGTATTCCCCTTCGTAGGGATCGATATCGGTGACGAACCAGTCGGTGGCACCACCAAGCTCCCAGGGGTAGCTCAGGAAGTTGCCTTTTTCCCAGTCCTCGATGCTCAGGCCGACACTGATACCGAAACTCTCGGAGTAGCTGTAGTCGTCGCCCGTGGCCGTCAGATCAAAGTTGACGGACTCGCCGATGGGCGTCTCCTCCGCGGCGGTCAGGGTCCAGACCACGGTGCTGCTGGCGCCCGCGCCCAGCATGGAAATAAGAGGCGTCTCGTCCCCGATGGTGACGTTGCTGTTGTCGCCGACAATGCCCACGGCCACGTTCGTCACCGTGGAACTGCCCTCGTTCAGCAGCGTCACTTCCAGCTGCGCCGTCTCACCCGGATCCAGGATGCCGTCGTTGTCGGCGTCACCGGTGATCACGATACCGCTGATGACCAGGCTGGGCGCGTGGGCCGTCAGGGTGAAGTTGCTGGTGTAGGTGGAGTCCGCATCGGTGGCCGTCACCACGAAGGGGATGCCATGGCCGTCGGGCACGTCCGCCGCCACCTGGATCCGGTAGCCGTCGGCCACGGTGGCGAAGCCCTCACCGGCGATGTCGCCGTAGGCCTCGCTGTCATCCAGGATGGTGATGTGCGTGTCTTCGCTGCTGATCACCGCGGAGGCCCCCACGGAAGTCTCCAGCCCCACGTTGCGCAGGGTCAGGCTCAGGTCGGCCGTCTCGGCGAAATCCAACTGGCCGTTGCCGTCCGCGTCGTTGATGGCCACGCTGTCGAAGATGACGAAACTACCTCCGGGCGGGATGATGGGCACGGCCTGGCGGTAACGGTACTTGTTCTGCTTGGTGACGGTGACGATCAGGTCCTGCCCGGGAACCTGGCTCGGGATGGGGATGGTCGTCAGGCCACCGGCGGAGACGGCGCTGCCGATGAGCTGGCCGTCCACGCTCAGACCGATCAGGGCCCCTTCCTCGACGGTCACGTTGAAGAAGTTCACACCGCTGATCAGGCTGGCCTCGTGGTCCACCGCCAGCGGGGTGGGCACCTCGGAGTACACCGTCTGGAAAGCGTCGCCGTGGTGATGGAACAGGAAGTAGGTGACCTGCTTGTTCTGCTGGTTGTAGGGCCAACTGCTGGCCTGCAGGAAGTATTTGCCCGAGACGTTGGCGAACGCGGGCAGGAACTTGTGCTCACCCGGACTGCCGATGTCGGGGCAGAAGTCCGGCCACATGTAGTCGAACATGCCCCAGACGAAGGTGTCGTTCACGAAGCTGTAGCTGACCTCGCTGGCCGCGATGAGGCCCAGGGCCCCCTGCTCGTGGCGATGGAAGGCCTCGGTAAAGCATTCGCTGTTATGGTTGTACTTGCCGGTCAGGCAGTTGATGGAGAACACGAAGGGCAGGTCCTCGTTGCTCAGGCCGGTCAAATCGCTGTTGGAATAGTCCGGCTCGCCCCAGCCGGTCTCCCCGCCGTGATCACGGTGCTGCACCATGAATGTGCCGGCGTTGATGTCGTTGTTCAGGCTGGTGGCGGTGGCGCCCATCGTCAGGTGAGAGGGATCCTCCGGCAGATAACCCAGACCGGTCTGGCCGAAGTAGCTGGTCACAGTCGAGGTGTTCTCGGCGCTGGACCACACGGAAGAGGGCCAGCCGCTGTAGTTGGCGTATTCCCGGATGGGCGTCTTGCCCAGTTCGTTGGCCATGAAACCGTACAGCACCTCGTCACAGAGGATGAACCAGCGCTCGGTCTGCCAACCGCCGGCAATGACGGGCTTGGCGTAGAAGTCCGGATTCGTCGGGGGATTCCACTCATAGTCCAGAGCCTTGCGCACGAAGGTCTCCAGGTTGGTGGGGTTGTCGGCGGTCATGCGGGCCAGAATGACATCGGGCATGTCATTGCCGCTGACGTCGGCGTAGATGTTGTCGGACACGCAGTAGTTGTCCCAGACGGGGGCGATGATGTCCGTGGCCTCGGTGCCGTGATCACCCAGCAACAGGACGGCCACGGGGGGCACGTCCCAGGTGTTGTAGGCCTCGTCGATGAAGCCCTCGATGGCCGTGGTGGTGTTGCCGCCGATATCCGCGGTGGTGAAGATACCGGTGCTGATGCCCTGCTCTTCACGGTGCCGGCGCAGGGAATCCGCCCAGGCCGTGTAGCTGCCCACGGGCGGGCAGATGATGACGTACTCGAAGTCGGGCGTGCGGCCCTGGCCCGACGCCGGGTACTGGACCGCCGGCAGGCTGGTCTGGTTGACGAAGATGTCTTTCAGGATGGGATCGAACCAGCGGCTGCGCAGGCGATCCTCGCCGTAGTGCCCGTTGCCGCCCTCGAAGACCACCTCCAGCCGGATGTCGCGATGCACGACCAGTTCCTTGGTCACGGGGTTGTACTGGAATGGGGTCACGCCCAGCATGGCGGTGTTCACGCCACGGATGGGAGCGATGCCGTCAGCCACGACGGGACTGGCGGGATACAGGGCATCCTCGTTGTAGATGTCCAG
>PDQT01000081.1 GCA_002747875.1 bacterium DOLZORAL124_64_63
GTTCGTGTTCAGCTGGCCGGCATTGTTCATGCCCTCGAAGGCCAGCCCGCCGGTCAGCGCCCCATCCCCGATGACGGCCACCACGGAGTGGTCCTCGCCGCGAGCGTCGCGCGCGGCGGCAAAACCCACCGCGGCGCTGATGGAGGTGCTGGCGTGGCCGACCCCGAACATGTCGTGCTCGCTCTCGGCCCGCTTGGGGAAACCGGAAACGCCCCCTTGGCTGCGCAGGGTGTGGAAATCATCCTGCCGCCCCGTCAGCAGCTTGTGGCCGTAGGCCTGGTGACCCACGTCCCAGACAATCTTGTCGGTGGGCGTGCTGAATACCCGGTGCAGCGCCACGGTCAGCTCCACCACGCCCAGGCTGGCGCCCAGGTGGCCGCCGGTATGCGATACCGTGGAGATGATCATCTCCCGCAGCTCGGCGCAGACCTGCTCCAACTGAGCAGGTGTGAGGTCCTTCAGGTCCTCCGGCCCCTTGATTTCGGGCAGAAGCGATTCCATACAATCATCCTTCCCCCGAGCCGTGCGCCGGCTATCGGGAGTTATCCATCCTGCCCCAGATTAGCCCGAGATCGGCCCGAATGCCAGCGCGAACAGCCCCCCCAGCAGGACCCCGGTAGCCACATGCACCGGGTGATGGGTGCGCGGATCAAGATAATCCGCCACCTGTTTATGAAAAAATCCGGCTTCCGGCAGGATTTCCACCAGCAGGAAGACCACCTCGCGCTGCCGGCTGGCCGCCACCCGCAGCTTGATGGTGTCATGGACGACGATGACCGCGAACACCAAAGCGAAACCGGCCTGGCTGCTGTCCCACCCCTCCCGCATGACCACCAGCACCAGCAGGCAGGTGAACACCGCCGAAGTCAGGCTGGGAAAGCCGTGGTTCTGGACCAGGACGGGCAGGCTCAGGCGCCGCTGCACAAGGCTGTACCCCAGCAGCTTGGTCGCCTGAACCAGCGCGCCGCAGCCGACGATCACCAGCCAGGCGGGCACATCCTGCAGGCCGTTGCCCATCTCAGTGATCCCTGTGGCCCATGAGATTTCCCAAGGCCAGCAGGCGTGTCCCGGCTTCCCCGGCCGGCAAGCCGGCCTCCAGTTCCGCCAGGCCCTTGCCCACCAACCGTTCCACACGACGCCGGGCTTTTTCCAGCCCCTCGACACGCACCCAGGTGGCCTTGCCCGTGGCCGCGTCCTTGCCGGGGCTCTTGCCCAGCTGGGCGCTGGTGGCCGTCACATCCAGCACATCATCCGCGCCCTGGAACGCCAACCCCAGGTCCAACCCCGCAGCCCGCAAAAGTTTCCGGTTTTCGTCCGTCGCGCCCGCCAGCAGAGCGCCCGCCTCCAGGCAGGCCGCCAGCAGGGCCGCGGTCTTCCCCAGATGGATACGGCGCACCAGCCGCGCGTCCACCTGCTGCCCTTCGGCATCCAGATCCCGTTGCTGCCCCCCGACCATACCGGCCGGGCCCACAGCCTCGCCCAGGATGCGGACCAGATCCCCGGCCACCGCCCCCCCGCTGCCGGCCAACAGGGTGAAAGCCAAGGCCTGCAAGGCATCCCCGGCCAGGATGGCCGTGGCTTCGTCGAAGGCCACATGGCAGGTGGGCCGCCCCCGGCGCAGGACATCGTCATCCATGGCCGGCAGGTCATCATGGATCAGACTGTAGGTGTGCAGCATCTCCACGGCGCAAGCCGCTTCCATGGCCGCCGGGCGGGAAACGGCCGGGCGCGATCGGCCCTCGCCGAGGGCGTCGTAGGTCCATAGAACCAGCAGGGGGCGCAGGCGCTTGCCTCCGCCCATCAGGCTGTGCTTCATGGCCGCCTTCAGGCGCGGCGGCACACCTTTCTGCCCGGTCAGGAGCCGGCGCAGGTGCTTTTCCACCACCCGCCGTTCCTGCTCCATGGCGCGGCGCAGGGCGGCCCTATCCATCCAGGCCCTCCGCGCGCGCCATGGCCTCCCAGGTGTTCTCCAGCAGCATGGCGATGGTCATGGGCCCCACCCCGCCAGGCACCGGGGTCATGGCGCTGACCCGCCCTTTGAGGGCATCGAAATCCACATCCCCCACCAGGCGGGTGCCGGACTTGCGCTCGGGCGCGTCGATGCGGTTGATGCCCACATCCACCACGATAGCCCCTTCGGCAATTTCCTCGGGCCCCAGGGCCCGCGGCACGCCGATGGCCGCCACCACCACATCGGCCTGGCGGGTGATGGCCGCCAGATCTTTGGTGCCGGAATGGCACATGGTCACCGTGGCGTTGGCCGCCGGTGTCTTCATGGACATCAGCAGGGTCATGGGGCGACCCACGATCACGCTGCGCCCCACCACCACCACATGCTTGCCGGCCATGGGCAGGTCATGGTGCTGCAGCAGGCGCATGATGCCCTTGGGCGTGCAGGGCACGAAGCGCGGGTTGCCCGCCATCAGGCGCCCCAGGTTCTCGGGATGGAAGCCATCCACATCCTTGGCCGGATCCACGGCCAGCAGGATCTTGTCCTGGTCCAGGCCCTTGGGCAGGGGCAGTTGGATAAGGATGCCGTCGATGGTCCGGTCGTTGTTCAGCCGGTCCACCAGCGCCAGGATTTCCCCTTCATCCGCGTCCGCCGCCAGGCGATGGGTCTGGTGATGGAAGCCCACCTCCTCACAGCCCTTTTCCTTGTGGCTGACATAAACGGTGCTGGCGGGGTCTTCCCCCACCAGGATCACGGCCAGACCGGGCCGCCGCGGGGCCTGCGCCACCTTGGCCTTAAGTTCGGCCAAGACGGCATCCCGCACGGGCTTGCCTTTCAACAGCAGGGTTTCCAAATCACGATCCTTTCGGGACGGCTCAGGGTTCCTGTCCGTATTCGTCCGAACAAGCCGGACTAGTGGGCGATGGCCGTGGCCCGGATCTCCCGGATCACCATGACCTTGATCTGCCCGGGGTACTCCAGTTCGCCTTCGATGCGACGGCTCACTTCCTCGGCCAGCACGGCGGCCTCGGCGTCGGAAACCAGGGTGTGGTTGACCAGCACCCGGATCTCGCGTCCGGCCTGGATGGCGAAACTCTTTTCCACGCCATCAAAACCGTCGGCGATCTGTTCCAGATTCTCCAGCCGTTCCACATAGGACTGCACGCTCTCGCGCCGGGCGCCGGGACGCGAGGCGCTGACGGCATCCGCCGCGGAAACGATGAAGGTGTACGGCGTGGCCGCCTCCACATCCTGATGATGCCCCGCCACGGCGTTGATGACGGTATCGTTCTCTCCGTACTTCCTGCACAGCCGCCCGCCGATGACGGCGTGGGGACCGTCCATCTCGTGGTCGGCGGCCTTGCCGATGTCGTGGAAGAACCCGCAGCGCCTGGCCAGCCGGGTATCCAGACCCAGTTCGGCCGCGATGACCGCGGCCACCCCCGCCACCTCCATGCTGTGCTTCAACAGGTTCTGGCCGTAGCTGGTGCGGTAGTGCAGACGCCCTACATAGTAGTACATCATCTTGTCCACCGACTGCAGCCCCAGATCCAGGCAGGCGTGCTCGCCCATCTCGCGGATCCTGACGTCCATTTCCTTGGCGGTCTTGGCCACCACTTCCTCGATGCGCCCCGGATGGATGCGGCCATCGTGGATCAGGGTCTCCAGACTTTGCCGGGCCACCTCGCGGCGCACGGGATCGAAACCCGAAACGATGACGGCCCCGGGCGTGTCGTCAATGATCAGGTCGATGCCCGTGGCCAGTTCGAAGCTGCGGATATTGCGCCCCTCGCGGCCAATGATGCGTCCCTTCATCTCGTCGCTGGGCAGATCCACCACCGAAACGGTGCTTTCGGCCACATGCTCCGAGGCGTAGCGCTGGATGGCCAGACTGAGAATCTTCATGGATTCACGGCGGCTGTTGCGTTCAGTTTCCTCGCGCACCTGCTGGATGGTCTTGGCCGCGGCCAGACGGGCATCGCCCACCATCTGCTCCATCAGGATCTCGCGGGCGGCCTCCACCGTCAAACCGGCCACCTCCTCCAGCTTCCGGCGTTGCACCTCCTGCGCCCGGGACAATTCCTGCTCCGTGGCCGTGATTCCGGCCTGACGCTTCCGCAGTTCCTCATCCAGGTCGTCCAGGCGCGTTTCCTTCTTGTCGATGAAGGTCACCTTGCGATTCAGGTTTTCCTCGCGCTGGTCCAGCGCGTCCTGGCGGCGGCGGCTCTCGCGACGGGTGGATTCCGTTTCCTCTTCAAAGCGCTGGCGGGCCTGGAAAAGCTCTTCCTTGGCCTCCAGCCGGGCGGCCTTGACAAGGCCGGCCGCCTCGCGCTCGGCCTCCGCCACCAGATTCTCACCGGTCATGCGGGCCTGCCCCAGGCGTTTTTCGAAGAGGAGCTTGGTCACGAGCCACCCCAGCGCGAAGAACACGCCGGCGGCGGCCATGACATCCCAATGGGTCGATAAAACCGACATGGTTGCTCCATTCCCGGTTTATTAGGAATCAAAGGAGGGATGCGGCAGAAATGGGGCTGAAAAACACCCCGCCCGGTCGTGTGAGTCGGAAGCAACTGAACCGAGTTGCTCCAAGTGGGTGCCCTGTCTTACCGTCCAGCCTTCCCCGGAGGGGCGTGACTTTCAGGCAAAAACGCCGGACTCCCATGATAGAAGTGTTGGCTCACTTGTACGACACATCACGCGCCGGGCAGGGAATCTCCTTCATGAGGACGGTAAGGGTCCTCACCCACCTCCCTGGCCAGGAGATGGGTGATCTGCAGGCTTCTATCCTCAAGTGTAGCCAGCGTCTCGATACGCTTCTGCTGTTCACGAAATAATTCATCCGCGATGTTCACGGCCGCCAGGATGGCCACTTTGGACGTGGAGCCCACGCTGCTGTTGCGGGCCACCTCCTGCATCCTCTTGTCCACGAACGCGGCAATCTCCTGGACATAATCCGGCTCCGCCCCACCTTTCAAGGTGTAGGACTGCCCGAAAATGGTCACTGTCACACTTTTTGCTTCCTGCATGGACTCTTCCACATCACCCCGGATTCCCGCTGGGGCGGGCCTGCATGCCCGCCCACCGGTTTTACCGGTTATCCCAGGGCTTCCAACTGGTCCAGCAGACCACCCACCCTGGTTTCGATTTCCTTCCTCTTTTCCTCATAAACCTCGACGGTGGCGGCCTGTTGCCGCGCCTCGACGAGTTGATGGTTTAATTTGGAGTTCTGTTCCTCGAGTTCCCGATTGCGCGATTCGACATTCTCCAGCTGCCCCTGCAGGCGGCCGTTCTCCTCACGCAATTCCTTGATCAGTTTGATCGCTTCGAGAACCTTGTTCTCCAGCACATTCAGGTTGCTTTCCATAGGGGTCCGCTCTCTTCCTTGATCCCGGTTGTCCTACCTGTGATCTATTTTCAAACGGCTGGACAGGGCCTCAACGATCTGGTTGATGGCGTAGTCCACCGTCTTGCCTTTGAGACTACCCTTGGCCGAACGGAACTTCAAGCGAATTCCATAGGCACCACGGTCTTCCGGCACCCCCCGGCCGCGGTAGATATCGAACAGATCCACCTCCACCAGATGGGGGCCCCCACTCTCCCGAACCACCGCCTCGATCTCCGCGAAGCCGGTCCCGTGGGGCACCAGCAGGCTCAGATCGCGTTTCACGGCAGGGAAACGGGCAAAAGGTTCATAACGCACGGTCTTGGGCTCCAGATCCACCTTGTCCAGGTTGATCTCGGCCACCGTCAGGGCTTCGTCCATGGCGAAGGCCTCCAGCACCTGGGGATGCACCCGCCCGGCGCTGCCCACGGGTCGGCCCTCACCATCGGTGATCAACCACTGCTGCCCCGGCATCAGCCACGGCTCGCAGTCCCGCGCTTCCAGCTTCAGATCCAGCAGAAGATTCCGGGCCAAAGCCTCCACGGCCCCTTTGATCTCCAGCAGATCCTGCGGCATATCGTCCAGCCCCCGACCCGTATGCCCGGCGATGCCGAACTGCAGGAACAGTGGCTCCTCGGGCAGCATCTTCTCATCCTCATGGCGAGGGTCGGCGGCCTTGGCGCCCGCGGGCCAGTAAACCCGGTTGGCCTGGAAGGCGCGCAAGGGGGCCGCCGCGCCGCTGTTCAGGTTGCGGCGAGCCACATCCACCAGGCTGGGCAGCAGATGGGTCCGTAGCCGTATATCCCCGCCATGGTTGGGGTTCATGACGGCCAGGGAGCTGCGCCGCACATCGTCCTCGGGCAGGTTCAGCTTGGGCAGGTCGCCCTCGCCCATGAAGCTGCTGGTCACCAGTTCGTTGTAGCCGCAGGCCGAGAACCAGGCCCGCACCCGGGACAGGAAAACATCCTTGCTGTTGCGCTGCCCGGCCCCTTGACCGATGAACCCACCCCCGCCGGCCATGTTGCCATAGCCGTAGATCCGGGCAATTTCCTCGATCAGATCGATTTCCTGGAAAAGGTCCCGCCGGAAAGAGGGCACCTTGACCATGATGTTCACCGCGTTGGCGTTGCTGGCCTGGGGGTTGCCCATGGGCTGAACCTTCAGTCCCAGGCTCTGCAGAATCTCGGCGGCCTCATCGGTGGCGATCTGCGTGCCCAGCACACGATTCACCTGCCAAATGCGCAAGGGGATGCCGGCCGGCTCGCTACGATCCGGATCGAAGCGATCGGCCCAGTCGGTGACGATGTGGGCGCCCGCGTGCTCCTGCAACAGGTACAGGGCCCGATGGGCGGCCTTGATGACCATCTCCCAGTCGCCCCCGCGTTCGAAGCGGTAGCTGCTCTCGCTGATCAGACCCAGGTCGCGGCTGGCCTTGCGCACCAAGCTCGCGTTGAAGAAGGCGCTCTCCAGCAGGATGTCTTTGGTGCCCGCGTCCACCTCGCTGTTGGCCATACCCATGACGCCGGCCAGGGCCACGGGGCCCTTCTCGTCACATACCGCCAGGGTGCCCGCGTCCAGTTCCCGTTCCTGATTATCCAGGGTGATGACCTTGGTGCCCTGCTCCACCGTCCTGATGGTGATGGTGCCGCCGGAAAGCTTGGACTGGTCGAAGGCGTGCATGGGCTGCCCGGTCTCGAACATGACGTAGTTGGTGATATCCACCACGTTGTTGATGGGCCGGCTGCCGATGGCGCGCAGACGGTTCTGCATCCAATCCGGCGACGGACCCACCTCCACGCCCCGGGCGCCGAAAGCGCTGTAGCGGGGGCATTCCTCGTAATCCTCGATGCGCACCTTCACCCCGAGGCTCTCCCCGGTCTGTTGGCTACCCCAGGCCCGCGGTGTGTTCACCTTGGTGCCGTAGATGGCGGCCACCTCCCGCGCCACGCCGATGTGGCTCAGCCAGTCGGGCCGGTTGGGCGTGACCTCGATGTCCAGCACCGTGTCATGGTGGCCGTACAGTTCATCGGCCGGCGTGCCCGGGGCCAGGTCCGTATCCAGTTCCATGATGCCGCTGCCATCGGCCCCCAGTTCCAGTTCGGTGGCCGAGCAGATCATACCGAAGCTTTCCACCCCGCGGATCTTGCTCTTCTTGATCTTGAAGTTGCCCGGCAGAACGCTGCCCACGGTGGCGAAGAGCACGGTGAGGCCCGCGCGCACATTGGGCGCGCCGCAAACCACCTGCACGGGCTCCCCGGTGCCGGCATCCACCCGGCACAGGCTCAGACGGTCCGCGTTCGGGTGCTGCTCGCGCTCCAGAACCTTGGCCACCACCACCCCGGGAAAGCTGAGCCGGAAATCCTCGATGCCCTCGACATTCAGGCCGGCGGCCGTCAGCTTGGCGGCCAGCTCTTCGGTGGAATCGTCCCAGGAGACCAGTTCTCCCAGCCAGTCCAGACTGATTTTCACAGCACACCTCGGAATTGGTTGAGGAAACGCAGGTCGTTCTCGTAAAGGAGGCGGATATCATCGATGCCGTACTTCAGCATGGCAATGCGGTCGATCCCCATGCCGAAGGCGAAACCCGTGTACTTGTCCGCGGGATAGCCGGCGGCCTGGAACACGTTGGGGTGCACCATGCCCGCGCCCATGATCTCCAGCCAGCCGGTCTGGCCGCACACGCCACAGCCCTCGCCCCGGCACCCCACGCACTGCATGTCCACCTCGACGCTGGGTTCGGTGAAGGGGAAGTAATGGGGCCGGAACCGCGTGGGCTCCTCCGCGCCGAAGAAATTCCGCACGAAGACGTCGATGGTATCCTTCAGGTCGGCCATGCTGATGGCCCGATCCACCACCAGACCTTCGATCTGGTAGAACTCCGAGCTGTGACTGGCGTCGGCGTTCTCGTTGCGGTAAACACGGCCGGGGAAGATCATGGCCAGGGGCGGCTCGTTCCGCTCCATGGTGCGGACCTGCACCGGGCTGGTCTGCGTCCGCAGACAAACCTTGGGATCGATGTAGAAGGTGTCCTGGATGTCCCGGGCCGGATGGTCATCGGGGAAGTTCAGGGCCGTGAAGTTGTAGAAGTCCAGCTCCACTTCCGGGCCCTCGCCCCGGCTGAATCCCATGCCGTAAAAGATGTCGCAGATGGATTCCAGCGTGGACAGGAGCGGATGGTTGCCCCCGCCAACGGCCGGCGGAATCCCCGGGATGGTCAGATCCAGTTTGGGGCCCTGACCCAGCTGGGCGCTCTTCAATTCCTGCTGGCGCGCATCGACGAGGGCGCCGAGTTCAACCTTCACCCGGTTGAGCTCGGCGCCCATCTGTGGCCGCTGTTCGGCGGGGACATCTTTCAGCCCCCGCAACAGCAGCGTGATTTCGCCCTTGCGCCCCAGCAGGCCGGTTCGCAAGGCCTCGACCGCCTCCAGCGTTTCCGCCGCCTTGATCTTCTCGGTGCCCTCGATCCGCAAACGATCGATGGTCTCCTTCATGTCAGGATCCCCTCTGCCGGGTTCACCCGGCTGGTCGTGTCATCACTGTTGCCGGGATCGCCCGGTCTCAAGAGCGGCATCGTACAGAGCAACTCTGCTACAGAGCCGCTTTGGCGGCTTCCGCCAGCTTGGCGAAGGCGGGCGCGTCGGCCACGGCCAGGTCGGCCAGCATCTTGCGGTCGATCTCGATCTCGGCGCGCTTCAGACCGTTCATCAGCGTGCTGTAGCTCAAGCCGTTCAGGCGCGCGGCGGCGTTGATCCGGGTGATCCACAAGCGACGGAATTCGCGCTTCTTGTTGCGGCGGTCGCGGTAGGCATAGGCCAGCGCGCGATCGACGGTTTCCCGCGCCTGGCGGTACTGGTTGCCCTTGCCGCCCACGAAGCCCTTGGCCCGCTTGAGATACTTCTTCCGACGCTGCTTCGCAGCAGGATTGTTCATTGCCCTTGGCATGGGTCTGCCTCCTGGTTAAAAGGGAATCTTCCGGATTCCCATCAATATCTACTTGCCCAGCATTTTACGGGCACGGGATTCGTCGCAGGCAGCCATCATGGCACCCTTGCGCAGGTTGCGAAGCCGCTTGGGGCTTTTCGCCGTGAACAGGTGGCCGTGGAAGGCCTTGTTGCGCTTGATACGCCCGCTGCCGGTCAGCTTGAAACGCTTGGCCGCAGCCCGGTTGGTTTTCATCTTGTTGCCCATGGTCAACTGCCTCTCTGTCTATTCAATGGAGCGCGTAAGCCATCGCTACGGAAGGCGCGCGCCTCCTGTTCTTTCCACCCCGGGGGGCGGATTCGTCAAAAGCGGAATCTTGTTCAGGCCTTGGCGGCGTTGGGTGCCATGATGAAACTGATCTGCCGCCCTTCGCGCTGGGGACGAGACTCTGGAGTGCCGTACTCCTTCAACTCATCGTTCAGGTTGTTCAGGAACTCCAGGGCCAGATCCATGTGCGAGATCTCACGCCCACGGAATCGCATGACAACCTTGACCTTGTTACCAGCGGCCAGGAAGGAGATGATGTGCTTCTTCTTGAACTGGTAGTCGTGATCATCCGTCTTGGGCCGGAACTGGATGGTCTTGATCTTGACGGTGTGGGACGCCTGCCGAGCCTTACGAGCCTTCTTGCTCTGCTCATACTTGAACTTCCCGTAATCCATGATCTTGCATACGGGCGGGCGGGCCGTCGGCGCCACTTCCACCAGATCCAGTCCCTTACCCTCGGCCAGATGCAGGGCCTCGGAGGTATCCATCACACCCAGCTGCTCCCCATCGTCGTCAACGACCATAACCTTCGGGATCCGGATCATCCGGTTCACCCTGGTCACCTTGTTTCCCTTGATAAGCCTTGCCTCCTGTCTGTCGTCCGCCCCGCTCGCCGGCACCGGACAAATCCGGGCCCAGGCACGAAAAAAGCGGACACATTGGTCCGCCTGCGGGCAAATAACCGCTCCGGATTGTTTCAGCCAGACTCACGGTGAAAGGGCGGACCTTTACTTGGGATGCCTTCCGCCCACCCCTCAAGGCGGATCCGAAGGCGTGGCGGGAGACCCCTCTCCCGCCACAACTATGAAAATGTCGTGCTAACCTAGCGCTTGTTGGCAATGACGTCAAGGAGTTCCTGCGTCAGAGCCTCCACCGTCATCTGCCCCTTATCCCCCTCGTGGCGCACCCGCACGGAAACTTTCCGTTCCGCGGCCTCGCGCCCACCGACCACCAGCATCCAGGGCACGCGCATGACCTCGCCCTCCCGGATCTTGAAGCCGATCTTCTCCTCGCGCACATCCGCCTCCGCGCGGATGCCCGCCCGGCGCAGTTGGTCCGCCACCTCCTGGGCGTAATCGTGCTGATCCCGGCTCACGGACATGACCCGCACCTGTTCCGGCGCCAGCCAGAGGGGGAAATCCCCCGCGTAGTGCTCGGTCAAGATACCGATGAAGCGCTCCAGCGACCCCATGATGGCCCGGTGTACCATATAGACGAACTTCTCTTCCCCGTTGCTGTCGGTGTAGGTCACGCCGAAACGCCGAGGCAGATTGAAGTCGAACTGGATGGTGCTGGCCTGCCACTTGCGCCCTAGGGCGTCGATGAGACCGACATCGATCTTGGGCCCGTAAAAGACCGCCTCGCCCTCTTCGCGGGTGAAGTCCAGGCCATGCTTCTCGAGGGCCTTGATCAGGCTGCCCTCGGCGGCCTCCCATTCCTCATCGCTGCCGGCGTACTTGCTGGTGTCCTGGCTGTCCCGCACCGACAGCTCCACCTTGAAATCGTGGAACCCGAAGGTGCCCAGGATTTCCTTGACCAGATCGATGCAGAGGCTGACCTCGTCGTCCAGTTGCTCCGGGGTGCAGAAATGGTGGGCGTCGTCCTGGGTGAAGCCGCGCACGCGCATCAGGCCGTGCAGGGCGCCCTGGTCTTCGGCCCGGTAGACGGTGCCCAGTTCCGCCAGGCGCACGGGCAGGCTGCGCCAGCCGCGGGTCTTGCGCTTGTAGATCAGGATGTGCGCCGGGCAGTTCATGGGCTTGACGACCATGGGCTTGCCATCCTGCTCGAAAACGTACATATCCTCCCGGTAGAACTGCATATGACCGCTGGTCTCCCACAGCCCCGCCTGGTAGATGTGCGGGGTGGTGACGGTCCGATAGCCGTGCTTGCGGTGGATATCTTTCCAGAAGTCCATGATCTGTTCACGCAGGATGTCGCCCCGCGGATACCAGAAACTGAGGCCGGCCCCGGCGTCCTCCTGGATGCCGAACAGATCCAGCTCCCGCCCCAGCTTGCGGTGATCCCGCTTCTTGGCCTCCTCCAGCATCTCCAGGTGGGCATCCAGATCCTTCTTCTTGAAGAAGGCGGTCCCGTAGATCCGCTGCAGCATGGGCGCGTCATGATCCTTGACCCAGTGCGCCGCCGAAACGTTCAGCAGCTTGAAGGCCTTCAGGGCGCCGCTGTCCGGCACGTGCGGGCCCTCGCAGAAGTCGGTGAAGTCGCCCAGGCGGTAGATGCTGAACTCCTCGCCCAGCTTCTCCAGATCCTCGATCTGGGCCAGCTTGTAGGGCTGGTCCTTGAACATGGCGCGGGCCTGCTCGGGCGTGACCACCTCGCGCGTGACCTTGACCTTCTGCCGGGCCAACTCACGCATGCGGTTCTCGATGGTCGTCAGTTCTTCTTCGGAGAAGGGCTCACCCCGGTCGAAGTCGTAGTAGAAGCCGCTTTCAATGGCCGGACCAAAGGCGAACTTCACCCCGGGATAAAGATCCTGGACCGCCCAGGCCATCAGGTGGGCCACGGTGTGGCGCAGCGTCTGCAGCCCTTCCTCGCTGTTCTTCGTGATCACGACCAGGTCGCCGCCCTTTTCCGCCGCCTCGTCCAGGGGATGGTTCACCCCATTGACCTTCACGGCCAGGCTGTTGCGATACAGGCCCTCCCCGATCTGCTTGACGGCATCCCCGTAGGGCCGGCCTTTTTCCAGTTCCAGCACATTGCCGTCGGGAAGTTTGAAGCTGAGCGTCGACATCGGGCGACCTTTCCTGCCAGGGTTCTTGAGATGGGTATCCTACGACAAAAAAGCCCCGCCGCCGGCGACGGCAACTGGGCTTCAGAAAATTCTCTGGGTGGTGGGCGATACTGGACTCGAACCAGTGGCCTCTTGTCTGTCAAACAAGCGCTCTAACCAAAACTGAGCTAATCGCCCACCAGAGACGGGGAAATAAAATAGCTGACCGGTCCGCTGTCAACAGGAAATCGCCACGGAAGATCGCCATGGGAAATCGTCCCGCCGGCGGATTTACCAGGGCATCAGGTCAGGTAATCCACCAAGCGCTCTCCGCGACCGCGCTGCCGCATCTTGCTGAGGGCCTGGTTACGGATCTGCCGCACCCGTTCCCGGCTCAGGTTGATGTCCTGGCCAATG
This sequence comes from bacterium DOLZORAL124_64_63, assembly GCA_002747875.1. Taxonomy (GTDB): domain Bacteria; phylum Krumholzibacteriota; class Krumholzibacteriia; order LZORAL124-64-63; family LZORAL124-64-63; genus LZORAL124-64-63. The sequence goes on from PDQT01000081.1 coordinate 12,727, forward strand.
GTCTCCAGGCTGGCGGTCTCCGCCGTGCCCAGGCCGTAATAACGGGTGACGATGTCTTTCTCCCGATCCGTCAGATCGGCCATGGCCTCGCTCAGTTCGTGCTCCAGTTCCTCCACCACAAACCCCTGATCGGGGGTCAGTTCGTCGGGATCGGACAGGGTGTCGGCCAGGGTCACATCATCCTCGTACAGGGGCTGATCCAGGCTGATCAGAGGCTTGCTGGCGGCCATGATCTGGTTCATCTTGCGGATGTCCAGGCTCATCTCGTCCGCCACCTCGGTCTGATCCACCTTGCGCTGGAGCTTCTGCTCCATCCTCTGGCTGATCTTCTTCATGCGCTGGGCCTGTTGGCTGCGGTTGATGGGCAGGCGCACGGTGTTGGTCTGCTCCGCGATGGCCTTCTGGATGGCCTGCCGGATCCACCACACGGCATAGGAAATGAAACGGAATTCCCGTCGTTCGTCGAAACGCTTGGCGGCGGTGATCAGACCGATATTCCCTTCGGCGATGAGGTCCATATAACTGAGGCCCTGGTTCAGGAACTTCTTGGCCACCGAGACCACGAACCTCAGGTTGGAGTTGACCAGTTTGTCCAGGGCCTGCTTGTCCCCTTCCCGGATACGCCGGGCGAGTTCGAATTCTTCTTCCCTGGTCAGCAAATCATGCTTGCCGATGGTCTGCAGGTAATGCTGGAGACTGCGGTCTTCACGGCGGTCGCTACTCCGTTCGACTTCGTACACGCTGCATCCTCCTTGCCTTGAAGCCATTGGCCACCAAGGCCTTCTATTATCTTGAATATTCAGGATCAACTATTGACCAACGCATCGTTGATCTTAACGTTTTTTCTTGGTACAAGTTCCGGAATACTGTGACAAGTTCCGGAAAATGAAGCAATTTCCGAAAATTGAAACAAGCTCCGGAAAAAACTCCGCAACCCCGAATTCGTCTTTCTGTTCCCAAGGGATAAAAGCGAGAATGGTTATCGATACCAAGAATAACCGCTACCCCGCTTCAGGTCAAAGACTCTTTCGGTCCCATTGGCATTAGTTCCATGGCCCTAGATCATGAGAATTTCGTCCGGATTGCTGACAGGCGGGATGTCGATATCATACCGGTGTTTTGACTCTATCACCTTTAGCGAAAAAATCAATTCAAAATCCAGCAAAATCATGGGGCCGGGATACGCTATCCCGGCCCCACGCCAGAAGATCACGGAACCGGCATACGGCTCGGCCGGCCCCTCCCCACACTAATCGTCGTCCACGACCTCGTAATCGGCATCCACGGAGCCATCGTCCTTCTTCTCATGGGCGGAGCCCTGCTCCGCGCCGGCCTCCGGTCCCGCGGTGCTGCCGCCCTGAGCCGCCGAAGCCTTCTCGTAGGCCTTGGTACTCAGCTCCTGGACCGACTTCATGAGGGCGTCGCTGGCGGCCCGGATCATGTCCGGATCGTCGCTGCTCAGAACCTCTTCCAGGGCCTTGATCTTGCTCTCCACATCCTGTCGCAGGCTCTCCTCCAGGTCGCTGTCCAGCTCCTCCATGGCCTTGCGGGCGGCATGGATGCGGGCCTCGCCCTCGTTCTTCAGATCGATCAGCTCGCGCTTCTTCTTGTCCGCCTCGGCGTTGGCCTCGGCGTCGTGCACCATCTTCTCGATCTCCTCGTCCGTCAGACCGCTGCTGCCGGTGATCTGGATGCTTTGCTCCTTACCGGTGGCCTGGTCCACGGCCGAGACACTCAGGATGCCGTTGGTGTCGATGTTGAAGGTCACCTTGATCTGGGGCACACCCCGCGGCGCGGCCGGGATCCCCGTCAGCTGGAAACGTCCGATGGTCTTGTTGTCCCCGGCCATCTCCCGCTCGCCCTGCAGGACGTGGATATCCACGGTCGGCTGGTTATCGGCCGCGGTGGAGAAAACCTGACTCTTCTCCGTCGGGATTGTCGTGTTCCGGTCGATCAGACGCGTCATCACACCACCCAGGGTCTCGATGCCCAGGCTCAGCGGAGTCACGTCCAGCAGGACCAGGTCCTCGTTGTCGCCGGCCAGGATGCCGCCCTGGATGGCCGCGCCCATGGCCACGACCTCGTCCGGGTTCACGGTCTTGTTCGGAGCCTTCTTGAAGATCTCCTCCACCTTGGCCTGCACCGCGGGAATGCGGCTGCTGCCACCCACCAGCAGCACCTCGTCGATCTCCCCGGGGGTCAGACCGGCGTCCTTGATGCAGTCCAGGCAGGGCTTGACGGTGCGCTCCACCAGGTCGCTGACCATGGCCTCGAACTTGGCCCGGGTCAGGGTCATCGTCAGGTGCTTGGGCCCGTTGGCGTCCGCGGTGATGAACGGCAGGTTGATCTCGGCCTGAGAGCTGTTGCTCAGCTCCCGCTTGGCCTGCTCCGCCGCTTCCTTCAAACGCTGCAGGCTGGTGGGATCCTTGCTCAGGTCAATGCCCTCGTTCTTCAGGAACGTGTCCACCAGATGGTCGATGACCACCTGGTCGAAGTCATCGCCACCGAGGTGGGTGTCGCCGTTGGTGGCCAGCACCGTGAACACGCCCTGGTCCATCTCCAGGATGGAGATGTCGAAGGTGCCGCCGCCCAGGTCGAAGACGGCAATGGTCTCCTCGCCCTTCTTCTCCAGGCCGTAGGCCAGCGCCGCGGCGGTGGGCTCGTTGATGATGCGCTTGATCTCCAGACCCGCGATCTTGCCGGCGTCCTTGGTGGCCTGGCGCTGGCTGTCGTTGAAATAGGCCGGCACGGTGACCACGGCGTCGGTCACGGTCTCGCCCAGGTACTCCTCGGCGGTCTCCTTGAGACCCCGCAGAACCTGCGCGCTGATCTCCGGGGGGCTGAACTCGCCGTGGGAGGTCTTGATGCGGACCTCGCCGTTGCCGCCCCTGATCACCTCGTAAGGGACCTCGGAAATTTCCGTGGCCACCTCGTCGTACTGACGCCCCATGAAACGCTTGATGGAATAGATGGTCTCCGTGGGGTTGGTCACGGCCTGGCGTTTGGCCAGCAGCCCCACCAGGCGGTCCCCCGATTTATTCCAGGCCACGACGGACGGGGTGGTCCGATTGCCTTCGCGGTTCTGGATGACCTTGACTTCGCCGCCGTCCATGACGGACACGACGCTGTTGGTGGTCCCCAGATCGATACCGATGATTTTGCCCATGGTTCACTCCCTGTATTGCGGATTAGTGGATTCAATGACTCGGTGGGGGTATACCAAGGACCGTGCCGTCGGGGAAGATCCTGTAAAAAAATTTTAAACTATTACAATATAATATTTTAAAAGAAATCCAGAAAAAGTCAGTGATCAGACAGCAAGACTGAGAGCGCCACAAAGACAGCAAAAATGACATCTTGTCAGTGTCAAGACGACCCCCCGCCCGCCCTGACACCCCTACGGAAGCAGAGCAGAACCAGCAAATCCATCAGCCGATGGTGCCGAGATGCCAGACGGGGCCGCGCCTGCCCATCTCGCGGCCAACGGCGCAACACCGCTTTCAGGGGGGTATCCAGCCCCAGGACGGAAAAGGCCCGGATGAGCCGCCCCAAGAGCCCGGGCCCCGGAATCCCCGGCGCATCCACCACATGGTGCAGTTGCATCTCCCGGATGCGGTGGGGATGAAGCCGGGCCAGATGCCGCAGACTGGCCCGCCCGCACTCCACCTTCTTGTCCAGGTACTGATCCAAGGTGTGGTGATGGACATGCCGCGGCACCGGATGCTTCAGGGCGCGAAAACGGAGACCCGCCTGGTCCTCCATCCGGAAGGCCACCTCCATGTCCTCGAACCCGTAGGAGGAAAAGTCTTCGTCGAAACCCCCGACGGCCAGGAACGCCGCTCTGGGCACGGCCGCATTCTGGGTCACGAAGAAGCGGGCCGGCGCCTCCCCTGCCGGCAGTTTGGCCACCCCGCGGCTGTCCAGATAGGCGAAATGGGGCGCGTCGGCCACCTGGGGATCGGTCACCGCATAACCGATGGAGCCCTGCCCGGGAAAGGCCGCCATCATGTCCAGGTGGGCCTTCACCAGACCGGGTGGCGCCACGATATCGTCGTCCAGAAAGAGCAGAATCTCCCCTCGGGCTTCCCGCGCGCCCAGGTTACGGGCCCGGGCCCGCCCCACGTTATGTGGCGGCGAGACCACCCGGAACAGAGGGGCCGTGCCCTGGCCGTCGATTTCCCGCAGAAAGGCCGCCGTCCCGTCGGTGCTGCCGTCGTTGACCACGACCACCTCCCAGGGGCGCCCCGGCCCCGCGTCCTGCTCCCGCAGGGCGGCCAGGGTCTGCCGCAGCAGATCCACCTTGTTCATGGTGGGGACCACGACCGAAAGGATCACCCCACGCCCCCCGTCCCCAGCCGAGCCAGGCTCACTTCCTGAGGCCAGGCATCCTTCGCCCCCAGGGCGCCGCGGAAAATGCGGTCCACGAATTCCATGTTGGCCTCGAAACCGGCAAAACGTCGGGCCGTGTCCAGCGCCCGCCGGCCGGCCTCGCGCCGAAAACCGTCGTCCTCGGCGAAACGGACCATGGCCGCGGTCAACTGCGAGACGTTGCGGGGCTCCACCACCAGGCCGCTATGCCCGTCCCGGATCCACTCCCGCGAGGAAGCCAGACTGGAGATGATGATGCCCGCGCCGCAGCTCATGGCCTCCAGCAGACTGACGGCCGTGGCGTCCACGCTGGGCACGCTGATGAAGACATCGCAGGCGTTGAGGGCCACGGCGAATTCGTCATGGGGCAGGCGTCCCAACATGGCCATCACATCGTCGATACCCGCCTCACGCGCCTTGCGGCGGAAGGGCTCCGGGTCCCCCTCGTACCCGGAGAAGAGGAACCGCGCCCGGGGCACCCGCTCCTTCACCTGGGCCGCCGCGGCGATCACGGTATCGATATTGTAGTAGGGCTGGGTGTAGCTGCGCGGGCTGAAAAAGAGGATCTCGTCATCGGCGAAGCCCTTCTCCCGGCGCCAGGACACGGCTTCGAAGGGCCGGAATTTTTCGAAATCGACACCCCACAGAACCCGGTAGCTGCGCTCGGGATCCGCCCCCAGCTCCACGCTCTTGGCCAGGATGTCGGCACTGTCCCCCGTCAGGGCCCGGCAGCTGCCCAGGGCCTGCCGCGCCAGCCAATTCTTCAGGCTGTTTTCGAAGGGGGTGACGTACACATCGTCCCCCCACACCGTCAGGATGTTGGGCTGGAAGCCGGAAAAATGCCCCCAGTAACCGTACCCCGTCAGGAAGTGGGTGTTGAGCAGGTCCGGCTGGATGGTGGCCAGCAGTTGCTTGACCTTGCGCAGGCTGAAAAAATAGCGGCAGGGTTTGGGGCCGAAACCGGCGGTGATGTCGTGCACGGCGACGCCTTCGACAGGGCCCGGCTGCACCGTCAGCAGGTGGCATTCGTGACCCCGGCGGGCAAACCACTGGATCCAGCGCTCGGTGTGGATATGGCGTCCGATGGAGAGAAAAGCGAGGCGCAAGACGGGACCCCCCAGAGTCGTGAGGCGGGCCCGGAGGGCGGCCCCTGCAAGGAATGCTGGTGCCGGGAGCCGGGATCGAACCGGCACGGAGCCACGCTCCGAGGGATTTTAAGTCCCTTGCGTCTACCAATTTCGCCATCCCGGCACGGGAAACAGGCGGTCCGGAAAAACAAAAACCGTCCGCGGACGCGGCCCACGCACGGTTAACCCGGATCATGAAAAGCTGGAGGCGGCACCCAGAGTCGAACTGGGGGTGACGATTTTGCAGACCGTTGCCTTAACCACTTGGCTATGCCGCCTCCGTGTAGGCTAATTAGGTAGCACAATGCGGTTTTGTCAACCCGCTCCGGGCACAAAAAAATGGGAGTCTCTGCTCCCATTCTCTACAAAAATAAAAATGGAGCGGGCAACGAGACTCGAACTCGCGACAGCTACCTTGGCAAGGTAGTGCTCTACCAGCTGAGCTATGCCCGCTCCGAAGGTTCGGTAGAAATAATCACCAAAGGGCCATTTGTCAAAAAGAATTTTCCACGATTTCCCGATAAAGGTTCGCCGTCAGCTGCGCCACCCGGTCCCAGCTATAGTGCTCGATGGCATGAATTTGCCCCTGGGCCCCCAACTTCTCCCGTTTGGCGGGGTTCTCCAGCAGGGCCGCCAGTTGGCGTGTCAGGTCATCCCGATCCCCGCTGCGGAAGAAAACCGCATGGTCCGCGGCCGCTTCCAGATTGGGCGGGATGTCGCTCACCAGGCAACAACGGGCGTAGCTCAGCCCCTCCAGCAAGGTGATGCTGAGGCCTTCCAGGGTGCTGGGCAACACCAGCAGCTCCGCGTTGGTGTACAACTCTTCCAGCAGGGGACCGTGGATGTACCCCAGGAACTTCACCCTCTCGGGCGCCTCCCGCTTCAACTTGTCCACATACCCCGGCGTGAACCCCGCGTCCCCGGCGATCACCAGTTGGTGCTTCCCGCGCAAAACCCCGGGCAGGCGCGACCAGGCCTCCAGCAGGAAGTGGCAGCCCTTCTCCGGCACCAGACGCCCCACAAAAAGAACATAGGGGCCGTCGATCCCATGTTCCCGCATCAGATCCGGCGCCCGGTATACCGGCGGCACAATGCCGTTGGGGATGTAATCGGTGACCTTCTTGTACTGGTCTCGGTAGTGCTCCCGCAGGGCCTTGCTCACCACGATGGTGCGATCCGGCAAAACCACGCTGGCCTTCTCCCCCAGCTGCAGGACACGAGTGGCGAAGCCGCCCCACTTGTCCCGCTGCCAGTCCAGCCCATGCACCGTCACCACGGTTTTCTTCTTGGCCAGCCAACGCGGAAACCCCGCCAGCAGCCCGGGCCCCAGGGCGTGGTAGTGCACCACATCCACGGGGCGGCGCAGAACATCCAGGGTGGCCACGGAGGTGTGGCTGATGGCGTCCAGATGCTTGGTGGGGATGCTGGGGCGCTTGATGACCCGCACGTCATCAAGTTCCGTGGCCCCTTGGTGAGGCGAGTAATGAGGCCGGCTGTAGATGTCGACCCCAATACCCAACGGCCCCAGGCGCGCGGCCAATTCGGCCACATGCTTCTCGATTCCCCCATGCACGGGAGGGAATCCCTTCTGGCCCACCATGGCCACGCGCAAGGTCCGGTCAGTCATGAAGGCGCGACCCTAGTCCTGGTATTCCAGGTCCAGCGGGATGCCGCCCTTCTTGAGGCTCTCGCAGGCCTTCTCCAGGACCTCCACCACACGCAAACCATGCACACCCGTGCTCAGCCCCTCGGCCTTGCCCTGGATCACGTCCACGAAGTGGGCCGTCTCGGCCTTCAGAGGTTCGGCCATTTCGATCTGAGGCACGAAGATATCCCCGCTACGGTACAGGAGCTGGAACTCGCCGAAGCCTTCGTAATGGGGATGCTTGTCCACGCCCTTGTCGAAGACCCGGATCTTCTCCGAGGGGTGCACGTCGTCATAGACCAGCATCTTGCGGCTGCCCACGAAGGTGCACTTGCGGATTTTGTTGGGGTCCAGCCAGCTGACATGGATGTTCACGATGCGCCCACCGGGGAACTCCAGGGTGATGAACGCCACGTCCTCAACACCCAGTTCCTTCTGCACGTAGCAGTGGCCCGTGGTGTTGACCCGGATGGGGTTCCCCCCGAACAGGTAATTCAACATGGCCACATCGTGGGGTGCCAGATCCCAGACAACGTTGGCATCTTTCTGGAACAATCCCAGGTTCACCCGCTCGATATTCACATAGTAGATATCACCCAGTTCACCACTGTCCATCAGGGACTTGATCTTGCGCACGGCCGGAGAGTAGATGAAAGTGTGCCCCACCATGATCTGCAGGCCCTTCTCCGCCGCCAGCCTCACCAGGCTGCGGCAATCCGCGCTGGTGGTGGCCATGGGCTTCTCCAGAAAGAGGTGCTTGCCCGCCCCCAGGATTTCCTTCCCCAGGGGGAAGTGGGTGGACATGGGCGTGGCGACGACCACGGCGTCAATTTCGGGATCGGCGAGGATTTCCTTGTAATCGGTGGTCTTCTTCGTGTTCGGATACAGAAGTCCGACCTGCTGCAAACGTTTTTCATCCAAATCGGAGATGACGCTCAGTTCGGCTTCCGGCAGCGCGTTGAAATTCCGAATCAGATTCGGCCCCCAATACCCGCATCCGATCACACCCACTTTGATCATGTTCCCACTCTCTTTCGGTTGGTTCATTACAATGACAATCCCTGTGCATAGCGCATGATGTGTTTCGTCTGGATTGTCGGTGACTTGAAGTCGTTTGACCTGAAAGCCCTTGGCGAGAATGCCCTCCCCACACGCGCGAGGTCAAGCAAA
>PDQT01000050.1 GCA_002747875.1 bacterium DOLZORAL124_64_63
GTCCGGACAAGATGTGGAAGTACAAGGATCCTCAGACCGGCGAGTTGAAGGCCCTGAAGGTGGACGAACGCTTCATCAAGAGCATCGAAGAGCGCCTGCAGTTGAAGACGGACGAGCAGCGCGAAACCTTCCGCACCTCCATCCGCAAGATCTACGGTCAGAAGATCGGGCTGGATCCGAACTATGACTTCATGGACAACCTGGAGCTGGTCAAGGCCGTCACCGACGTGCGGCTCAAGAGCGACATCGCCGGAGCGGGCAGCCTGATCGGCGCCCTGGCCAACCGCACCAACGAAGAGAACCAGAAGCTGTACGACCGGATGATCGACACCATGCTCAACAAGCTGGGGTATTGCCGGACCTGCGCTCAGAAAACCATCGAGTATTTCTGCACGCAGGAGGATGAGAACTAGACGAGCGGCCGTGAAGAGCCCGTGCCCGGCGCGGGTTCTTCATGGTCTTTCCCTCCGGAAATGCGCCCCTCCCCGTTACCGATTCTTGGCTTCCCGATTGCATGAAAGATGGCGGAATCGAGAGCGCAACCACCGACAGCGGGTTTTCGCGAAGGGCTACCTGCTTATCGGCGAAAGGACTGGCCTCCCATGACCGGCATTTTCCAGAAGCGAGCCGCCGGCCTGATCTCCCTCATGGTCGGCATTTTTTTCCTCCTGCCGGGAGAAAACCGCACCTACGGTCGCACATTCACCCAGAGCGCGCGCCGGGGCAACCTACCGGTGGAAACCATCGAACCGGCCACCATGCCCGACCTTGTCGTGACCCGCCAGGATCTGGGCCGGGGCCGAGTGCTGGAAATCCGGCACAACCTGCCGGAGCCCCTGGACCGGAAACTGCCGGAAGTGGCCAAGGTGGTGCGGCGGTGCTACGCCTTTGTCGAGGGAGCCACCGGCCGAGACATCGACGGGGGCATCCTGCTCTATATCCTGCACTACGCCCAACGCCCCCGGGCGTACCGCTTCCAGGTCGAGGTTCCGGACGACGCCCCCTGGAACGAGATCCGCGTCACCTTCCTGGAGACGGGAGAATCCCTGCTGGGAGAAGGGGGCTCCCGGCACCTGAACACCTTCCTCTACGACACCTTGCCCCACGAGCTGGGCCACGACGTCCTGGCCTCCCGCCCCACACTGCGCCACGACGGCCACGGGCAGCCTCCCCGGGGCACCCGTTGGTTCATCGAAGGGACCTGCGAGGTCCTGGCCAAGGGTTTCGCCCATGCGGAAAACCCAACCGCCTGGCGTCGAGCCCTGGCGAGGCGGCGCATCCAGACCCTCCATCGGCGGCCCTGGCAGGCGGATCTCGTGTTCTCCTGGAGTCCGGACAACGCCCCCTCCGCCCAGGATGAATCCGACCTCTACGGTTGGTCCTATGCACTGGTGAAGAACTGGACGGAACGCTACCCCCTGCCCGACCTGTTGGCCCTCATGGAAGAAAGGGGAGGAGGCGTCGGCGGGCGGGATCTGGAGCTCCTGTTACGGGAGACCACGGGCCTGGAGCTTGAGCAGTTGCTGGAACAGGCCCTGGGTGCCGTCGGCACGGGGCCGCTGTCCCTGCGTCTGGCCCCATAAGCAAAGAAAACGGGCGGCCCTTGGGTCGCCCGTTTCCTTCAACTCGAAATGATCTCGGTTCCCGAGAATCAGAGCTCCAGGCCCAGAGCCTTGACGGTCTCGATCGTCAGGCTGCCGATGGCCAGGTTCTTGGACTTCTGGAAGGCCGTGACGGCGGTCCGGGTGTTCTTCCCGTAGATACCGTCGATGGTACCGGGATCGAAGCCCTTGGCCTTCAGCGCCTTCTGGATGCCCATGATGGTGGTCTGGTCGATGTTGGTCTCGCAGAGGATCGGGCGCCACTCCATGTAGCTGGGCTCGACCATGACACGCTTGGCGACGGTCCGGTACTCGGCCTCGACGGGTGTGCGGATCTCACGGGCGGGCTTGACCAGCCGGCGCACCTTGACGGTGCCGTACTCGGCGGGAATGGTCTCGGTCCGGGTGTAGGCAGGCTGATCCAGCACGGTCCGGGTCACGGTCTCGTACTCGGCGGGGATAACCTCTTCCCGAGTGGTGGCCGGGGTCTTCAGGATCTTCTTGGTGACGTCCTTGTACACCGCGGGCTCTTTCACCAGACACATGATCTCACCGGTGGAACCATTCATCTTCTCGATGGGGCCGCGGCCCTTCTTCCAGTACTCACGCGCCGGGGAGACCAGGATCCGCTCGGTCTGGGTCTCGTAGACAGCCGGGACTTCCACCATGCGGGTGCTCTCGTCCTTGACCAGCAGACGCTCGGTAACGGTCTTGTAGGTCGCGGGCACAACGATCAGCTTCTCGCTGGCTTCCTTGACCACAACGCGCTCTTCCACCCACTCGAACTCGGCGGGCTCGACCTTGATGATCTCGGAGGCTTCCTTGACCAGCATCTTCTCGGTGGTGTCTTCGTAGACGGGGGGAACCAGCACGCGGGCGTAGCACTCGCCGGCCCTGGCATCCGGGGGCAGCAGGTCGCCGTCCACATTGGCCGGGGCCGCGGGCGCCGGACGATCCTCAGCCGCTTTGGCGCGACGGTTGGCTGCCGCGGCATCACGACGGCTCTGATCCAAAGCCTGCTGGCTTTGCTTAGCTTCCTGCTCCAGCTTGGCGATCTGCTGATCCCGTTTCTGGAGTTCTTCCTCGTAGCTCACGGACATGCTCTTGTTGCTGCAACCAGCCGCCATAAGGGCCAGGAGAGCAACCAGGGATAAGAGCAATAGTGGGCGACCGTAGCGTGTAGACATTTCAAATCCTCCCAAAAGTGGAATTTTTTGTTCGAACAATAGATGATCGAGGTGCTCCGGGCCTGCACAGGCCCGGCTTCGCAAAGCCCGGCTCCAGTGAACCCGAAGTCACTTCCCAATCCAAGAACGAGCCTATGATACCCTGCACCAGGCCACTTAGTCAACTCCTGCCTCAAATTCTGTCGCAAATTCTGCATAAATTTCTTGTTTCAGACAGAAGATTGGAAAGACAGTCCTGTCGGAATTCAACCCGAAACCGCGAATAACAGCCGCTCCTGCCCATCAGGCATACCCCTTGCTCACTTTCCTGACGAAAACGCCGCTCTGCGCCCAGGGGACGCCATCCCCAGAATCCGGGCCGCATTGCCCCGGACACGGGCACCCCTGCCCCATCAGTGGAAGGGTATTGGGCAGCCAGAGGAAGAAAACAGGGCAAGGGAATCCGACCGTCCGCCGTTCCGGTTCCCGCGCCCGGAAAGCCAATGACCGCATGGATCCCAAGCAGAAGACATTGCTGAACATGCTCCAAGCCGCCGGCTTTTCCCCCGAACGGGAAGCCCGGTTGCGCCGCGAGATCGAAGGCGGCGTCGAGCACCCGCCCCTCCCCCAGCCCGCCGACCCCATCTTCACCGACGGCATCGATGTCCTGCATCAAGTCATCAACGATCCCTACGCCTTTGCCGACCTGACCTTCATGCAGCAGATGCCCACGGCCCAGGTGAACATGACGGCCCGGTTGGGCACCCTGGACGAGCTCATGGAGCGCGACAACCAGCGCGAGAAGGACGGTTTTCCCCGCAAGATCCGCCTGGGCAAGCTGGCCAAGGCCACGCGCAAGGGTCAGAAGGTGGTGGTCGTGCCCACCACCGTGGAGGAGAAATTCATCCACGATCCCAACTTCCAGGAAGATGGGGACGGCGGCGGCGGGGCCGGCGGCAGCGGGGATGGTGAAGAAGGCGAGGTCATCGGTGAGCAGCCCGTGCGCCCCCAGCAGGGCGAAGGCGAAGGCTCCGGGCCCGGCGGCGGCGATGGCGAGAACCACGAAATCGAGAGCAACGCCTACGACCTGGGCAAGATACTGACCGAGCAGTTCAAGCTGCCCAACCTGCAGAACAAAGGCAAGAAGCGCAGCCTCACGCGCTACACCTACGACCTGACGGACCGCAACCGCGGCTTCGGCCAGCTGCTGGACAAGAAGGCCACGCTGCGCCAGATCGTGAAAACGAACATCGCCCTGGGCAACCTGCACCCGGGCCGGCCGGTGGATCCCAGCACCTTCCTCATCGCCCCGCGCGACAAGGTCTATCGCATCCTGAGCAAGGAAAAGGATTTCGAATCCCAGGCCATGGTCTTCTTCCTGCGCGACTACAGCGGCAGCATGAACGGCAAGCCCACCGAGGTGGTCGTCAGCCAGCACGTCATGATCTACAGCTGGCTGCTGTACCAGTACGAGGGCCAGGTGGAAACGCGCTTCATCCTGCACGACACCGAAGCCAAGGAAGTGGAAGACTTCTACACCTATTACAACAGTCGGGTCGCCGGCGGCACCAAGGTGTCCAGCGCCTTCAAGATGGTCAACGAGATCGTTCAGCAGGAGAACCTGTCCCAGGATTACAATATCTACGTCCTGCACGGCACCGACGGCGACGACTGGGACAGCGACGGCAAAGAAGCCCTTCCCGAGATCGAGCGTATGCTCCGTTACACCAACCGGCTGGGCGTGACCATCGCCGAGAACAGCTACGGGCCAAGCGGCAACACCGAGGTCGAGCAATACCTGAAAAAGAGCGGTCTGCTGGAGAAGCAGCCCGGAAAAATCCGCCTGGACGTGATGACCGAGAATGCGGAAGAGGGCCGCATCATCGAGGGCATCCGCCAACTGATGAGCGAGTAGGATCATGCAACTCATCGACCAGCATACCAAGAGCATCATGGAGGGTTGCAAAGAGCGCGCCCGCGACGCCGGCCTGCGCTTCGACGACGAGAGCCTGGAGTACGTGGTCACGAATCGCGACATGATCGAGCTGTCGCCCAAGGTGATGATCCCCACCATGTACGACTTCTGGGTTCACGACGTGGAGGTTCTCAAGGGCAAGGGCAAGTACGAGCTGTATCCCGGCAACCCCTACGAGACGGTCATCAACACCCGACCGGCCATCAGCTTCTACAACGACAACAACCCGGACTGGTTGAACGTGATGATCTTCTATCACGTGTTGGGTCATATCGACTTCTTCCAGAACAATCTGTACTTCCGGCACACCTGGGACGATGACTTCGCGGGCAAGGCCCTGGCCGACAAACGCGCCATCGCCCGCCTGCGCAGCGAGAAGGGCCGCTGGGTGGACTACGTCCTGGAGTTCGCCCGCAGCCTGGACAACCTGGTCAATTATTACGGCCTGCTCAGCGATCTGCACCGCCGCCCGGACAACGGCAACAGCGCGCGCCTGGATTACTACTTCGATGTCTTCCTGCAGGACGAGAAGAAGGTGCGCGTGAACGCGTACGTGGGAGAGATCGAACGCTACAACAAGGCCGTGCGCGAACACGGCGCCGGCGGCGAAGACGAGTTCTTCAGGCAGGTCACCCAGCAGCATCCCGAGTTCCAGGCCATGTTCGAAAAGAGCCGCCGTCAGCCTGCCCGACAGGGCGACGACGTGATGCTCTTCCTCATGGACCACAGCCCCTTCCTCAACGCCGAGGAGAACCTGTGGATGAAGAACGTGCTGGAGATCGTGCGCAGCACCAGCCTTTACTTCCAGCCCCAGATCCGCACCAAGATCATGAACGAGGGCTGGGCCAGCTACTGGCACGAGACGCTGTTCATGCGGGACGACCGCATAGGCGGGCACGAGGTGGATTTCGCCCGCGTCAACAGCGCCGTGACGGCCATGCCCCGCGTGGGGCTGAACCCCTACGCCCTGGGCATGCGCCTGTTCTACTTCATCGAAGAGGCCGCCAACAAGGGCCGCTACAGCCGCAAGTTCCTCAGCTTGCTGGATGCCCGGCAGCGCAAGGCCTTCGATGAGCGCGGGGACTCGGGCCAGGAATTCATCTTCACGGTGCGCGAGAACCTGAACGATTTCCTCTTCGTCAAGACGTTCCTGGAGCAGGATTTCGTGGACCGCCACAAGCTCTTCGTGGCGGACAGGGTTCTGGATCAGCAGCGCATGGTCTGGCGCTGGTACGTCAAAAGCCGCAAGGCCGAGGACTACCGCGCCATGGTCGGCGAGCAGCTTTATCACCCACCCCACGTGACGGTGGATCTGGAACGCACCGACGGCGACGCCCTCTACCTCAAACATCATTTCGAGGGCAAGCCCCTGGTCAGGGAGTTCATCCACAACACCATGATGGGTCTGGAGTATCTGTGGGGCGGCAAAACCATGCTGGAAACCACGGAAGTCCAATCCATCCAGAAGCCGGAAAGGCAGCCCACCCTACCCGGCATGCCCGCCGCCATACCCGACGACGAGGCGGAACCGGAGATCACATGGCAACGTGTCCTGTACAGCATGAAGGATCGCAAACTGAGCAGGGGAGTGGTCTGAGCATGGAATACATCCGCAAAGCCATGGATGATCTGCGGGAAAGCCAGAGCGGCAACCGTGTCGCACGCACCCTCACCTTCGAGGAGTTCCTGCTGCAGCTCCGCCGGCACCCCGCGCGCAACATCCGCAACGTGCATCAGGTCTTCCACGACATGGTGCGCAGCTTCGTGGGCGACGGCTTTGACGAGTACCCGGAAGATCCCGAGTCCATCCACTTCGTCAACTACGACTTCAATCGCCTTTTCGTGGAGGACACGGACAACCCCTTCTTCGCGGACCGGATCTTCGCCAACCGTCTGATGAACATGATCGACGGCCTCCGCGGCAGCGCCCAGCAGAACAAGATCTACATCTTCGACGGCCCTCCCGGCTGCGGCAAAAGCATCTTCCTGAACAACCTGCTGCAGCGTTTCGAGGAGTACGCCAACAGCCCCGAAGGCATGCGTTACGAGACCGTCTGGCGCCTGGACCCCAAAATCCTGGGCATCCGCCCCACCAAATCCCCGCGCCAGGATTACGTGGAGGTGCCCTGCCCCAGCCACGACAACCCTATCCTGATGATCCCCAAGGACCAGCGGCCGGACTTCTTCGATACTCTCTTCGAGAGCGATGAGTTCAAGTGGAACTTGAGCTACGGCAAGGAATACGACTGGGTGTTCACCGACAGCCCCTGCACCATCTGCACCAGCCTGTACCAGGCCCTGCTGAACAAGGTGGGCGACCCCGACAAGGTCTTCGGCATGATCCACGCCCGCCCCTTCAGCTTCAACCGCCGCCTGGGCGAGGGTATCACCGTCTTCAATCCGGGTGACCAGCCCAATCGCCAGTTGGTGCAGACCAACCCCCTGCTGCAGAAGCGCATCAGCTCCCTGCTGCAGGACAGCAACCAGGTGCGTTATCTTTTCTCCCGCTACGCCCGCACCCACAACGGCATCTACGCGCTGATGGACATCAAGGGCCACAACAAGGACCGCCTGATGGACCTGCACAACATCATCAGCGACGGCGTGCACAAGGTGGACGAGATCGAGGAGAACGTGGACAGCCTCTTCCTGGGCGTCATGAACCCGGAGGACAACAAGAACATCCGCGGTTTCCAATCCCTGACGGACCGCATCGAGTTCATCAGCATCAGCTATGTGCTGGATTCGGCCACCGAGGTCGAGATCTACCGCAAGACCTACGGCCGCCACATCGGCGAGAACTTCCTGCCCCGCGTCCTGGAGAACTTCGCCCGCGCCATCATCAGCAGCCGACTCCACGAGAAAAGCCCGGCCATGGCGGAATGGATCCAGGATCCGGAGAAATACAGCCTCTACTGCGACGAGAACCTGCACCTGCTCAAGATGAGCATCTACACGGGGGTCATCCCGGCCTGGCTGGACGAGGAGGACCGCAAGAACTTCACGGCCAAGATCCGCCGCCGCATCATCGCCGAAGCCGAGCACGAAGGGGACAAGGGCTTCAGCGGCCGCGACGCCCTGGACATTTTCGGGGACCTGCTCAGCACCTTCGCCCGCGACGGCAAGCTGATCACCATGGAAACCCTGATGAGCTTCTTCACCAAGACCCGCCCGGAGCTGGCCAAGCAGTTGCCCGACGGTTTCCTGGACTGCCTGCGCCGCATGTACGACTACCAGATCCTGCAGGAAGTGAAGGAAAGCCTTTACTACTACAACGAGGAGCAGATCAGCCGCGACATCCAGAACTACCTCTTCGCCCTGAACTACGAACCGGGCAGCACCGAGGTCTGCCCCTACACCGGCGACAAGCTGCGGATCAGCGAATCCTTCCTGGTCGGCATCGAGGACCACCTGCTGGGCCCCGACGCCAAGGAAGGCCGCCGCCGCGAATTCCGCGCGGAAACCCAGCGCGAATACACCAGCCGCACCCTCACCCAGGAGATCATGGTCGAGGAGAAGGACATGGCCGACACCCGGCTTTATGGCAACCTGCACAACCGCTTCGTCCACAGCCTGAAGGAGAAAGTCCTGGAACCCTTCCTGCAGAACACCAACTTCCGCCGCGCCCTGAAGGATTTCGGCAGCGAGGACTTCAAGACCTACGATCAGAAGATCCAGGAAGATGTCAGCTTCCTCATCGCCAATCTCTGCGACCGCTACGGCTACAACGAACAAGGGGCCCGAGAGGTCTGCATCTATGTGGTGGATAATAATTTGGCTGGGGAATTCAGGGATTAGAGAAAACTATTCCTGAAAGCGGACGGCCCTATGCCCAGTGTCATTCCAGCGGCTCTGTCGGACCTTTTTCTCCGTCATACATCTTCAAGCCGCGTTCATCGGCAAGCCACCGGCGTACCAGATGGGACTTCCCGGCGGGCAAACCACGGTCCACACCTTTGGTCACGACACACTGGAGCAACTGGTCCCGCCCTCGTCGCAGATGGGCCTTGACGTTGGCCGTCGATAGATCGAAAACCTCTGCTATTTCCTTAACCTTCAATCCGGTCCAGTAATGGGAAAGGATGACGTTCCGACGCGTATCCGACAACGTGGCAAGACAACCATGGAGGATCTTGAATTCCTCGGACTGGAAAATTTCCGTGTCCGCCCCCGCCTCCTGGGCCGGCTCCCACCGCTCGCAATCCAGGGAAACCGTGGGGCGCTTCTTGGCCCGGTCGTTCTCTCGCAGGACGAGGTTGTAGGCGATCTTGCACAGCCACGCCTTGAGGGTAATTCCCCTCCACTTGAAGACACCGAGCTTTTCGATGGCAATGGAAAACGTTTCTTGGGTCAGATCCTGGGCCAGTTCCCCATTCCAAACCCGGTTGTAGATAAAGCCCAGAATGACATCGAAGTATTTTCGATAGAAAAAGGCAAAATCACTGGGATCCTTTTGGGCCAAACTGATCCAGAACAACTCTTCTTCGCAGTCTTCCCGCCTGCTCGCGGCCCGATGACCGTCTTGCTCACCTTCCGGCTTGCCGGCTTTGCGATGTTCCCTCAAGACACTCTCCACTCATCGGGCTACCGCGATTATCCCTTTCAACTCATCCCCAAGCAGGGTTGCGGATACGAAATTCTACGTCAACTCGAAATCCTCGAGATACCCCCGCGCGTTCTCCGGGAGTTCCAGCACCTTGACCAGCAACTGCATATCCTCTTCCACGGATCGCCGCGCCATATCGCATAATTCCCTAGGGAGGGGCTTCCCTGGACGCCGATATTCCGCCCAGCCGGCATAGCAAACCCGGCACAGCCTCAGTGCCCAACACCGGGAACACTCCGCGTGGACTTCACGAAAGAAATCCTGCTGCAAACGATCAACCGCTTGGGCATCGACCCCCGATTCCACGTCCCCCAGGAAGACGACATCGCCCGTCCTTTCGCACGGCTGGAAGCGACCATCCACCGTAACATGGAGCTTCCGGACACCCGGCCGGCAATTCCCGCCGGGAGTGAAGGTGTCGGCGACCAGTCCCCGGTTGCGGTGGTGGATCTTGAGCAACCCCGGCTCGATCAGGCCTTTGACAACGGGCCCCAGGTCATCCCGGCGTCCCGCCGCCACCGCCGCGAAATAGCGCGCCCGCAGGTCACGGAGCTGGCGCCCCAGGTCCTGGATCTCCGCTTTCGTGGCCGGCCAATTCTGGCCTCGGAGATTGGCCATGTTGACCTCGAGACCGGGTTCAGCCTCGATCCCGTGTTTGGCGAACAACGGGAAGTTCCCAAAGAAGGCATCCAGTTCCAGGAGATCCGTGGGCGGCACCACCGTGCAGATGAAACGCAACCTCGCATAAGCTTCGGGATCCCGTGACAGCCAACCATCGAGAGATTTCATGATGGTGCCGTAGGTCGGGTTACCCGCCGCATCCCGACGCTGGCGATCATGAATCCATTGCGGGCCATCAAGACTGACCTGCAGATGGATGCGGTGTTCGGTGACCAGCTCGATGATCTCATCATCGAGGAGCACCCCGTTGGTGTCGATCACCAGGAAAGCATGCCGGCCCCTGGGATGCCTCCGGACCTCCTGCGCCACGGCCCGTAGGACATCAACCTGGAGCAAAGCCTCGCCACCGTAGAAGGAAACGGTCGGCCGCTCCTTATCCTCGCACCGCTCCAGGAAATAGCGGGCGGCCTGCAGGGCGATGGCCTTGGGCATCGCGCGTCGCCGATGGGGTCTGACCCAGTCCAAGCCCGCTCCATGCATGCAGTAGCCACAACGGAGGTTGCAGTCCTCCGTCAAGGTGAGAATCAGATGCTGCAGCGGCCGGTCCGGCCTTCCGAGTCGGGGCTCGACCGGTTCGGCGGAGACCAAGCGGGGCCACCCCTTTGCGAACAACCCCTCGGACTCCGGAACCGTCTCCAGAATGGCCAGAGCCTCGCGGATCTTCGCGGGGGTAAAACGACCCTTCAGGACCTCCGGGAATACTCCCCGCTGAAGATCCCCGAAGTGCTCGATGGCCGCAGCCAAAGGGGGTTCCAGGCTCACCATCTCCTGGGTGTTGGCGCAATAGTAGAACGGCCGGTCATCGACTTTGAACAGATGGCCAAAGAAACGTGGGTTTGGAGTATCTACCGACAATGCTATTCCTATCTTTCGTTGACAACTGCAAGTTTATCACATATGTCAAGTATTCAGATGTCCATATTGACTGCTGAAAAGAGGGCGTGTCATGTACAAGAAGCTGGAAGATCAAAAAATGCCGCAAAGCGCGGCCCCAAAAGACGATCAAAGCCCAAAAGATGACCAAAGCAAGACAGAATGCAGTTGCCTTTGCGAGGAAATCCAGAAGAAGACTCTCCATAGGCCCAAGCTGGGCAAGGCCGCCGCGAAAGCCTCCGTATATTACGACATCAGTGGATAGGAACACCCTGCCATAGGGTGACCGTCCCGAATTTCTCCGTTGGGTACCGGTACACCTGAATATCGAATAGGGTGCCGTCGATGGTTTCTGTCCTGTTTCCCACGGGCTTCAATTTTCCCGCCGCGATCAGGTCCTTGATGGCTTTTTCCTCTTCACGATAAAATTCGACATTGGCGGATGAAGGCCGGTCCAGAGCCGACTGGGTCTGGATCCGCAGGCCGGAACGGGACTCATACCCGATATCCAGCATCCAATCCCACTCCCCCTGCACCTGCCAAGCCTCCAGCCCCAGAACCGTGCCCAACCTGGTGGTGAACTGGTGCTGTAGTTTTTTTACATCACGGTAGCTGTCAGATTCCCTGAAGACGAACCTTTCATCCCTGAAGCCATATTCCCCCATCAACTGATGGTTGTTCCATTCCAGTTCCTCGACCTCATATTCGAATCCATCACTTCCCAACTCCAGGACATTCACGCCCATGATCATGAAGAAGCATACGGCTGCCGCCAGAGTCGCATGGCGCATAAAGACTTGGGCCCGCCGCCGTTTGGCCGCCCTCAGGCGCAATCGCTCCTGGAGAATGGCCAGGTGGGCCTCCTTTTTCATGGCATTCACCTCGACGGAAGGAGCACAGTCCCGCAACCAATCCTCAAACTGGTCTGCCATTGCCACACCTCCTACGAAGCCTGTTCCTGCACTTCGGTATGTTGCAGAGAGTCCCCACTCCGATCCACTAATAAAATTCATCCACCAATAAATCTGCAATTTGCTGAATCTGCAATCTGTCGGACTGTTGAGGATGAGGGAGGGCTACGGTGTTGACAAAATCGCCCAATCTGTCAACTGGAGTGCAACCCTCCCCCTATCCCACGGGTCTCCCTAGGTCCCCACCTGGTGAGAAATGCGTCCAGGATCGATTTGGATACAAAAAAAATCGTACTACGGAATTATTCCGGCGATTTCTGCCGTGATCTCGACAGCGGATTCCCCCTTGGAACCCACCAAGAGGAACTATCCCCCATAACCCTCCGGATTGCCCTTCTGCCACCGCCAGGAATCCGCGCACATCTCCCGCAGATCCCGCTCGGCTTTCCAGCCCAGCAGTTTGGCCGCCAGGGCTGGATCCGCATAGCACGTGGCAATATCTCCAGGCCGCCGTTCGGTGATCCGGTAGGGGATATCCCGGCCGGACGCCTTCTCCCCGGCCCTGACCATATCCAGCACCGAGTACCCCTGTCCGGTGCCCAGATTGATGGGCGTGCAACCGGGCAGATCCTCCAGCCGGTCGATGGCCGCCAGATGCCCCAGCGCCAGATCCACCACGTGGATGTAGTCCCGCACACCGGTGCCGTCGGGGGTGTCGTAGTCGTCGCCAAAGACGCTCAACTCCGCCCGCTTGCCCACGGCCACCTGCATGACGAAGGGCATCAGGTTGTTGGGAATGCCCTGGGGATCTTCCCCGATACACCCGCTCTCATGGGCACCGATGGGATTGAAGTAGCGCAGCAGCACACAGCGCCAGCGCGCGTCCGCGGCGCATAGGTCGCGCATGATCTCTTCGATGAAAAGCTTGGTGCGGCCGTACGGGTTGGTCGCGGAAAGAGGGAAGGATTCCGTGATCGGCACGGTGTGCGGGTCGCCATAAACAGTGGCCGAGGAGCTGAACACGATGCTGAAACAGCCGTGTTCTCCCATGACCTTCAGCAGTTCCAGGGTGCCGGTGATATTGTTCTCGTAGTAGCGCAGGGGAATTTCGCAGCTTTCGCCCACGGCCTTCAGGCCGGCGAAATGCACCACCGCGTCGAACCGTCGGCCGGCAAAGACACGGCGCAGGGCCGCGCCGTCACAGATATCCACCTCATGGAAATCCAGGGTGCGGCCGGCCAGATCCTGGACGCGGCGCAGGCTTTCTTCGCTGCTGTTGTCCAGGTTGTCCACCACGGTCACGTCATGGCCCGCGTTCAGCAATTCCAGGCATGTGTGGCTGCCGATGTAACCGGCCCCTCCGGTCACCAGGATATTCTGGCCCATAAGATTCTCTCCCAAGTAACAGGTAGTACAACCAGTAGCGGGTATTCACAACCGGTAGCAGGTATCACACCATCAGGCACAAAAAAGAGAGACGGTATTCCCGAAATTGTGCACGGCGACTCCTGATTCATTGTCAAGTGATGTCAGGACATGTTGCGGGAATTTGCTCAACCCCAGCAGCCATGCACAATTTCCGAAATACCGATCTCTCTGGATTCTTTGTCCCCCGAAGCGTCGTGATGCGCATCGTGATGCTCAAGGTTTCTCCGAGTTTTCCAAAGTTTCTCCGAAGCTTTCCTTGAGACCTTGAGTATTCTAACCGAATCGAGAAACCCCGCCAACCCCTTTTTCGATTTATCACGAAAATTTTAACTTTTCCTCGCTTTTACAAGTTCGAACACGAAACCGATAACCGGAGGTCAGCCTTCCGTGAACGGACAGCTGTCATTATACAATAATCGTGCGGGGAGATGAGAAAAAAGTCTCTCTTCCGACCCAAAAATTTCCCCTGGGCCGGAGAGCGCACAGGGTTCCGGACCGGAACTGTTACCGAATCAGGACTTGCGCCGGGACCGCCCCCGGGAATATTCTCCAGCGGGCGGAACGCATCCCCGCGTTGAGCGCCCACAACCCGTCACCGCCGACATCATCCCGCACTCTTGGAAGGTTTCATGAAGTACCTGGAATCCATCACCGACCGCTTCCTGGGGGATATGAGTTCCCTGGTCTGGGGTTTCGCCGTCATCCTGGTGGTGGCCCTGCTGCTGGGCGCCCTGCACCGTTTCCTGCAACGCAATCCCGGCCATCGCTTCCGCAATCAGAGCACCATGTTCGTGGCCATCATCGTGGGGTTGCTGCTGATCATCCTGCTGCTGCCCATGAGCACCCAGACCCGTGGCCAGCTCCTGCAGTTGACGGGGATCGTGATTTCGGCGGCCATCGCCCTGAGCGGCGGCACCTTCATCGCCAACGCCATGGCCGGTGTCATGCTCAAATCCGTGCGCAACTTCCGCACCGGAGATTGGCTGGAGATGGAGGGCGTGTGGGGGCGCGTCTCCGACCGTGGCCTCTTCCATACCGAGGTGCAGACACCCGACCGCGATCTCACCACCCTGCCCAACCTGCTGCTGGCCACCCAGGCGGTGAAGGTGGTGCGCGCCAGCGGGACCATCGTGGGCGCCACCGTCTCCCTGGGTTACGACGTGCATCATAATCGTTGCGAAAAGTTGTTGCTGGAAGCCGCCAACAGTCTGGGACTGCAGGATCCCTTCGTGCAGATTCTGGACCTGGGAGACTACAGCGTCACCTACCGGGTGGCCGGCCTGCTGACGGAGACCAAGCAACTCATCGCCTTCCGCAGCCGCCTGCGGGCCGCCATCCTGGACAGCCTGCACGAGGGCGGGGTGGAAATCGTCTCGCCCCTGTTCAACAACGCCCGGCAGATGCCGACGGACAGCCCCATCATCCCCCGGCCGGAGGTCAGGGACAGCCGATCCGCCGCCGATGCCGCCCCCGTGGACGTGGTTTTCGACAAGGCCGAAGAAGCCGAAGGCCTCAGCAGCCTGGAAGCCGAGGTGGAAAACCTGGATCTGGAGATCAAGGAGGCCAAGAAGGCCCTCAAGGAACTGGACGACACCCCCCGCGAGGCCGCCGAAGTCGCCCTGAAGGCCAAGGAAAATCGCCTGGCGCACCTTCGGGAGCAACTGGCGGCCAAAGAAGCGGCCAAGACGGAGCGCCCCTCCTCCGAGACCTGAGGCCGCCGGCCTTGACGAACCCGCGTCGGCGCACTTCCTGGTGTTGCAGGGGTTTTAGTCCGCCGCCGGCGATTTTTGTGGTATAATCATAAGATGAACGCTATCTAAGATGGCACAACGCCGGTTTCTCAGGAGCCCGGCGTTGGGCTGTTTTTTTACCTCGGGTCTATCCGCTGATTAAGGAGATCCTCTCGATGACAAGACTTTCCCTGGAAAAGCTCTGCCTGAAAAAACTTTATCTGGCCTTGCCCCTGCTGGCGATGCTGATGCCGGTCGGCGGGGTGGCCCTGGCCGAGCCTTCCATTCTGTGGTCCGAGCAGATCGATGGTGGCGGCCAGTACATCGATCGCGGCACCCTGCTGGCTCTGGATCCGGACGGTAGCCTGATCATCGGGGGCCAGAGCGCCGAGGCCACCGGCGGTCTCGACCTTTTCCTGCGCAAGGTGGACCGCCGCACGGGCGCCGAGATCTGGAGCTATCGCTTCGACGGCTACAGCGGCAAGGATGTCCTCTTGCAGGATGTGACCTGGGACTCCGCGGGGCAGATGATCGTGGCCGGCTTCATCGCCGCCTGCGCCGGCTGAGGCGAGGGCGATGATGTCATCGTGCTGAAGCTCGATGACACGACCGGGGAGGTTCTCTGGTCTCAGCATTACGCCAGCAGCGAAGGTGTCAGCGAAGCCGTCATGGCCGTGGTGGTGGATGATAACGACGATGTGATCGGCGCCGGGCGGGCCGCCATCGGGGCCGCCCAGGACCAGGTCCTGACCATGAAGCTGGATGGCGCCAGCGGCGACATCCTGTGGATGGAAACCTTCGGCGGCACCGACAACCAGGACGATCTGGCCTGGGAGATGGCCATGGGCGCGGACAACCAGCCCGTCCTGGCCGGCCAGGTGATCAACAGCGGCGGCGTGGCCGAATATTTCGTGCGGAAGATCCGCACCTCCGACGGCAGCGTCGTGTGGGATGAGCGCGGGCCCGAAGCCCAGAACAACGCCACCAGTCAGGGCACCTGGCTGGAGCTGATGGATAACGGGGACGCCGTCCTGTGCCAGCGTGTCTTCGGCAACAACGGATACGACGTCTTCCTCAAGCGTTTCGACGCCGCGACCGGCGGCACGGTCTGGCAGACCACCTACGACGGGCCCACCCACGGCGGAGACGATCCCCGCGCCATGGCCCAGGATTCCGCGGGCAATCTGCTGGTCGCCGGCGTGCAGGATGCCAACTGGAACTACGACTTCATGGCCCTGAAGGTGAACGGCGAAACCGGCGAGACCATGTGGGCGGCCAACTACGACGGGCCTCCGGGCTGGTACGACGTGGGCACGGCCGTGACCGAGTCCGCAGACGGCAGCGTGGTGGTCACCGGCCTGAGCGACGGCAACGGTACCGCCTGGGATTGGGCCACCGTGGCCTTCGACCCCGCCGACGGTTCCCAGCAATGGGTCATGCGCCACGACGGGACCGCCGGCCAAAGCGACGAGCCCAGCCAGATCCTGGCCGGCCCCACGGGCGAGCTCATCGTCACCGGCTACGGCTACGGCGAGGGCACCAACCAGGATCTGATCACCCTGTGCTACCAGACCAACACCCTGAGCGCCGCCGACCGGCCGCCCTTGGCCGCGGCCCTGCAGCGCGTCTGGCCCAACCCGTTCAACCCCCGGGTGAACTTCCGGTTCAGCCTGCCGGCCCCGGCCCACGCGCGGCTGGGCGTGTTCGATCTGCGCGGACGCCGGGTGGCCACTTTGGTGGACCGTCACCTGGATGCCGGCGTCCATGACGCCAGCTGGGACGGCCGCGGGGCCCACGGCCGCAACGCGCCCGCCGGCGTGTACCTGGCCATCATGGAAAGCGGAGATCAGCGGGAATGCCGTAAGATCATTCTGGCCAAATAGTCGCTCCGGGCGAATACCCTGTGCGAATAGCGTGGCCTTTTGGCGCTGTTTGGGGCATACTGGGGACAGCAGATAGACTTGTCCCACGGAGGTGAATGCGTCCCATGGTCCGCTATGCCTTGCTCCGCACGGTGCTGAACCCCCTGCTGGCGGTGGCCGGTCCCCGAGGGCTGGTCTGGCTGGAGTTCCTGACGGACGCCTGCGCCTACCACACGCGCGCCCACGCCGTCGGTCGCCGTCTTTTCCCCGGGCCGGCCGATGACCGCCCGCCGGAGGTGCGCGAGGATCCCGGTCCTTTCACGGACCTGCAGGAGCAGCTGGCCCTGTACTTCACCAGCCGCCTGGAGGAATTCGATCTGCCGCTGGATCTGCACGGCACCCCCTTCCAGGTGGCCGTCTGGCGCCAGCTCCAGACGATCCCCTACGGCAAGCTGCGCACCTATGGCGAACTGGCCCTGGCCCTGGAAAAACCCCGGGCCACCCGCGCGGTCGGCCAGGCCGCCGGCCACAATCCCCTGCCCATCCTGGTGCCCTGCCACCGGCTGATCGGCAAGTCGGGCGACCTGGTGGGCTTCGCCGGCGGCATCAGCACCAAGGCGCGTTTGCTGCGTCTGGAAGGACACTACCTGAGCCCCACGGCCCAGATCGAGGAGCCGCGACTCTTCTGATGAAATTCCTGGACTGGACAATCCTGGCGACCATGTACGTCGGCATCGTCGCCACCGTGTTGCTGACCCGACGCCACATGCGCGGCGTGGCCGATTACCTGGCTGCCGGCCGCAGCGCCGGGCGCTACCTGCTGACCATCGGCTACGGCATCGCCGGCCTGGGCGCCATCACGGTGGTCGCCAACCTGGAGATGGGCTACGAAAGCGGCTTCGCCCTCTGGTGGTGGAGTCTGACCATGTTCATGTTCCACATGCTGGTGACGGTCAGCGGCTGGGTGGTGTACCGTTTCCGCCGCACCCGCGCCCTGACCCTGGCCGAGTTCTTCGAGCGGCGCTACAGCCGCCGCTTCCGTATCTTCGCGGGCAGCGTGGCCTTCGGCGCGGGGCTCATCAATTTCGGCATCTTCCCGTCCGTGGGCGCGCGCTTCTTCATCCACTTCCTGGGGCTGCCCGAAACCTGGCATGTGCTGGGCCTGGCCGTTCCCCTGTTCCCCTTGCTGATGGCCATCCTGCTGATCACCGCCGTGTTCTTCGTCTTCGCGGGCGGGCAGGTGGCGGTCATGATCACCGACTTCATCCAGGGCTCCTTCACCAACATCGTTTTTCTGATCATGGTGCTGTATCTGCTGGCCCTCATTGGCTGGGGCCCGGTGGCCGACGTGCTGGCCCAGGTGCCGGCCGGGCATTCCAAGATCAACCCCTTCGACACGGGATACGTGGAAGATTTCAATTTCAAGTACTTCCTGATCGGCGTCCTGGGGCTGTTCTACGGGGCCATGAGCTGGCAAGGCACCCAAGCTTATAACAGTTCCGCCCGCACCGCCCACGAGGCCAAGATGGGCCAGGTCCTGGGCCTGTGGCGGCTGCGCACCCAGGAGTTGTTCATGACCCTGGTGCCCATCCTCATCTTCACGGTGATGCACCACCCCAACTGGTCCTCGTTGGCCGCCGAGGTCACCGCGCGGCTGGGCGCCATCGACAACCAGACCGTGGCCAACCAGATGCGCGCGCCCCTGGTGCTGGCGCGGCTGCTGCCGCCCGGCCTGCTGGGTGCCTTCGCGGCGTTGATGCTGGCCGCCTTCATCAGCACCCACAACACGTATCTGCACAGTTGGAGCAGCATCTTCATCCAGGACGTGGTGCTGCCTCTGCGCGGCAAGCCCCTCAGCCAGAAGGCCCACCTGCGGTTGCTGCGCGGCGGGGTGGTGGGCGTGGCGGTGTTCATCTTCTTCTTCAGCCTGTTCTACAAGCAGAGCCAGGCCATCATGCTGTTCTTCGCCCTGACGGGGGCTATTTTCGCGGGCTGGAGCGGGGCCGTGATCATCGGCGGGCTGTACACACGCTGGGGCACCGCCTTAGCGGCCTGGGCGACCACCATCAGCGGCGTGGCCCTGGCGCTGACGGGCTTTGTCCTGGAGCAGGCCCAGCGCTCGTGGCGCGAAACAGGTGTGGCTTTCTGGGGTCTGCTGGACGGCTTCGGCCTGGAGACGGCCCGCGGTTGGGCCGCCTGGACAGAGGTGCATCTGCCCAACGGCCAGGAGATATGGGGCTGGACCATGTGGATCTGCGGCCTGATCTATGTGGTCGTGTCTCTGCTTCAGCAGCGGTTCCTGCGCCCGAAACGCTTCAACCTGGACAAGTTGTTGCACCGGGGGCCGTGGGCCATGGC
Source organism: bacterium DOLZORAL124_64_63 (assembly GCA_002747875.1). GTDB lineage: Bacteria > Krumholzibacteriota > Krumholzibacteriia > LZORAL124-64-63 > LZORAL124-64-63 > LZORAL124-64-63. Next base: position 19,192 of record PDQT01000050.1, read on the forward strand.
CGGCGAAGATGAACAGGGCGCCGGTCCGGTGCACCGCGGTTGGCAGGCCCTGGGCATCACCGGCGAATTCGGGCGCCGGGACAAGGGTCTTTATGTCGTCACCTGGGCCTGGCACCTGGCCTGGCTGGTGGTCTTCCTGGTGGGCACGGTGTTCTTCCTGACGCGCCACGTGCCCGACGGCGACTGGTCCCGCTGGGACGGCGTCTGGCTGCGCTTCTGGCACACGCGGATCTGGATCGAGATGCTCATCTCCATCGTGGTCATCGTGTGGTTCACCTGGGGCGGCATCCGGGACGTGAAGCGCCTGTTGACGGCCTTGAGTAGCCGTGAGGTAGACGAATCCGACGACGGCATCGTCACCACCAAACGCGACGGTTGATCAGCCCCCGAAACCGACCGCGGGATCATACCGCCGCTCGTCGTCGTGGCAATCGTCGCAGGACGGCGGCGCGCCGAAGTCCTGCTCCGCGTGGCAATCGGTGCAGTCCAGATCCTCGTGATCCTCGTTGAAGACCACCCCGGTGACGGCATGGTCGAACTCCAGCCGGCGCTCGTCCGCATGGCAGAATCCACATCCCTTGTCGTCATGGCACTGGCAGCAGGAAACCAGGTGGTCCACCCGCCGAGGCGTCTTGCGCCGCTGGTCGTGGCAACGTCCGCAGCTGTCTCCCCGGTGGCAGTCCGCACACCCCAGACCGAACATCTCCACATGATCCAGATGATGGAAGGAGACGATGTCGCCTTCTTCCGCGCCCGTCTCGTAGAAGTAGTTCTCCGTGGCCTCGATCCGCGGGTGCGGGATACCGACAATGTCCGTGGCGTCCGGCGTGGCGCCGGGCGTGTTCTCGTCATGGCTCTTGTGGCAGAAGCTGCAGGCGTTCTCATGGCTCCAGTCCAAATGGCAGTTCAGGCACTGCCGATGGTAGGCGCCCTTGAGGGCGGGCTGCCGCAGATCCACTTTGTTGCGGTCGGCGTCATGGCACTCCAGGCAGGGGGGGATTTCGCCGGACTCCTTGGCATAGTGGTGGCAGTTGGCGCAACCGCCCGTCATCTCGGACATGCCGGCGTGCAGACCGTGGGCAAAGACCACCGGCTCGTAGTGCTTGGCCAGCTGATCGATGATCACCACATCCGGGCCTTCATCCGGCCGCCGATTGCCGTGGAAATTGTGGGCATGCCGCGGGCAGGGGGCCAGGCAGGGGTCCTCTTGCGTGGGGCGCGGGCAGTCATGGCAATCCGCGCATTCGGAGTTGCGCACCAGCCGTGATTGGTGGGCGTGGTCATCCGGGTGTTGGGGATGCACCACCCGCCCGTTCTCGGCAGCCATGGCCATGCTCGCCGCCACCAGCAGAAGCCCCGGCAAAAGCAACCGGAATCTACCCATGATGCTTCCCTTCCTCTCGCGACAGAATCGGGAACACCCACACGTAAGACCGGTACAGCAGAACAAGAAGGGAAATGAACCCCACCGTCAGAACCACTTCCGGAACGGCCGGCACGTAAGGCCCTTCCCCGAACTGGGGACGGAAACCGATGAGGAACACATTCACCCGGTTCAGCGCCGCCCCGCCAACCACCATGGCCGATGCCGCAAAAAGCCACTTAGGCTGCCGGCGCAGGCGGTGCGCCATCAAGATGAAGGCCGGCACGAAAACCCCGCCGATCATCTCGACCAGCCAGCTGATGGACTGCAGAGAACCATCGCCCAGATAGGCGTAGGTGCCGCGGTTGACCATGTCGATCAGCTTGCTCCCGAAGTAAACCGTCAACAGAAAGGGGATGAGGCGGCCCAAGGGTGCCAGCACATCCAGCTCGAACTCCCGCCGGAAGGAACGGCTGGCCAGATAAGCCTCGAAGATGACCATGGACAGCCCCACCGCGAACGCGGACAGCAGGAACTGCAGGGGCAGCACCTGGGTGTGCCACAGGGGATGCAGCTTGCTGGGGGCGATGACCAGCAACGTGCCCAGGCTGCTCTGGTGGGCGCAACTGAGCACCACCCCCAGCATCAGGAAAATGGTGATGGTCTTGTCCAGGAAACGGTCCGCCGTCCGCAGGTACAGATTCAGCGGCGCGTTAAGAATCTTCAGCGGCCCGGGCAGGTTCACCCGGTTCTTGAAACGCTCGCAGACGATGGGCAGGAACTCGATGTAGAGCACCGTGACATACATGGTCACGCACACGCCCACCTCGAACAGGGCCGAGTTGCCCTGCCACATGCGGGGCAGGAAAATGTGCCAGATGTTGTAGTAGCGGCCCAGATCGATGGCCACCCCCAACCCCACGAAAGTGTAGCCGAGCATGGCCGTCAGCAGGGCGGGCCGCACCACGGCTTCGTACTGGTCCTTGTTCAGGATGTGGGCCAGGAAGCTGGTGGTGAACCCTCCGGCGGCCAGCGCCACGCCGGTGGCCACATCGATGCCGATCCACAGGCCCCACGGGTAATTGGTGTCCAGATTGGTGACGCTGCCGACACCGAAGACCAGGCGCCAGGCCAGCACCGCCAGGCCGGCGACCGCCAGCGCCATCAGCACCCCCACCCCCCGAGTGAGGAAAGGAACCTTACCGTTACCCTGCAGGGGTTCGGCAACGACATGGTGGTCATGGACGGCTGAGGAAACGGGCGGCCCCACGGTCTGTTGCCGCGCGGATTCATTCATGACCGTCCCCCTTGCGGGCAGGCAGATCCTTCTCGGGCGGCACCTTGCCGCTGCTTTTGATCAACACGCTCAACAGCCCCAGCACCATGGCCGGACCACTGAAGCCCCGGAAAATGCCGTGCTGGATGCTTTCCGTCAGGTGGGCCGGGCTGCTGGCCGGCAATTCCGGCAGATCCACCGCGGAAAAATCCCGATCGCTGAGGTAGAGCCAGCTGGTGCCCCCGGCATCGTGTTCGCCATACACCTTGTCGAAATAACGGTCCGGGTCGCGACGGATGCGATCCTTGGCCACCGCCAGCAGATCGGAACGCCGGCCAAAGAGCAAGGCCTCCGTGGGGCAGATATCCACACAGGCCGGCACGCCGTCATCCAGGGTCATCGCCGCGCATAGGTCGCACTTGACGACCTTGGGCGTCAAGGCGTTGTGGTACTCGTAGGCGGGGATGGAGAAAGGGCAGGCCACCATGCAGTAGCGGCAGCCGATGCACTTCCAGGGATCATACACCACCGGTCCCTGGGGCGTCTTTTCCAAAGCCCCCACGATGCAGGCGGACACACAGGCCGGCTTCTCGCAATGCAGGCAGTTGACCTTCACCGTCAGTTCCTTCTCGGAATGGGCCGGCGGGTCGTAGGCATTGATGACGGTCAGTTGGTCGGGACCGGGGCGCCGCATGTTTTCCATGACCGTGGTGTCATCGTAATCTTCGAGTTTGCCGTGGGGCAGGTCATGCTCGCTGGAGCAGGCCCACTCGCAACGACGGCAACCGATGCAGAATGTGAAGTCGGCCAGAACCCCGAAGCGGTCGGGATCGAGGTGATTTTCCGAGGCCTGCACCTTTTCCACCCCCGCCAAGGTGATGGCCGCGGTGCCGCCGATCTTCAGGAAATCCCTGCGGGAGACCATGGACTACCTCCCACCCGACCAGCGGGCCCGCAATAAAGCCAACCGATTGGGTATGTTTTGGCTAAGGATGGGGATGGGGGGAAAGAGCTGTGGGAAGGTTCCGGAAAGGGGCCGATGCGGTCCGTCTCCCGGCTGGGCAGGCGAACTTTTCCGAACCATATGGTCGGACCTCTTATTCCTCGGTGATGATGTCCTCGGGGGCCATTTCCCCACGATCGGGCCAGGCCGGAATGTTGCGGCAGGACCCATGGATCTTGAAGATTTTCATATTACGAATCTTCATGCATTCGAAAATACAGGCGCTCCGGGAAAAGCCAAAAAATTTCAGTTGTGCCCCTGAAATTGTTGATCGATCAACTTCCGTTGACAGCCGTCCGGCCTCGTGGGCGGAAATAGATCGTCCAGACCGCGCCCAGGCTCCGCATGGAGCCTGGGCTAACGGTAATCAAGCCAATTCCAGCCCGATCTGAACACACCTAACCCCTTGTTCTCATTGTTTTAGCGGGAATCAAAAGGCAAATCTCAAATCATGCCGCCGATTGATTGGTAAAGCCACCGTCTCAACCTCGCGCCTGTAGTACTGCCGCCAGCGCGGCGGCAGATCCACGTCATCTGGGAATAGCCGCTCCCCAAACATCTCCTCTATACTCAATCGATGATCCGTCAGCCCAAGCATCATCGCCGGCGAGGGGCTCCGGCTGTC
>PDQT01000258.1 GCA_002747875.1 bacterium DOLZORAL124_64_63
TTCGGGCTCATAGGGATCTCAGCGGTCGTTGCCGAAGGTCGCCTCCGTCTCGACGACGATGATTTCCAGTTTGTGTTCGTTCTTCAGACGGCGGGCCTCGCTACGGGCCCGGGCGGGGTTGACGAAGGACCCGGTCCGCACCTTGTAGAGGAATTGCCCCCGTTGGTCCCGGGCCTCGATGATCTTCAGATCCGGAAAGATGTCCGCCAGGCGGCGCTGGTAGTCCAGGGCCAGGCCGCGATCACTGAAAGCCCCCAGCTGCAGGGCGTAGCGGCCGGCCGCCACCGGAGCGGTGGCCAGGGTGTCGCGCGGGGCTTCCCGATGGGTGCCCAGGCGGGCCTGCTCTTCATCTTCCTCCTGGCGCAGGACCCGGTCGATCTCCACCAGGGCCAGACAGGAGGGATGATTCTGCCGCAGGTCTTTCAAGATGGTGTCCGCCTGGTCGTCCTGGCCGGCGGCCCGCAGGGCGCGCCATCGGCCGGCCTGCAGGCGCGGGTCGGTGTCGGCGTGGTGGTTCCCGGATTCGAAATAGCGGAGGGCCAGTTCGTCGTCACCATCCTGCAGGCCGATATCCCCCAGGAAGTAACGGGCCGAGGTGAACGCAGGATCCTCCGGCTTGATAGCTGCCAGAAACTCTCGGGCGCGCTGCAGGTTGCCGATAGCTCGCTGGCAGAGGGCCGCGATGATCAGCCCTTCGCCGGGTAGATCCACCGTCTCTGCGGACAGAAAAGGCTGGAGGATATCGTAAGCTCCCTGGTGGTCATTCCGGGCAAAGCGCAGATGGGCCAGCTGCAGAGCCAGACCGGCGCGGGTGGCTGCCGGCAGCGTGGTCTCCTCCAGACCGGAGACCAGCAGGGCATCGGCCTTGTCCGGATCCGATTCCAGGCGGCTGCGCCAGAGGATGGCTTCGGCGGGGCGGCCTTCTTCCGCGGAACCGGCCAGGGCGGCCCGCGCGTCGGCGTAGCGGCCGGCCGTGAAATGGCCGACGACCTGGTCCATGCCGGCCAACACCGGCACCACCACCAAGGCCGCCAGGGTGCAGAGCAGAATCAGTGGTAGAGGGGGCCTCATGCCAGACCACTTTCTCTTGGAGCAGTTTCTCTTGGAACAGTTTCTCTTGGAACTCTTGCGTCCTGACCGCTGGGCTTGGGGCGCTCCGGATCTTTGGCGCTCCGGACCACATAACTGTCGAAGTCGTGGCAGGCCGGGCAGAACCAGCGCACATGGGGCAGGCTCTGACTGCAGGTCCGGCACACCCAGTGGCGCTCATCGCGGGGCATATCCAGCAGGCTCCATACCCGGCCGAAATCCGTGCCGGCGATCTCCTTGGCCAGCAGACGCAGGAAGGGGACCGCCTTGTCGGGGGTCAGCTGGCCCCGGCCGCTCTTGGCTTGCAGCAGATGGATGGCCTTGTCGCGCTCGCCCAGTTTTTCATACAGCAAGGCCAGATGCACCCACATGTCGGGCGGCGCGTGCTCCGCCTGGCAGGCCCGCTCCAGGATGGGCAGGGTGCGCGTGAACTGCCCGGATTCCAACAGCACCTGTTGCAGAAGAGGAAGCAGGATGGCCAGTTCCGCGGGGTTGTCCAGCAGATCTTCCGCGGCTACGGTCAGGGCCTTAGTGGGGTTGTTCTCGGCCGCGGCCAGCATGGCTCGCACCAGCCGTTCCCGGATGTGGGCCAGGGGGATCTTCCTGACGTCCTTGAGGCGGGCGCGGGCCTCTCCGCCATCTCCGGCGCGCACCGCTTCCAGGGCGCGATCCAGCTGATAGGCGGCGTAGCGGCGCTGGAACGTTTCTCTTTCGGGTTCGGGAACGGAACGGGCGCCCTGCTTGAGGGCGCGGGCGGCCTCGGGCCGGTTGCCGCTACCGTGCCAGTGGCGGAAGCGGGCCAGCCAGTAGGGACTGGTGCCGGAGGCGTCGCGGATCAGATCGTCCAGCACCTTGCGGGTGGCGTCCCACTGCTCCATGTCCAGCAGGTCCTCGGCCAGGGCCAGCCCGGCGGCTACCTTGCGGGGGCGGCTCAGGTCCCGGCGCACCGTCAGGCTGCGGTGCAGGGCGGCGGCCCGCTCGGGTTCGCCGCGCAGGCGCAGCAGGGTTCCCAGTTGCTGATACGGGTCGATGGTTTCGGGATGATCCTGGACCAGCTTCTCCAGCAGTTCCGTCGCTCCCTCCAGATCTCCGTCGAGCCAGCGTTCCAGGGCCTGGTGGTAGCGCTCCTGCGGATTCTGGGGCGCGCGCTTCTCCTTCAATTCATTCCAGACGTAGGCCACCAGACCCAGCACGACCAGCAGGCCGATCACCCAGGGCAGATACTCAAGCACCGCCTTCCGCCTTTCCTTCCAGGGGCTTGTCGTCACCGGATTTGCCGCGGCCGGGTTCGTCCTTGCGCAGGGGCATGGTGCGCAGATCGTGGATCTCCCGGTCCTTGGCGGCCAGGGTTTTCTTCAGACCGCTGATGGTGCGCCGGAAGCGGAACTCGCGCATGGCGGCCAGCAGGAAGCTGGCAGCGAACCCGATGGCGAAACAGACCACCACCACCCAGTAGATGGACACTTCCAGAAACTGCTTTCCGAAGAAGTTGATGTCCACCACCTGGCCGGCGTTGGCGACGAAGAAATAGACCAGCCCAACGAGCAGGACCAGAAAGATGATCCCTCGCAAGATCCACATGATGAAAGCCTCTCCCCCGCCGGGCTCAGGGCCCCGTCAGGAACGTGGTGTTGCGGCAGCCGGTAATGACCGAGGACACGGCGTCGCCGATCTTCAGGCCGGGCGCGTGGTCGGAACCATCCACCACAAATTTTCGGTTGTTGGCCGTGCGCACGCGCCAGAATCCGTCCTGGTGCCGCGCCGGCCCTTCCACAATGCCGCGGAATGTCTTCCCTACAAGTTCCCGGGCCATGCCGCTCCAGATTTCCTCCTGCAGGGCGATGACCTCGGCCAGACGGCGTTTCTTCACTTCCAGGGGCACGTCGTCCGCCAGCTTGGCGGCCGGCACCCCGGGCCGCTCGCTGTACTTGAAAGAGAAAATCTGATCGTACTTTACTTCGCGGATGACCTCAAGGGTAGCCTGAAAATCCTCTTCCGTCTCGCCGGGAAAGCCCACGATGATATCGGTGCTGAAGGTCACGTCCGGAATGACCCGCCGCGCGTAGCGCACCATCTGCAGGTACTCCTCGCGTTTGTAGAGGCGTTTCATGCGTTTGAGGATACGGTTGCTGCCCGCCTGGATGGGCAGGTGCAGCCAGGGGCAGACCTTCTCCAGGGCGCCGATGGCGTCCATGGTGTGCGGGTGCATATCCCGCGGGTGGCCCGTCAGGAAGCGGATGCGCCGCAGCCCCTCGATGGTCGCCACCTGCTCCAGCAGGGCGGCGAAATCCAGCCCGCCGCGCCAGTTGTAGGCCGTCACGTTCTGGCCCAGAAGGGTGACCTCTTCGCCGCCGGCATCCACCAGCATGCGGATCTCGGCCATGATGTCATCGGGGCTTTTCTCGGACTGGGGCCCGCGCGTGTAGGGCACGATGCAGTAGGTGCACTTGTAGTCGCACCCTTTGTGGATGGTCACCAGGTGGCTGTTGTTCACGGGATAGGATTCGGGCGGGGCCACGTAGTGGGCGTCGCTGCGGTGGCCGGTGGCCACGCGGTGCCGGCGCGTCCCGTTTCTCGTTTCCAGTTCCAGGAGCATGCCGGGCAGCTTGTCGTAGCTGTCCACGCCCACAACCAGATCCACACGGTTGGCGCCCTTGCGCAGTTCCGGGCCCAGGCGTTCGGCCATGCAGCCGCAGATCCCGATGGTCACCGCCGGCAGGTCCGCATTCCGCCGCTGGCGGCGGATCTCCCCCACCCGGCTGATGATTTTGTGCTCGGCCAGCTCGCGCACGCTGCAGGTGTTCAGCAGGACCACATCGGCCTCGAAGAAATCCCGGGCGGAGACGAAACCGTCCCGTTCCAGCAACCCGCCGATGGCCTGGGTGTCGTAGACATTCATCTGGCAGCCGTAGGTCTCGATGTAGACCTTGCAGCCGTCGCCGCGCTCGCTGGGTGCGGGCAGGGGTTTCAGTTCGCTGTGGAAATCAGCCAACGGCGGACTCTCCTTGGGCTTCGCGGATGATGCGGGTGACCTGACCGCGCAGTTTGCCGGTGCTGGGACCATCTCCCTGGCCGGTGATGCGCACGGCCGCCAAAGTGCCGGTGGGCAGGCCCGTGTCCGGCACCTCCACCGTGGCGTAGTTGTCGGTGGTGGCCGCGCGGAATCCTTCGGTCTGGGCTTCGGATTCCAGGACGCATTCGCGCTCGCCGCCGACCAAGGCGCTCTCGAAGGCGGCCTGCTTCCGGGCGGCCAGCTTCCGCAGGATGCTGCTGCGTCGGGTGATGGTTTCCGGATGCACGGCGTCGGTCATGTCGGCGGCCGGCGTGCCGGGGCGCGGTGAGAAGCGGAACACGTGCAGATAGCTGAAGGGCAGCTCCTCGACCATGCGGCGGGTGTCTTCGAACTCCGCGTCCGTCTCGCCGGGAAAGCCCACGATGATATCCGCGCCGATGCCGAAGCCGGGCCCCACCGCCGCCGCCCGGCTGATGGCGTCCCAGGCCCGGGGCCCATCGTACGGCCGCTTCATGCGCCGCAGCACGCTGGTGCTGCCGCTCTGCAGGCTGATGTGCAGATGCGGGCGCAGGTTGGGCTGGTTGCGGTACAGCGCCAGCAGATCGTCGCTGACCTCGTTGGGGTGGATGCTGCTCAGCCGGATGCGCAGCTGCGGATATTCCCGCAGGCAGCGTCCCAGCAGGTCGGTCAGCTTCACCCTGGGCCGCAGATCGCGCCCGTAGCCGCCCAGATGGATGCCGGCCAGGATGGTTTCGGGATAGCCCGCGTTGACCAGCATGCCCAGCTGGGCCAGCACATCGTCCTGGCTGCGGCTGCGACCGGGACCGCGCGCCTGCCAGATGAGGCAGTAGGTGCAGCGCAGGTTGCATCCGTCCTGAATTTTCACGAAGGCCCGGCTGCGCCCGCTGAAGCTGTCGATCAGGGGCGAGTCGAAAACGGGATGCTCCGGGAAGGGCTCCACCGCCAGCAGAGGATGGTCCGCGCCCAGGACCCGAGGCAGCCACTGGACCACATCGTCCTTGTTGGTGTTGCCGACCACGGCATCGATCTCGGGCACGTTCAGCAGGGCGTCGGGCTGGGTCTGGGCGTAGCAGCCGGCCACCACCACCTTGGCCGCGGGGTTGCGTCTTTTGACCTGGCGGGCCAGCCGGCGGCACTCCTGGTCGGCCTTGCTGGTGACGGTGCAGCTGTTCAGCACGAAGACATCGGCGGGCGCGCTCCAGGGCACCACGCGCACGGCGAAGCGGCCCACCATGGCCGTCTTCATGCCCTCGGTGTCGTACTGGTTCAGCCGGCAGCCCAGGGTCCAGAAGGCCACGCGGATGGCGGGCTCGTCGGCCATGGGGGCGGCCGATGGCGCGTTCAGTACCGTCAACTCCCGCAATTGGTCCTTCATGTTCATCTTTCTAGCAATCGGGGTCATGATAAAGAGGGACGGGGTCAAACCCCCGCCCCTCTCACAGGCGGATCACCGGTCAGGGACCGGATGTGCCGACGGACTAGTTCTGCTCTTCCTCGGCGTTGCCGCCGGGGCCACGGTCTTCCTTCAGGTCCTCGAAGTCGTCGCCGCTCTCGCCTTCCTCATCGGCCAGCACCACGTCCTCCATGCGGGGGTGGGCTTCGATGAAGTTGTCGAGGGCGCCATCGCCGTCATCCTTCAGACGCTCGGCAATGCTCAGCACGATGCGGCGGTTCTCGGTGTCCATCTTGATCACCTTGACGGCCACCTCTTCGCCTTCCTTCAGGTAGTACTGGGGCTTGTCCAGCTTGGGGATGCCGATGTGGCTGAGGGGCACGAAGCCCTCCAGGTCGTCGCCCATGCCCACGATCACGCCATGATCCAGCATGCGGCTGACGGTGCCGTCCAGTTCGCGGCCGATGGGGTACTCCTCGGCCAGGGTCGGCCAGGGGTTCTCCATCATCTGCTTGATGCCCAGGCTGATGCGGCGCTTGCCGGCATCGATGTCCAGGATCTGCACCTTGATCTCGTCCCCGCGCTTGAGCAGCTCCTTGGGGTGGCGCACCCGGCGGGTCCAGCTCATGTCGCTGATATGGACCAGGCCGTCGATGCCCTCTTCGACCTCGACGAAGGCGCCGAAGTCGGTCAGGTTGCGCACCTTGCCCTCGATGACGCTGCCCACGGGGTAGCGCTCGATCAGGGTCAGCCAGGGGTCGGACTCGCACTGCTTCAGACCCAGGGAGATCTTCTCGTTCTCCTTGTCGATCTTCAGCACCATCACGTCCACCTCATCGCCGATGCTGACGACTTTGCTGGGGTGCTTGATGTGGCGGGTCCAACTCATCTCGCTGATGTGGATCAGACCCTCGACACCCTTCTCCAACTCCACGAAGGCGCCGTAGTTGGTGATGCTGACCACGCGACCGCGGACGATGCTCTCCACGGGGTACTTGGCCTCCACGTCATCCCAGGGGTAGCTCTGCAGCTGCTTCAGACCCAGGCTGATGCGCTCGCGCTCTTCCTCGAAGTCCAGGACCTTGACGTCGATCTCCTGGCCGATGGCCACCACTTCGCTGGGATGCTGCACACGGCCCCAGCTCAGGTCGGTGATATGCAGCAGGCCGTCGATGCCGCCCAGGTCGACGAAGGCACCGAAGTCCGTGATGTTCTTGACGACACCCTTGCGGACCTGCCCCTTCTCCAGTTCGGAGATGAGCTGGCGCTTCTTCTCTTCGCGCTCCAGCTCCAGGACGATACGACGGCTGACCACCACGTTCCGGCGGCGCTTGTTCTTCTTGATGATGCGGCACTGGATTTCCTCGCCGATCATGTCTTCCAGGTTGGGGACCTGGCGCAGGGCCACCTGGCTGCCGGGCAGGAACGTGTCCACACCCCACAGCTTGACAACCAAACCACCCTTGATCCTGCGGTCGACGGTACCGGTGACGATGTCCCCGTTCTCGTGCGCGACCTTGATCTTGTCCCAGACCTTAAGGAAGTCGGCGCGTTCCTTGGAGAGCACGACCAGGCCGTCCTGGTTCTCCAGCTTCTCCAGGAAAACATCGAAGGTGTCGCCCTCCGCGACGGAGTTGGCGCCGAACTCGTTCAGGTCGATAACGCCCTCGCTCTTGAAGCCGATGTTGAGCAGAACCTCGTTCTCGCGGACCTCGATGACGGTACCGGGCAGGATCTGGCCTTCCTGGATATCCGTCAGGGTCTCTTCGTACTGGTTCATCAGGGCCAGCATCTCTTCGGGGCTCAGATCACTGTCTTCGCCTTCTTCCTCGCGGAAGTCGAAGTTGACGATGCTGTCGGCCTCGAAACTGGTGCTGAGCTTCGGGGCGGAGGGAGTCGGAATGACATCAGCGGCGGAGTTGTCGTCATCGTCGTCCCGATGGGGTTTGCGGGTTCTTTCCGGAGCGGGCGCGGGAGCCGCGGGCTGGTGCTCTTCGCGCGCCTCTTCGGAACCGGGATTGGGGTTGGTGGTCATGAAAGGTTGCCTCCTAGTGACATAGAATTGCACCGGGACCTCTATGGTCCACGGCGAGCGTAGAAAGATAGTCGGCTCCGGGCAAGGGCGCAAGGGGTTTTGGGGAGGGGATTCGGGGGAGGTTTTGGCAGGGCCATCGTATCGAATTTCCCGGTAACCTCTTGTGCAGTTCAGGTCGTCGGGATACTGGTCGGCTTGGTTGGGTCAACGCTCTTTGGGTTTGCGTCTGCCTGGCGGCTCTTGCCGCGGGCGGGATGGCGGATTTGTTGGGACCGTCGTCGGTGGCAACGCGGGCGTCGCAGGCCTGTTTTTCGTATTCCGCCGGGGTAAGTTCGGTTTCTCTGCGGCTGGTGGTGATGTGGGATTTTTCGCACTCGGGGCAGTGATGGACGTGGATCTGGGTGCGGGGCTCTTTGGGGGTATCCACGCCCCTGAATCAGCCCGTCCCGCCAACGAGGCCATGGCTTTCAGAAGCATGATCGCCCGGTTTGAACCAAAACCCCCTCCCCACCCAAAAACTACCCGCTGGCGGGCATTTTATAAGACAAAAAATATTTAAATCAGGGAAAATGCCGCCTCAGATCACGACACAGAAAAGAACGCCCAAAAATGAGAGGACCTCGCTCACAAGCGAGGTTTCGCAGAACTATGAGTTCTTCACTATAAGCTCTTCACTCCGCACTCTTCCGCACACCACCGCCAAAGAGCTTCCGGTGCCGTTTGGCGAAACTCCGGGCCTGCTGCTCCCCCAGCTTCTTCTCGAAAGCCGTCTGGGGCGTGCGCTCGAAGCTGCGGGCCTGCAACTCCTCGTAGGCGGCGGTGCACAGATTCCCGATGCGCCGGCTGACTTCCTTCTTGTCCAGCGTCTGCAACATGGCTTGCAGACCATGCCAGCGCACGATGGGCCCGTAATTGACCTCCAGGGGTGAAAGTCGCGAACCCAGCGGAGTCTTGCCGTAGCTGCCGCGAATGAAGATGGGCACCATGGGCGCCAGGGTGGCCTGCACCAGGATCCCCAGCCCGCTGCGCGTCTTCCCGGGGCGGCCTATGGGTTGGCGGGTGCCCTCGGGGAAGATCAGCAGATTGTGTCCCGCCTGCAGTTTTTCGGAGGCGCTGCTGAAGGCCTCCCGGTCATACCCCTTGCGCCGGATGGGGATGCTGTCCAGCCAGCGGAATAAAGGGCCCAGGGGCCAGATCCGGAACAACTCGGCCTTGGCCAAGGAGTTGACCGGTTGCCGCCGCAGGGTGCTTCCCACCAAGGGCGGGTCCCACAGGCTGATGTGGTTGCAGGCCAGGATGCAGCCGGGCGGCACGGGGCCGCCATCGTTTCCGTATTCCTTTATGCCCCAGAAAGTCCCGAAGGCGCGGAACAGACCATAGCCGATGCGGTACTTGGCCCCCAGCCCCTGTTTGGCCGTCAGCGGGTCGCGGTCCACCTCCGCGTCCAGGGCCGGGTTGACCAGGCAGGCCAGGGCGCAGGCGTCGTTCTGCTGTTGCAGGCTCATGGCGCTGCTGTCGATGACGTGGGCATCGGGGCTGATGGTCAAGGGGCTGGTGCTGCGCTCGCTATCCTGGCGGTCGCGGGCGGCCAGATCCCGGGTCAGTTCCTCGCGGCTGACGGGGTGGCCCCGTTCGCGGTTCTGGCGGAAACGGCGCTCCACTCGGGCTTCCAGATCGGCGTGCAGGAAAATTTTGGATGTGGCCAGAGGAAAGACGACGCTGCCGATGTCCCGTCCTTCCATCACCACGCCGCCGCGCCGTCCCAGGCGCTGCTGGTGCGCCACCATGATGGCGCGCACGCCCGGGTGGCTGGCCACCAGGGAGACGGCGGCATCCACCTCCGGGGCGCGGATGGCCTGGGAGACATCCTGTCCGTCCCAGAAGACCCCGATCTCTCCCTTGCCGGTCTTCAACTCCAGTTGGGCATTGGCGGCCAGGGCGACCAGCGCGGTTTCGTCTTGCAGGTCGACGCGGGCCGTGAGGGCGGCCAAGGTGATGGCGCGGTACATGGCCCCGGTGTCGATATACAGCAGGCCGAAACGCTTGGCCAGGGCCTTGGCGGTGGTGCTTTTGCCGCTACCGGCGGGGCCGTCGATGGCGATGACGGCATCCCGGGGCAGCAGGTCATCCGTCAGATGACGCCATTTTTCGGGCTGGAACTGGTGGCTGTTGTCGCTCAAAGGGTCCGTCCCACGGCTTGGGCCACGGCGCGGCACTCATCGGCGAGGAGCTGGAACTGGCGGGGGGACAGGCTCTGGCCGGCGTCGCTGAGGGCGTCAGCGGGACGGCAGTGGGTTTCCACCAGCAGACCGTCGGCACCGGCGGCCACGGCGGCCCGGGCCAGGACGGCCACGTAACGGGAGTCTCCGGCGGCGTGGCTGGGATCGACCACCACGGGCAGGTGGGTGCGCTCCTTGAGCACGGCCACCGCGCCCACATCCAGGGTGTTGCGCAGGCTGGTCTCGAAGGTGCGGATGCCGCGCTCGCACAGGACGACCTGGTCATTACCCTCGCAGAGGATGTACTCGGCGCTGGAAAGCCACTCCTCCACGGTGGTCATCATGCCCCGCTTCAGCAGCACGGGTTTGCCGCTGCGCCCCACCTCTTTGAGGAGGGGGAAGTTCTGGATGCTGCGGCTGCCTATCTGGAGCATGTCCGCCACCGCGCTCACGGTTTCCACATCCCGGGGATCCAGGACCTCCGTCACCACGGGCAGGCCGGTTTCCCGGCGGGCGGCCGCCAGCAATTCCAGACCCTCTTCCTTCAAGCCCTGGAAGGCGTAAGGGCTGGTGCGGGGTTTCCAGGCGCCGCCCCGCAGCATCTTGCCGCCGCCGGCCTGGACCGCGCGCGCCGTCTCCAGGATCTGGGCCAGGCTTTCCACGGCACAGGGTCCGCCCATGAGCACCACATCCCCGGCGCCGAACACGACCGAGTCCGACACCTTCACCAAGGTGTCCGGCTGTTCCGGCCGGCGCAGGGCCAGCGGATTGTTGGCGGCGGGCTGAGGTGCCGTAGCGGCCATCAGGCAAGAATCTCCTTGAGAGCGGTGATGCAGGCCTGGTTCTCTTGGGGCAGGCCCACGCTGATGCGCAGGGCCCCCTCACCCAGGCCGAAGGCGTGCATCGGGCGCACGATAACGCCCTTGTGCAGCAATTCGTTGGTCAATCTACCAGCATCTCCGTCGCAGCGCACCAAAATAAAATTGGTCTGGCTGGGCACCACCTGCAGGCCCAGGGCGGTCAGCTCCGCGGCCATCCATTCCAGCTGCTCGCGGTTGCGGCGGGCGCGCCCTTCCACCTCGTGCCAGTTCTCCAGGCAGGCGATGGCCGCCGCCTGGCTCAGCATGTTCACGTTGAAGGGCTCGCGTGTCTTGTGCAGTTGGCCGATGAGGCTGGGGTGCCCCACGCCGTAGCCCACCCGCAGGCCGGCCAGGCTGTGGATCTTGCTGAAGGTGCGCAGGATCACCAGGTTCGGATGGTCCGCGCGCAGGTCCATGGTCTGCGGGTAGTCGTCGGCCATGACGTATTCGTAGTAGGCCTCGTCCACGGCCACGATGACGTTTTCCGGGATGCGGGCCAGGAAAGCGTCGAATTCTTCCCGCGTGTTGTAGGTGCCGGTGGGGTTGTTGGGGTTGCAGACCAGGACCAGCTTGGTCTGTTCATCCACCTGGTCGGCCATGGCCTGCAGGTCGTGCTTGTCGCCCGCCATCAGGGGCACGGGGCGGCCGCTTTCGAAGTGCACGCTGGTCGTCAGATGGTAGACGATGAAGCTGTGGTGGCTGAAGACCACGTTCTGCCCCGGGCTGACCAGCGCCCGGATCAGCATGTCGATGACCTCGTTGCTGCCGTTGCCGAAGATGATGCTTTCGGGGGTGACGTCCAGGTGTTCGGCCAGCTTGCTGGTCAGGTTGTAGCAGGCGGCGTCCGGGTAGCGGTTGATATCCCGGGCAGCCTTGTGGATGGCCTCGATGACCGCGGGCAGCGGGCCTTCGGGGTTCTCGTTGCTGGCCAGCTTGATGACGCGCTCGAGGCCCAGTTCACGCTGCACCTCTTCGATGGGTTTGCCCGGAGCGTAGGGCTTGGTGGTCTGGATGCCGGGGCGGAAAAGGTTGCTGAAGTCGACCATTTTTTTCCCCTTCGCCTGCCGGTCAGCGCCGGCGGGTCCCGCCCGGTCGGCGGGATCTGGAGCCTCGCCGGCCTCGCGGTTTCGCGTCTTGGCTGCGCGGGCCGCTGACGGCCCGGCGCAAGGCCTGCTCTTCATCGTGATTCAGGCGCCGGAAATCTCCGGGCCTGAGCAATCCCAGTTCCACGGGCCCGACGGCCACCCGATGCAGGGCCACCACCTTCAGGCCGACTTTTTTGAACATGCGCCGGATCTGGCGGCGCCGGCCTTCGTGCAAGCGCATGATCCAGTGGCGCGAGGTCCGGTCCGGAGCCATCTCCAGGCGGCAGGGCCGGCACGCCCGCCCATCGATCAGCAGCTTGCCATCGGTCAGCAGCGGGATCTTGGCCGGGGGCAGGTCCGCTCCCAGTTCCACCTCGTAGGTCTTCCAGACCCCGGTGTCGGGGCGGCAGAGCGCCTGGTTCAGGTCCCCGTCGTCCGTCCAAAGGAGCAACCCCGTGGACTCGGAGTCAAGTCTACCGACGGGCACGAAACGCGCGGGGATGCCGGCCACCAGGCGGAAGGGCTCCAGGCTGGCCTGCCCCCCCTGGCTTTTGAGGGTCGAGACCACATCCAGGGGCTTGTGGAAGGCGTAGACGCGGTAGTCCCGGGGCATCTCCGCCGGGATTCCGTCCACGGTGACGGTGTGGGTGTCCGGGTCCACCTGCCGACCCAGATCCGTGACCACCGCGCCGTCGATGCGCACCCGGCCCTGGCGCACCAACTCCTCAGCCGCCCGGCGGCTGCCGTGGCCGGCTCGGGCCAGGAATTTGTTCAGGCGCATGGTGGCGTCATTGGCCATGTTCGCGGGTTTCCTCTGCGGGTTCGGCCTCTGCGGCAGGTTCGCTCGCCTCTGCGGCGGCGGCATCATCGACATCGGGACGATCCGCCTCCGGCGCGGCGAAGTACTCTTCCAGCTCCTCGTCGGTCAGATCCCGGCCGATCTGGGTGGCGAATTCCTTCAGCTTGTCCGGGCTCTCGACCACGCCTTCCAGATCGGGCAGGTCCGGCAGCTGCCCCAGGCCCTTGAGCCCCAAGTGGTTGAGAAACTCGCGGGTGGTGCCGTACAGCAGGGGATTGCCCACGCTCTGGCTGCGGCCCACCACCGTGACCAGGTTGCGCTCGGTCAGGGTGCTGATGGCGCCGCTGCTGTTCACGCCGCGGATGGTATCCACCTCCAGGCGGGTCAGAGGTTGCCGGTAGGCGATGATGGCCAGCACCTCCAGGCCGGCCTTGGACAGGCGCGTGAAGCGGCGGCCCTTGAGCATGCGTTCGACGATGGGCGAGAACTCCGGCCGGGTGGCGATCTGCCAGCCGCCGCCGAACTCCACCACGGTAAAGGCGTTGCCGGCTTCCTCGTAATCCTTTTCCAGTTCCTGGAGGGCTTTGCGGATGTCCGTGGTCTCGGTGCCGGGCAGCAGCTTCTTGAGCCGGGCCATGGTCAGGGGGCTGTCCGTGGCGAACAGCAGGGCTTCGATTTCCCGCTTCAATTCTCTTCCTCCCGAAGAACCTCATCATCGTCGAGGGAGCTGATGGCGCCCTCGGCGCGGCCGTCGCTGTCTTCCTCGAAGGTGCGTTGCTCGTGCACGCCGTCCGCCTCGCCCGCCACGCCGGGCCGCTGCAGCCAGATGGCGCCGTGGGCATCGGTCTGCAGGAAGAGCAGGCGCCCCCGCTTGACCATCTCCAGGATGGCGATGAAGGTGACGATGACCTCCATCTTCAGGGCGTCATCCTGGAAAAGCTCCTCGAAACGCACGTTCCCGCCGCCGCCGATCTTCTCCTCGATGAGGCTCATCTTCTCTTCGACGGTGAAGGGCTCGCGCTCCACTTCGAAGGCGGGCTTGGCCTGGATGCGGTCGAAGATGCCGGCCAGGGCGCTGAGCAGATCGTACATCTCGATGCGCAGCTTGGGCTCCAGATCCAACTGGTCGGTGAACGGGAAGCGGGTCTGGCGCAGGTGGTAGCGCCGGCGTTCCTCCGCCGCCTTCTGCAGGGCCGTGGCCGCCTCCTTGAAGCGCTTGTACTCCAGGAGCTTGCGGACCAACTCGGCGCGCGGATCATCTTCTTCGTCCTCGGCCTCGTCCCGGTGGCTGGGCATCAGCATCTTCATCTTGATGACCATCAGGGTGGCCGCCATGGCGATGAACTCGCCGGCGGTGTCCAGGCTGACGGCCTGGATCACCTTGATGTGCTCGATGAACTGGGCGGTGATGCGGGCGATGGGGATATCATAGATATCCACCTGCTCCTTGTTGATCAGGTAGAGCAGGAGATCCATGGGGCCCTGGAAACCCGTCAATTCCACCTGGTAGGCCTCGCTGGAGCGGAAATAGTCCAGCTCCGGGGGCAGGGCGTCCAGGTTCCAGGATTCGGGGCCGGCTTCGACATCAGCCTCGAGTGCGGCCTCACCCTCGGCCTCACCCTCGGCGGCGGGCTTGGCGGCGGTGTTCTCCTCGGACCTCAGATCCTCGGGTTTCAGGTCCCCGGACTTCAGGTCTTCCTTCAGGTCTTCCGGCCCTTGATTTGCGGCGTGCGTCTCGCTCAATTCAGCCCCTAACCGATACCCATGGCGTCGTGCACCTGATCCATGGTGGCGGCGGCCACCTGGCGGGCCCGCTCGCAGCCGGCGGCGATGATCTCGTCCAGCTTGGCCGGGTCGTCCGCGTACCGGGCCCGGCGCTCGCGCAGGGGCGCGAAGTGCTCGATAACCCCTTCGGCCAGCTTCTTCTTGCAGTCCACGCAGCCCCGCGCGGCGGTGCGGCACTCGGCGGCCGTTTCCTCGACCTCGGCGGGCAGGAATTTCTGGTACCAGGTGTAGACGGAGCAGACTTCCGGGTCGCCGGGATCGTTGCGCCGCACCCGCTGCGGGTCCGTCACGCAGGGCATGATCTTCTTGCGGATCTCCTCCGGGCCGGCCGAGATCTCGATGGTGTTGCCCAGGCTCTTGCTCATGCGCTTGCCGTCGGTACCGGGGAAGCGGGAAAAACGCGTGACGATGGGCTCTGGCTCGGGGAAGACCTTGCCGAAGTAGCGGTTGAATCGGCGGGCCATCTCGCGGGTCAGCTCCAGGTGGGGCAGCTGGTCCTCCCCCACGGGCACGGCGTGGGCCCGGTAGACCAGGATGTCCGCCGCCTGCAGCACGGGATAACCCAGATGACCGAAGCTGATCTCCCCCTGCATGTTCAGATCCCGGATCTGCTCCTTGAAGGTGGGGTTCCGCTCCAGGCGGCCCATGCTGATCATCATGCCCAGGATCAGATTCAACTCGGCGTGCTGCTTCACCTCGGACTGGATGAAGATGATGCTCTTTTCGGGATCCAGACCGGCCCCCAGCCAATCCAGGTACATGGCGCGGCTGTTGGCGCGGATCTGATCGGCCTTGTCCAGGGCTGTGGTCAGCACGTGCCAGTCGGCCACCATGAAATGGCAGGTGTACTCGTCCTGGAGGCGCGCCCAGTTCTCGAGGGCGCCGGTGTAGTTCCCCCAGTGCAGGTGACCGGTGGGGCGCATACCGCTGAGGATGATCTTCTTGGTCTTCTTCTCGCTCACGGCGGGCCTTTCCTGGCGATTGGGCCGAATGGAGTGCGATAAAACCGCCCGGGGCCGGGTAAGAAGGCCGGGCACGGCAGCGAATGGGCAAAACTACCACCAGGAGGAGGTGATGTCAAAGATGGGCGCGCGGCTTCTCACCGCGCCCGCGGATGGGCTTCCAGCCAGGCTTCGGTCAGCCAGGTGCGGTCGATGTGGGTGTAGATCTCGGTGGTGGAGATATCGGCGTGTCCCAGCAGCTCCTGCACCACCCGCAGATCGGCTCCGCCCTCCAGCAGATGGGTCGCGTAGCTGTGGCGCAGGGTGTGCGGGCTGAGAGCTCCGGACAGATCGGCATCCCGGGCCGCTTTTTTGATCAGATTCCAGACCGAAACCCGCGACAGCCGCCCGCCCCGGGCGTTCAGGAAAAGAGCGGCCGCGGTCTTGCCCTTCAGCAGGGCGCCGCGCCCGTCGGCCAGGTAATGGCGCACCGTTTCGGCGGCGGGCTGCCCCACCGGCACCAGGCGCTGCTTGCTGCCCTTGCCCCGCAGCAGCAGCATCTCCTCCTCCAGGTCCAGATCCGTCAGGTCGATGCCGCACAGTTCGCTCACCCGGCATCCGCAACCGTAGAGCACCTCCAGGATGGCCCGGTCCCGTAGCTCAGCCGGTTTGGTGCCGTTCTGCCCCTCGATCAGGCGGGTCACCTGGTGGACCGACAGCACCACGGGCAGCTTGCGCCCCTTGCGCGGGATGGCGACGGTGGCTGTGGGATCGTGCGGCGCCAGCCCCTCGGCCACCAGGAAGCGGAAGAATCCGCGGAGGGTGCTCATCAGGCGGGCCCGGCTGCTGGCGGCCAGTTCCGCGGCCGTCACTGTCAGGAAGGCCCGCAGGTGGCTGTCCCTGACCTGGCCCGGGCCGGCCAGCCCTTCGCCTTCGGCCCAGGCGCGCAGGCGGGCAAGATCGTGCTGCATGGCTTCCAGGCTGGCTCGGGCCAGGCCTTTCTCCGCTCCGGCGTGCCCCATGAAGCTGTCCACGGCCATATCCCAGACGTTCACGGTTCGTCCTTCCGGTTCAGGAAGAATTCCCGGATGGCCACCACGTCATGGCGGTTGATGCTGCGCACCTCGGCCAGTTCCTCGGGGCCGGCCTTGCGGATTTGGCGGACGGAGCCGAAATGGTGCAGCAAGGCCAGCTTCTTCATATTCCCGATGCCGGGGATCAGGTCCAACTCCGAAGCGGTGGTGCGCCTGTCCCGCACCAGGCGGTGGTAGGTGATGGCGAAACGGTGGGCCTCGTCCCGGACCTGTTGCAGCAGTTTGAGGGCCTCGCTGCTGCGCGGCAGGTTCAGGGTTCCGCCCTCGCGGTGGATGGTCTCCTGCTTCTTGGCCAGGCCGATGAGCTGGGTCTCATGCAGCCCGTAGCTGGCCAGCACCTCGCGCGCCTTGCCCAGCTGCCCCGCGCCGCCGTCCACCATGACCACATCCGCCGGCGGCAGGCCTTTGGCCACCAGCTTGCCGTAGTACCGGTCCAGGACCTCGGCCATGCTGGCGAAGTCGTCGATCCCCTGCACCGTGCGGATCCGGAAGCGCCGGTAGCGGCTTTTCAGGGGCTTGCCGTCCTTGAAAAAGACCAGGGAGGCCACCGTCTCCTTGCCCTGGAAATTGCTGATGTCGAAACATTCGATGGTCTTGGGCGCGGTGTGCAGCTCCAGCGCCTCCTGGAGCTGGATATCCGCGGGGGTGACGGTGTCGCGGCGGCGCAGGTCCTGTTTCATCAGCATCTCGCGCAGCTTGAAGGCCGCGTTGGTGTGGGCCAGCTCCGTGGCCTCCTTCTTGGCCCCGCGCTTGGGGACGGCCAACCGGACGGGCCCGCCTCGGCGCTCGCTCAGGTAGATCCGCCAGCTGGGCAGGTCCTCCACCTCGCAGCTCAGGTAGATTTCCCGGGGGATGTCCCCCGCCCGGCTGTAGTACTCGCGCAGCAGGTGCCCCATGAAGGTGCCCCGCTCGCTCTCCAGCTTATCGGTCAGCGGGAAGTGCAGGGTGGTCAGGATGCGCCCGCCGCGGACCCGCAGGATCACGCCGGAGGCCTCGCTGCCCTGCCGGGCCACGCCGCACAGGTCGCAGTTCTCGGTCACGCCGCTGATGGGGCGGCTCTGGGTGGTGGTGTCCTCCACCTGCCGGATCAGGTCCCGTAGCCTGGCGGCCTCTTCGAAGCGCAGATCCTCGCTGTGCCGGGCCATCTCCCGGCGCAGTTCGTCCAGAACCTCGTCGTTGGCGCCGTCCAGGAAGCGCACCAACCGGTGGACCTTGCGGGCGTATTCCTCGCGGGTCTCATAATCCACGCAGGGGGCCCCGCAGCGCCCGATCTGGTGGTCCAGGCAGGGCCGGTCCACCGTCTGCTCCGGCAGATCCAGGTGGCAGGTCCGCACCTGGAAGGCGCCGGCGGCAAAGCCCAGGGTCCGGCGCATGGCGTAGACATTGGTGAAGGGGCCGAAGTAGCGGGCCCCGTCTTCCTGGATGCGCCGCACCACCGAGACGCGCGGGTAGGGCTCGTTCATGCTCACCCGCAGGTAGGGGTAGGCCTTGTCGTCCTTCAGCCGCACGTTGTACAGGGGCTTGTATTCCTTGATGAGCTGGTTTTCCAGGACCAGGGCGTCGGCCGCGCTGTCGGTAACGATGTAGTCCAGATCCTCGATCTGCCGGACCAGCATCCGCGTCTTGGGATCTTTCTGCTCGAGGGAATGGAAGTAGCTGCGCACCCGGTTGGTCAGCAGCTTGGCCTTGCCCACGTATATCACCTTGCCCTGCTTGTTCTTGTGCAGGTACACGCCGGGGGCGGCCGGCAGGGCGGCCAGTTTGTTCTCCAGTTCGGGGGAAAGGCTTTTGGGGCCCGGTTTCCTTGACATGGTGCCTTGTTCCTGTTAGATTGCCGCGCCTGTACGTCCCAATCGGAGGTTATTTGACGTGCCACACAACAAAAGCTGCAAGAAACGCCTGATCACCAATAAGAAGCGGAACGTGCGCAACAGCGAGAACCGCGCCGAACTGCGTACCGCCATGAAGGGCTTCCGGGCCAACATCGGCCAGTACAGCCCGGAGGAGAAATCCGCCGCGCTGACCCGTATGTATAGCCTGATCGACGTGCACGCGCGCAAGGGCCTGATGCCCCGCACCCGCGCCGCCCGTCTGAAGAGCCGCTTCGCCGCCGCCGCGGCCAAGTAGTCTCTCCAAGTAGTCTCTCAGGGTCGGCCAGTCCGCGGACTTGGTGACCCCGCTTGCCCTACCCGGGGAAGCGTTTGGCCGCAAGGTGACCATACATTTCGAGAGGGCTCCCTGTTCAGAGGGCCCTCTTCTTTGCGCGCCCCGCCGACCATGGATTCCCTCTTCATCTTCCCGCTTCAACACCCCGCGGCCAGCCCCTGCAGCACATCCGTCAGGCTGTAGAGACCGGGCTGGGCCGCGGACACGAAACGCACCGCAGGCAACACGCCCCGCAGGAACGCCTGCCGCGAATGGGCCCGATGGGTCAGTTCCAGGGTCTCCTCGGCATCGCTGAAGGTCCAGGTGTGCTCGCCGATGATCCCGCCCAGACGCCGGCTGTGCGTGGGTACCTCGCCCTGGCCCGGCCGCACCTGGCGGTAGGCTTCGGCCAGATGGCGGGCGGTGCCGCTGGGGCGGTCCACCTTGGTGATGTGGTGGGTCTCCACCTGCTCGGCATCGAAACCCCGGGGCAGGGTGCGCGCCAGCAGCTGCAGCAGCATCTGCAAGGCGGGAATGCCGATGCTGAAATTGCTGGCGTGCAACACCGCCCGCTCCTGGGCGAAGGCCGCCAGCTTCTTCTGCTGCGCGGGGCTGAACCCGGTGGTGCCGCTGACCAGCCCGGCGTTCAGCTCCCGGGCCTGGGCCAACAGACCTTCCAGGGCCGGCGCCAGACTGAAATCGATGATCACGCAACCGGCGGGCAGCTCGGCCGCCATCCGGTCCTGCCCGATCAGGGCCAGCTCCGGGTGGAACTCCCCGACGGCGGCGTCCCGGCCGGGCTCCGTCACCAGACCGGCCAGTCGGCAGTCATCCGCCGCGGCCACCAGAGCCGTCAGCAGCCGCCCCATGCGCCCTTGCGCGCCGTGCACCACCACATCGATCACTGTCGCGCCTCCCGGTCCTGCTGCAGCATGGGCGCCAGGGTGCCCTCGTAGAACTGCATCAGGAAGGTCAGGCTGGCCTCCGTCACGGGCATCAGGGGCAGCCGCGGGTCGTGGGAGCAGAAGCCGGCCAGGTGCAGCAGCTCCTTCACCGGCACGGGGTTGGTCTCGATGAAGCAGGCGTGGCAGACGGGATCCAGGGCGCGGCTCAAGGGCCAGGCGCGGTTCAGATCCCCGGCCGCGAAGGCCTCCCAGAAGCGCACCATGGTACCGGGTAGAAGGTTGCTCACCACGCTGATGGTGCCGTCTCCCCCCAGGCCGAAGATGTTGAAGTTCAGGCCGTCATCGCCGCTGAAGACCTTTATGGGGCACAGGTCGATGGCCCGCTCGATCTGGGCCAGATCGCCGCTGGCCTCCTTGAGGGCCACGATGTTGGGCTCGGCGGCCAGTTCGGCCGCGGTCTCGGGCAAGATGTTCACGGCGGTACGCCCCGGCACGTTGTACAGCACCAGGGGGATATCCACGTTGCGGGCCACGGTGCGGTAATGGGCGGCCAGGCCGTGCTGCTGGGGCTTGTTGTAGTACGGGGAGATGAGCATGGCCGCGTCCGCCCCCCACTCCTTGACCTTGCGCGTCAGCTCCAGGGTGCCGGCGGTGCCGTTGGTGCCGCTGCCGGCCACCACGACGCAACTGTGCCCCTGGCACATCTCCACGGCCGCGCGCACCAGCCACTCCCGCTCCCGCATGGTCAGGACCCCGGCCTCACCGGTGCAGCCCACGGGCACGATGCCGGCCACGCCGCCGTCGATCTGGCGCTGGATCAGGGTGCGCCAGGCTTTCTTGTCCACCTTGTCATCCCGGAAGGGGGTGACCAAGGCGGTGTACACACCGGCAGGCATTTCCCAGATTTTCTCAACCATGGATCAGGACCTCTCCGTGGAAACTGGTGACGGCGGGGCCGCGCAACAGCAGGCCCCGCTTCTCGCGGTCGACGGTGACCTGCAGCCGCTGGCCGCCACGGGTCAGCAGGGATACCGGGCTTTCCGTTCTGCCCAACTCGCACAGTACCACCGCGCAGGCGGAAGCGCCAGTGCCGCAGGCCAGGGTCTCGGCCTCCACCCCGCGTTCGTAGGTGCGCAGCAGGAAATGGTCGCCGCCGGCGGCCGGGGCCACGAAGTTCACGTTGGTGCCGGCCGGCGCGAAGAACGGATCCTGCCGGTAGTGCCGGCCCATGGTCTCCACGTCCACGGCCTCGGTATCGTCCACGGGGATGACCAGGTGGGGCACCCCCGTGTTGCAGGTGTGGTGGGAGGTGAAGGCCGCGTCACGGGGTTCCAGATCCACGTCCAGGGCCAGGTCCCGGTAGGCGGGCAGGCTGACCTGGATGTCCTCGGGTCCGAAGACCCGCCCCGTCAGCACCCCGCTGTAGGTGGCGAAGCGGGTTTCTTCCCGGCAAAGGCCCCGGGCATGGGCGAAGGCCACGCTGCAGCGGGCGCCGTTGCCGCACATCTCGGCTTCGCCGCCGTCGGCGTTGAAGTAGATCATGCGGAAGTCCGCCCCTTCGGGCGCTTCGTCGGTGATGATGATCAGGCCGTCGGCTCCGATGCCGGTACGGCGATCGCAGAGGGCGGCGATGCGGGCGGTGTCCAGCTGCAGGCCGCCCATCTCGCGGGCGTCGAGCATGACGAAGTCGTTGCCTGCGCCGTGCATCTTGGTGAAGGTCAGCGGATTGGTGAAGTTCAGCGGGGTGCTCATCGTTCTGCTTTCTCTCTTTCTGCGGGCGGCTGAGGGGCCGGCAGGCTGTCCGGCCGGCTGCTCGGTAAGTCCATGGCGGCGGGCGGTGGCGGTGGTGCCTCCCAGGCCGTGAGGCTGTCTCCCCAGGCCGGTACCTGGAAGCGCGCGGCCAAGCCGGGCTCCAGTTCCACGCCCTCGGTCACCACCCAGGGCTCCAGGAACCAGGACACGCTGTCGGCGGCCGTGGATGCGATGCCGCGGGCGTGGGCCAGCAGGGTGTCGGGCACCACGCTGAAGGCGCTGTCCCCATCCACATCCACGAAGGAGATGACCCTGTTCACGCCCGGTCGCACCTCCTTCAGGACGCCGCCCTCAGCGGGGCTGAGCCAGCCGAAATCGCCCCGGCCGGCGGCCACCGGCTCGGGATAGAAGCCGGTGTCCGACTCGGTGACGGCCATGGCCCAGGCTCCCACGGCGCCGTCCCAGGACGGGGCGGCAAAGGGATCGGCCAGCAGCCGACCGGGCGTCGTGGGGGCGTAGAGGGTGGTGACACCCAAGTTGGCCATGCCCGCGGTGGCATCCACCAGCAGGGTGTCCGGCAACAGGCGTTGCGGATCGCTCTCGCCCGGCCGCAGGTTGTTGTCCTTGTCCTGGAAAGCCCGCACCAGGTAAGGGCCGCTGGGCACGGGCAGCCAGTGGAAGACGAAGGCGCCCCGCTCGTCGGTGACGGTGCGCCGGATCATGGGGCGCCGGAAATATTCCAGGGTGTCGGGCTGCAGGCCGTACAGCTCCACCACGCCGTCCTGCAGGGGCTTCTCCTCGAAAATCAGAATCCCGGCCAGGCTGCCGTCGGGTATGCTGTCGGCGGTGGCCAAGGGGAAGCGGCGGCTCCGTTTGTTCTTGACCTTGTGGGCGTCGCGCATGGCGCCGGCCACCTCCACCACCACCAGGGTGTCCGCGGGCAGCGGCTCCTCCAGGTAGACGATGGCCTCGGTGGCCCCCTTCCACTTGGTCTTGCGCACGCGCTGATCCGGGAAGAAATACAGCCAACTGAAACTGTTGGCGCGCTCCATCTTCTCGGAGAAGCGGAAACGCAGTTCCTTCACTTCCCCCAGCCCGGTGCTGCCGCTGTCCGGCTGGACGCTCATCAGATAGGGCGGGATGTTGTCGACGGGGCCGCCGGGGGGCGGCTCCACCACGGCGCAGGAAGCCAGAAAGACCAGGCCTGCCGCCAGCACGAGGCTGACGCGCAGGCCCGGGTTTCGGCGCCAAAGGACGGGAAGCCGAAGGACGCGACGGAAAGGGATGCGGTGCTTCCTGCTCAGGATGACCTACTCGCCTTTCAGCACCGTCGCGATGATGGCGCGCTGGGCGTGCAGACGGTTCTCGGCCTCGTCGAAGACCACCGAATGCTTGCCGTCCATCACCTCGTCGGTGATCTCCTCCCCGCGGTGGGCGGGCAGGCAGTGCATGACGATGTGCTCGGGATCGCAGGCCCGCAGCAGTTCGCTGTTGATCTGGAAGGGCGCGAAGTCCTTGCGGCGCTGCACGGCCTCCTCTTCCTGGCCCATGCTGTAGAAGGCGTCGCCGTAGATGACGTGGGCGCCCTCGACGGCCTCGCGCGGGTCGTGGGTGACCATGAAGCTGGCGCCGGCGGCCTCGGCCTTGTTCATGATGCTCTCGTCCGGGGTGTACCCCTCGGGGCAGGCCAGGATGAAGTTGAAGGGGAAGCGGATGGCGGCGTTCAGCCAGCTGTTGGCCAGGTTGTTGCCGTCGCCCACCATGACCACGTTCTTGCCCTCGATGGTGCCCAGGTGCTCCTCGATGGTCAGGATGTCGGCCATGACCTGGCAGGGGTGCGTCAGATCCGTCAGGCCGTTGATCACGGGCACGCTGGCGTGCTTGGCCAGCTGGACGACCTCGTCGTCGTCGAACCAGCGGATCATGATGGCGTCCGCGAAGCGACTCATGACCTTGGCCACGTCGTAGACGGACTCGCGGGTGCCCATGCCGATTTCCTTGTCCGTGATGAACAGGCTTTCGCCGCCGAGCTGGCGCATGGCCACCTCGAAGCTGATCCGGGTGCGCAGGCTGGGCTTGGCGAAGACGCAGGCCAGGACGCGGTTGGGGTGGGTGTGCGGGAGCTTGTGGGCGCGGGCCAGGGGCTTCTGCGCCTTGGCCAGGTCCAGGATGGCGCGCAGGTCGGCATAGCTGTGGTGGTCGATGGCCAGGAAATCCATTTTATCTGCCACGTCCGGTTCCTCCAGGGAAGTGGTGGTGGGTTGTTGTTCGCGTCGCAAAAATAGTCCATCCGGCGGGCCTGTCCACTACAGGATGTAGCGGGACAGGTCCTCGTCCTGGATGATGCCGGCCAGCCGCTCCTGCACGAAGGGGCGGTCCACCGTCAGGGTGGCATGCTGCACGGCCGGAACCTCGTACAGGACATCGTCCAGCAACTGGGCCAGGATGGTCTGCAGGCGCCGCGCTCCGATGTTCTCCATGCGCTTGTTCAGCTCCGCGGCCAGCCGGGCCAACTCCTCCAGGGCGTCCTGGGTGAAATCCAGCCGGCAGTTGTCCACGCCCAGCAGGGCCTCGTACTGGCGCACCAGGCTGCCTTCGGTATCCCGTAGGATCTTCAGGAAATCCTCCTCGGTGAGGCTGCGCAGCTCCACGCGGATGGGGAAGCGCCCCTGCAGTTCGGGGATCATGTCGCTGGGCTTGCTCATGTGGAAGGCGCCCGCGGCGATGAACAGGATGTGGTCCGTCTTGACGGGCCCGTGCTTGGTGCTCACGGCGCTGCCCTCGACGATGGGCAGCAGGTCCCGCTGCACGCCCTCGCGGCTGACATCCGGCCCGCTGCCGCCCGTGTGCCCGGCGATCTTGTCGATCTCATCGAGGAAGATGATGCCCCCGCTCTCCACCAGGCCGATGGCCTCGGAGACGATCTGGTCCATGTCCAGGCGCCGTTCGGCCTCCTGCTCGCGCAGCATGACGCGGGCCTTGCCCACGCTCACCTTCTTGCTGGCTTTCTTCTTGGGGAACATGCCCTTGAGGCTTTCGCCGAAGCTGGCGTCGAACTCCTCGCCCGCGGAGGTGAAGATGTTGGCGATGGGCACGGAACTCTGCTCCGTCTCCACGGTGACCTCGCGGTCCTCCAGCACCTTCTCCCGCAGCTGGGTGCGGATCTTGTCCTGGGTGCGCTGCCAGCGGGCCCTGCGCTCCTCGTCCTGCTCCAGGCCGGGCAAAGGCGGCAGGAGGATGCTCACCAGGCGATCCTCCACGGCCTTCTCGATCTCGGCTTGGAAGCGCTCTTCGTTGCGCCGCCGGACCAGGCTGATGGCGTTCTCCAGCAGGTCGCGCACCATGCTGTCCACATCCCGCCCCACGTAGCCCTTCTCCGTGAACTTGGTGGCCTCCACCTTCAGGAAGGGCAGGTCCGCCATCTGGCTCAGGCGCCGGGCGATCTCCGTCTTGCCCACGCCCGTGGGCCCGATCAGGATGATGTTGTTGGGCACCACCTCGCCGCGGATTTTCTCCGGTAGCTGCATGCGCCGCCAGCGGTTGCGCAGGGCGATGGCCACGGCCTTCTTGGCGTCCTGCTGGCCGATGATGTACCGGTCCAGCATCTCCACGATCTCGGGACAGGTCCACATCGCCGTGTGTTCTATCTGCTTGATCCTCATGCGCTTTTTCCCTCGCCGCCGCCCACTTCCAGGACGGTGATGTTGGTGTTGGTGTAGATGCAGATCTGCCCGGCGATCTCCAGACTCTGCCTGCAGATGGCCTCAGGGGCCAGGTCCGTGTTCCGTATCAGGGCGCGCGCCGCGGCCAGGGCGTAGGGCCCGCCGCTGCCGATGGCCGCCAGGTTGTCATCGGACTCGATGATGTCCCCGTTGCCCGACACGGTGTAGATGTCGTTCTTGTCCATGACGATCATCATGGCCTCCAGGCGGCGCAGGTACTTGTCGCTGCGCCACTGCCGGGCCATCTCCACGGTGGCCCGCTGCAGGTGGCCGCGGTAGCGCTCCAGATGCCCCTCGAATTTCTCGAACAGGCTGAAGGCGTCGGCCGCCCCGCCGGCGAAACCGGCCAGGACCTGGCCGCTGAAAAGCTCGCGCACCTTCACGGCCCCGTTCTTGGCCACGGTGTTGCCCAGGGTGACCTGGCCGTCGCTGCCGATGGCCGCCTTGCCGTCCTTGAGCACCGCCAGGACCGTGGTGGATCGAATATTCATCGTTCACTTCCTCTTGTCGGAACGGGCGCGGGGATGGGCGTTGCGGTAACTCTCCTGCAGGCGTCCCCGGCCCAGATGGGTGTAGATCTGGGTGGTCGAAAGGTGGCGATGGCCCAGCAGCTCTTGCACCACGCGGATGCCGGCGCCGCCCTCCAGCAGATGGGTGGCGAAGCTGTGCCGCAGCGTGTGGGGAGAAACCCCGGCCACGCCCGCCAGTTCCCGCGCGTAGCGCGCCACCCGGTCCTGGACCGTGCGCCGGGCGATGCGGCGCCCGGGCCGCCCCTCGAACAGGGGCCGCGCGTTGTCGACGGCGCTTTGTTCGCCGCGCCGGTAGCGGGCCCAGAGATCGGGATCCAGTCCGGCTTCAAGATAAGCGGCCAGGGCCTGCTTCGCCTGCCCGGCCAGGGGCAGCACGCGCTCCTTGTCGCCCTTACCCAAGACCCGCACCCGGCCCTCTTGCCAGTCGATGCTGCCCAGATCCAGCCCCACCAGCTCGGCCAGCCGCAGGCCCAGCCCGTAGACCATCTCCAGCATGGCCCGATCCCGCAGCCCGCGCCGCGTGCCCGTGTCCGGCAACTCCAGCAGACGGCGCACCATGTCCACCGTCAGGTCCCGGGGCAGTTTCTTCTCCCGGCCTCCCCGACCGGTGCTCAGATTCTCCGGGGCGGAACCGATGGCGCCGGTCAACAGCAGGAATCGGTAGAAGGAACGGATGGCCGCCAGGTTCCGGTCCAGGGTGGCCCGCTGCCGGTCTTGCTGCCGCAGCAGGGCCAGGTGCCCGCGCAGCAGGCCGCGCTGGTCCTCCAGGGCGGTCCACTGCTCCGGGGTGATGGGCTCGGTCAGGATCCCGAAGGCCACGGCGGTGGTCAGGAAGGCGTCCACATCCCGCCCGTAGGCCTCCAGCGTCAGGGGGCTCATGCCCTTCTCGGTGCCCAGATGCTGCAGGTAAGGGGAAAGGACATCGCGCGGCACGGGAACCCGCTCCTTGAATCAGGGGATCAGCGACGAGGCCCGGCCCCACTCGGCCATGGCCTCCACGGCCCGCCGGGCCTTGGCTTCCTTGCGCTCCTTCTTGCCCCGCACCCGCCGCTCCAGATCCGGCAACAGGCCGAAGTTGGCGTTCATGGGCGAGAGCCGCCCGCTGGTCCGGTCAAAGAGGAAGCCCTCCAGCAGGGCGCCCAGCAGGGCCTCGCGCGGCAGGGGCGTCCACGGCAAGCCGCGCAGGCGCGCCACCGCGCGCAGGGCCGTGACCAGGCCCGAGGCCATGCTCTCCACATATCCTTCCACGCCGGTGATCTGCCCGGCAAGGAAAACATCCGGCCTTGCCGGCAGACTGAAATCCGCGGCCAGGCAGCGCGGCGTATCCAGGTAGAAGTTGCGGTGCATC
>PDQT01000056.1 GCA_002747875.1 bacterium DOLZORAL124_64_63
GATTGGCCTTTTATGGACACTTGAAATATAGGGATTCAGAACGGACCGTGTCAACCTCAAGGTTTCAGTAAAAAAGGGGGGTTATCTCCAGTCATCGCTCTGACACCGGGAAGTAAAAAAGGAGCAGCCCCCTTGAGGGGGCCGCTCCCGATCAGACCAAGCTGAGCAATCCCGGAGGACTACTTGACCAAGGCCATCTTGTTGACACTGACCTCGCCGGCGGCGCGAGCTTCGTAGAAGTACACGCCAGAGCTGACGGGGCTACCCAGATCGTTGGTGCCATCCCACATGATGTGGTCGGCGCCGGCAGCACGCTGCTCGTCGATCAGGGTCTTCACCAGTTCGCCACGCACGTTGTAGATCTTCAGAGTCAAGTGGCCGGCCTTCGGCATGTTGAACTCGATCTTCGTGGTGGGGTTGAACGGGTTGGGGTAGTTCTTGGCGTAGAACTGCTCCACACCAGGAACCGGGGTGGGCTGCCAGCTGGGATCGTCCAGGCCGAAGTAGCTCAGCACTTCCTTCAGCACACTGGCGCGAGCCGACAGGCCGCTACCCGGGATGTTCTCCGGATCAGTGTGGATGAACATCAGGTCGTAGGGCATGGTGATGACCTTGTTGCCATTATCCATGACGTTCAGAGTCGCCGCAGAGTAGTCGTAGCTGGGCACACCAGAGTCATTGGTGAACCGCGCCAGACGCTCGGCACCCTCGCCGGCCTGAACACCGTCGAAGTTGTTGATACCAGGGCAGCCACCGTAGGCAATCCAGGCGGGGGTCACGAAGAACACACTGTTGCCCGCAACAGGCAGCACCAACGGTGACGTCTGGTTACCGATGCTTGTGAGGATGTTGGCCGTACTGAACACCACGTTCATGTACGTATCCAGGAAATTACTATGGTTGTTCGCCGACAGATCGGAAACCAAGTTATCCCCCGTGAAGAACGCGTTCACTTCATAGTTGAACAGCCAGTTCGAGATCAAGGAGACATCGTCACCCGGATCATTCCGGCCATCACCCAGAGTCATCGCGCCCAGATCACCAGAGGTGTACAGCAGGTGGTTGTAGTTGGACAGCAGCTCGACACTGGCCCGGCCACCCAGGCCGTTGCCCACACCGGAGCTGGGACCGTTGGTGTAATACATGTCATAGTGCACACCCAGTTCCAGGCCGATGTTGTCCAGGGAGGACAGCCACTCGTCCTCGCCACCACGGCTGGCGAAGTCGTTCCAGAACAGGATCTTAGGCGTGACGCCGGCCGCATCCACGGTAGGCAACGCCCGCACAGTGTAGTTGCGGTTGTAGGCCAGGGGGTGACTGAAATCACCGAAGCCCTCGATATCAGCCGGCAACGTGGCCGTCTGGGCAACACCACCCGCCTCGTCGGTCGCCTCGATGTAGTAGTGCAACACATCGCCGGGGAACAGGAAGCCGGTGTCGGGCAGGTCGTAAGCGAACTTGTCGGCAATAACCTGACCGTTGCCGCCCACAACAGGCACGCCATCAACAGAGCCGGTGGCACCCCAGTTGGGGTCACGCACGGAATCGAAGACCGGGTTGCGCTGCATGCTGTAGACCAGGCGGTTGGACACCAATTCGCCACCGGGGCGGACCGATGCGATCTGAACGACAATGGAGTCACCCGGGGTGTTGTGGGTCTGGTTCGGGGTCCCGTTGTTGTTGGCCATATCGAACCGGACGCTGTTGCTGGCCAGGTTCGTCATGTCCAGAATCTGGATCTCGGGCCAGTTGTCCTGGGCCAGGTCGATGGCGCGCGTGCTCATCGCAGGGCCTTCCTGGCAGTACGCCTTCAACCGAACATTGTCGAAGTAGGGAGCGGGCGTGCCGTCATCGCCGATGTAGCCGAATTGCCAACCCAACTCAAAGGCAGCCAACTGGACCTGGACCTTGGTCCGTCCCGGGACCAGCAGATCGCTGACGTCATCACCAGCGCGGACGTAATCCGGACCACCGTAGTACACGAAGTTACGGTTACGCCAGTCCGCTTCGTTGATGTCCTCATCCGCAGTCGCGGAGCGGACGCTCCAGGTGTAGAACATACCCGGAGAATCGGGAGTCAGATCCTCGTGGCGATAGACGCCGAAGGTGAAGGCACAGCCGATGTAAGCCGGATCGGCAGGCCAATCCAGCACGGGGCTCTCCACAGCATTGTGGAGGTAGGCATTGGGATCAAGGCTAGCACCACCGGTGGTGTTCACGATGTAGCCCCCGGGGCCATAGCACCAGTTGACGCAAGGAGAACCGTCCACGCCAGGCACCTGCTCACCGGTGTTGATGAAGCCCACCTGGGCGCTGTAGTTGGAGAAGCACGGATCCTTGTCCGCGAGGTTCTGCCACAGTTGGGCGAAGTCGCCCACGCTGGGAGGCGTCACAATATTCCAGTCACCCAGTTCGCCATCGTCGAAGTTCTCGGTGTAGTCCAGGCCGCCGTTGGAGATGGTAATGTTCACGTCATCAATACGGACACCACCGTCGCTCGTGTACAGGCAATCCTGGTCGCTGTAGCCGCTGTCACTGCGGAAATCGAACTGGAAGCGGATCTCGTCGGCATTCTCACCAACGTACTGGCTAGGATTATAGTCAAAGCTAGCAGTGAACGCTTCGGCATCGTGCACACCATCCCAGGGTTCAGTACCATCCTGGAGGCCATCAGCCGTCTCGAAGCGGAAGTACACGTAGTCATAACCGGGCTCGGTGTTGGAGGAGGCAACACCCGTGACCGTCACCGTGCAGGGAGCCGAGGGGTCCGCGACAGCATAGCTGTACTGCAGAACGTCAACCCAGCCGTTGCCGTAGCCACCCACAGGATCCTCATCACTGCAGGCCTCGAGGGTCTCGTCACCGCAGTAGGCGGCCAGAGAGCCATTGACACCGCCCTCGTAGCTGCTGACATGCCAGTGAGAATCAGCGCTACCGGCGGTCAGATCGACAGAAGTCCAGTCATTCCAAGCCGGAATGCCGTTGGAATTTTGGCCGTCGAAGGAAGCTTCAAACTGGCCGTTGGCCTGGGCGTCGGAGCCCCAGGGACCAATCAGGAAGACGGTGTCGCACACATCTTTGGCAAAGCTGGTGCTACCACCGTGGAACACGCTGTCATGGCCCAGAGCGCGCTGCGGATAATCCTCCGCAAAGGCGTTCAGAGCAAAAGCCAGCGTGAGCGCGAGGCAAGCGAACATTGTGAATTTTTTCATGCTTTTTTCCCCCCATCGTTGAACAAGTCAACACATGGTTAGGCGAACGATTGCTGTGCCGCCGTGCTTGATTCATAAGCAGACGAACACAGATGCTTGGCGACAAATAATTCCCGGGTGCATGTCCTGCGCACATTTAGCGCGCCTGAGCAAGACCTCCTTGCTGGTTACGGGTAAATCGACGAGCGAACTTAGGTGTCAAGTGATCAAGTGGATCTGTCGAGCGGGAAAATCCAGGCTAACGCACCTCAAGGGATGGGAACCGTCTGTCTTTTGAGTCGCACCATTACCTTATCCCAAACGCGCGGTTCCGTCAATAGTCTTTATGAATAATGATGCCCAGGCCGCAAAAAAAGGTCCCATTCCATGAATGGGACCCGGGATTCACCATTTCCTGGCAGCGGTTAATGGCCCGCAGCAAGTTTTCCACGGCTAACTTTCTGCGGATGCCACTTCCGTAAAATCTGCATATCTGGCAAAAAGGCCATGGATTTCCCGCAAAAAGGCATGACGCAAGGCCGTCAGGGCCTCATCCTCCACATTCACCCGCACATGCTCGAAATAGCTATCGATGGCCGGCCCCAGTTTCGAAAGCAAACGGAAGACCCCATCGTAATCCCCCTCCGTTTCGGCAGACACGAGGCCGGATGCCGCTGCAGCCACGGCTGTCTGCAACGCCTGCTCCGCCTTCTCGGGCATGCCCCCGAAGTCCTCGCCGGCGCGGCCCCGGCCGCCCTCATTCCAGCGCTCCAGACAGTCATCCAACTCGTCGATGGCCAGTACCCCGCCTTTGAGGATATTTCGGCACCGCTTGAAGCCGGTGACCAGCAGTTGGAAATCCTCCCGATCCCGGAAGTGCGTCAGGGCTTCCACCCAATCCAGAGCATCGGCGGGGTCGCGCCAGCGCACGGGCAGGACCGCACGGGCCACATCCGCCTCCAAGCCCAGGTTGTCCGTGAAATAGCCCCGTATACGGGTCTGCAGGAATTCGGCAAGTTCTCCACGGGCCTGCCGCAACGCCTCGGCCCCCACCGTGGCGGCAAAGGGGGCCAAGGCCCTGTCCAGGGCCTCTTCCAGGTTCAGCTGGACTTTCTCTTCCAGCAGAATACGCAAGATGGCCAGCCCATGCCGCCGCAGGGCGTAGGGATCCTTGGCCCCTGTCGGGATAAAACCGGCCAACCAGCAACCCGCCAAATTATCCAGGCGATCGGCAATGGACAGCACGGCGCTGACGCGGTCCACAGGCAGGGTGCCGGTGGCGCTTCGGGGCAGGAAGTGTTGCTCGATGGCCCGACAAACGGCGGGATCCTCCCCCGCCAGTTCCGCGTAGCGAGCTCCGATGAAGCCCTCCAATTTGGTGAACTCCTTGCCATCCTTGATCATCTCGCTGACCAGGTCGCTCTTGCACAGGAACGCCGCCCGCTCCAGGGTGGCCTTCGCCTCGTCATCGCAGCCCAGCCCGGTATCCCACAGCCAGCCGGCCAGCGCGCCCACCCGGTGGGTCTTGTCCAGGACGGAACCATAACCCTCCAGCCAGGTCACGGCCCCCAGCATCTGCACCCTTTCTTCCGGGGTTTTCTTCTGATCAAACTCCCAGTAGAACAAGGCGTCCGCCAAGCGGGCTCGCAGAACCCGCTCGTTGCCGGCCACGACGTTGTCCAGATGTTCTTGTCCGCCACAGCGCACCGCCGCGAAGCGGGGTTTCAGAGCCTCGGTCCCTTTCTTCTGCACCGAGAAATAGCGCTGGTGGCTTTTCATGGCCGTGGTCACCACCTGGGCCGGCAGTTCCAGATATTCTTCTCCGAAGGAGCCCAGGAAGGGAGTGGGGTGTTCGCAGAGGAAGACCACCTCCGTCAGCAGTTCCTCATCCTCCAACAGGGCCGCGTCCCCATCGTAGGCGGCGATGATCGTCCGCAGGCCGTCGGCAATGATCCGCCGACGCTCCTGCTGATCCACCACCACACCGACACCCCTCAAGGTCTCCAGATAAGCAGCCGGGTCGCGCACCACCACCGGCTCATCGCCATGCAACGTGCGATGGCCCCGGGTGGTGTTGCCGGCCCGCAGATAATCCACATCCATGGCCAACGTCTCGGTCCCCAGCAAAGCCAGGATCCACTGCAGAGGGCGCGCGTAATCCAGATCGTGGTTTCCCCACCGCATGGTCTTGCGGAAGGGCACCCCCAGAATCAGCCCCGGCAGGAACTGCGCCAGGACCTGGGCGGCGGGCTTACCCTTTTCCGTCTTGACGGCGCGCAGGAATTCTCCGCGCTTGTCCTGGCCGCGCTCGCAATCCTCCAGGGCCAGCCCCACCTTCTTGGCAAAGCCCAGAGCGGCCGGTGTCGGGCTGCCGTCCTCCGTGAACGCCACGCTCACGGGCGGGCCCTTGATCTCCACCGTGCGGTCCGCCTGCCGGGTCTGCAGCCCCTCGACCAGCAAGGCCATGCGCCGCGGGGTGGCCAGCACGCGCAGCGACTGGAAGTCCAGATGATGGGCCGTCAGTTCTTGCCGCACGCTCTTTTCCAGATACTTCATGGCCTCAGGGATGAAGCGGGCGGGAATTTCTTCGCTCCCGATTTCCAGCAGGAAGGGAAGCCGGCTGCTTTCCCGGGTGTTGGCGTTCTGGCTCATTCGGCTTCTTTCTCCTTGAGAAGGGGGAACCCCAGGGCTTCCCGGCTGTCCACATAAGCGCGGGCCGCCAGGCGGGCCAAGTTGCGAACCCGGGCGATATATCCGGTGCGTTCGGTCACGCTGATGGCCCCGCGGGCCTCCAGCAGATTGAACAGATGGCTGCATTTGATGACCGCGTCGTAGCCGGGAAAAACCAGCCCATTCTCCAGCAGGGCCCGCGCCTCTTGCTCCTTGTCCTCGAAGTGGCGGCGGTACATTCCCACATCCGCGTGTTCGAAATTGAACCCGCTGTATTCGATCTCGAACTGGCCCATGACCTCGCCCCAGGTCAGGCCTCCGCCCCAGAGAATGTCTTTCACATGGTCCACCCCCTGCACGAACATGCACAGCCGCAGCAGACCGTAGGTCAACTCCACGCTCACGGGCTTGCAGCGCACGCCCCCCACCTGCTGGAAGTAGGTGAACTGGGACACTTCCATCCCGTCCAGCCACACCTCCCAGCCCAGGCCCGCGGCGCCCAGGGTGGGGCTTTCCCAGTCGTCTTCCACAAAGCGGATGTCGTGCTCCTCGGGCTTGATGCCCAGGCTCCGCAAACTCTCCAGATACAGCTCCTGGCTGTTGGCCGGGTTCGGTTTGAGGATGACCTGGTACTGGAAGAACTGGTGCACCCGGTTGGGATTCTCCAGGTAACGACCATCCTTGGGCCGCTTGCTGGGCTCCACGTAGGCCACCTTCCAGGGCTCCGGTCCCAGGGACCGCAGGAAGGTGTTGGGGTTGAAGGTCCCGGCGCCCACCTCGCTGTTGTAGGGCTGGACGATCACGCAGCCGTGATCAGCCCAGAACCGCTGCAGGTTGGCGATCATTTGTTGGTATTCCATCATGACGATGACTCCTCGGCCCGACGGACCGGCCTGAGCAGGTCCAGGGCAACGGGCAAACGGTACCCCGGCAGGTGAAAGCCGAGGAAGTGGTGCAAGTGAGCGCCCAGTTCGCGGCGCAGGATCCGGCTGAGGGGTCGGCCGGCGCTACCGGCGTCGACCCCGGTCTCGAAAAGGCGGAACTCCGCCAGGGCTTCCCGGCTCAGAGGTCGCCCGGCTCCGCCACAAAGGTGGCAAACCGCCCCCCCCTCCGCGGGCTGGAACCAAAGGTTCGTCCCATCCCCGGAATAGTCCAGCACCCGGCCGCAGACGGCGCACGCCACCACCTCCGGATCCAGGCCGTGATTCTTGAGCAACAGCCACTCGAAAGCGAAGAAGAGACGGGCGGGTTCGGCATCGGCTCCGGACGATAACATCCTGATGAAGGCATCGCAAACGCCAAACATGGCCTCAGCGCCCGCCACCTCGCCACCCGCGGCCTCGCCGCCGGGATTCAAGCGGCACCGGTCCGTCAATTCCAGGGCGGCCAGCAAGAAGGCCGAACGCTCCAGGTCCACCCCTGTCAGCAAAGGATCCAGCCGCACCGAACCACCGCGCAGATACTGCAACTCACGCGCCGGATCCCAGCTCAGTTCGACGCTCACCAACCGTCCGGGTTCCACCAGAGGCCGCAACCGCGACCGCGGTCGGCGCGCCGCCTTGGCCACCACCTTGACGAAGCCCTCGGTCCGGGTCAGCAACGAAGCGATGACGCTGGTCTCCCCGCTGGGAAAAGCCCGCAGAACCACCGCGTCACAACTGAGCGTGGGTTTGGCCAGAACCCCCATATCAGGTGGCGATGCCCATCAGGAAGGCCGCCAGTCCGAAATAAATGAGCAGTCCCACGATGTCGTTGGCCGTGGTGATGAAGGGTCCCGTGGCCACGGCCGGATCGATGCCCACCCGGTGCATCAGCAGCGGAATCCCCGCGCCGGCCATGGCCGCGAACACGATCACCGAAAGCATGGACAGCCCCAGCACCAGACTCACATCCGTATCCCCGTTCAGCACGTAGGAAACACCGAAACTGAGCAGGGCGATGGAGACGCCGATCAGCAGGGCGGTGCCCAGTTCCCGCAGCAGATGCCGCCCCAGGTGGAAGAAATCCACCTCGCCGGTGGCCAGGCCGCGCACCACCACGCTGCTGGTCTGGATGCCCACGTTGCCGGCCATGGCCATGATCATCGGAATGTAGAACGCCAGGGCCACCTTGGCTTCCAGGCTGCGTTCGAAATTGCCCAGCACGAAAACATTACCCACCTGCCCCAGGAGGGCGCCCACCAGCCAGGGCAGTCGGGAACGGGCCACGCGGAAGGAGGATTGCTCCCCGAATTCTTCCACGCTCACACCCGCCAGACGCGAGATATCTTCGGTGGCCTCCTCGGTGATCACGTCCATGATATCGTCGGCGGTGATGCGTCCCACCATGTGGCGCTGGTGATCCAGCACCGGCACCGTGATCAGGTCGTGCATGCGGAAGAAGGTGGCCACCTCCTCCTGGTCCAGATCCACCTCCACATACAGGGGATCCGGCTCCATGACCGTCTCCACCATGGCGGTGGGCTTGGCCAGCAGCAGGTTGATCAGGGGCAGATCCCCCACCAAGCGATGGCGCCGATCCACCACCCAGACCGAATGGGTTTCCTCCAGATCGTCCTCGTCCATCCGGCGCAGCTCTTCGATGGCCTCGGCGCAGGTCATCTCCCCCTTGACCGCCAAGTACTCCTTGCCCATCAGGCCACCGGCGGTCTCGGGCTCGTACTGGAGCAGCTCGGTGACTTCCTCGCGTTCCTCGTCCTCCATGGCCGCCAGAATTTCCTGGGCCTGCTCGTCGTCCAACTCCCCCAGCACGTCCGTGGCTTCGTCCGAAGGCATCTCCTCGATGATATCGGCGATGGCATCCACATCCAGCAGCTGGAAAAGCGTGCCCAGGCTGCGGTTGTCTATCTCGGCCAGCACTTCGGCCAAAGGATCGGAGGGCAGCAGGCGCAGGATACGGGCGGTGTCCTCGAAGCTGAGGGGACGCAGGACCTCGGACAGATCACCGGGGCTCAACTCGGCGGCCAGCCGGGCGATCTCCTCATCGTCACCATGTTGCAGCAAGGCCTCGAACCGCTTCTCCAGCGCGTGGTGCTCAGCCTCCAGGTTGGAGGGGTCCAGCATGCGCTCCTCGGAAATTTCCGGGCTCTCCGGCAAGGTGGACGTCTCCTGCCCGCTGGGCGTCATCTGCTCTGTAGGCATCACCTGTTCCGCGGGCCTCTTCTGCTCCGCGGGCCTCTTCTGCCCTGATTCCCGCTCACTCATGGGCGGTTTCCTCTCCGGCCTCGGGGAAGGCCTCGGTAACCCGGGGGACATCCGGATCCGTCGTGTGGGCCAGCCGCATACCCAGCTGTCCGATGTTGGCCGCCTGGGTCTCCGTCATGATCGCCCCTCCGGACACAATCAGCTTGATGGCCTCTTCCACGGGAATGCCCAACTCCCGCGTATCCTCACGCGGCACCAGCAGCATGTACCCGCTGGTGGGGTTGGGTGCGGTGGGCAAAAAGACATTCAGCAGGTCTTCTCCCGGTTCATCCCGGGTCACGAATCCGATGCTCAGCAACCCCTGCCGCGGGTACTCGAAAAGAACCACCTTCTTGAAGGCCGTGCGCCGGTCCTTGAGAAAGACCTCGGCAATTTGCTTGGTGGCCGAAAAAACGCTCTTGACCACGGGGATGCGCACGAAGAACCGCTCCACCAGCCGGAAAAAGGCCATGCCGATGAGATTCCGCGTGAACAGCCCCACCAGGGTGATGGCCAGCAGCACGCCCACCATGCCGATCAGCGTGAGCACGAACCCGGGATAGGTTTCCCCCATGCCCGGCAGCCGTTCCACCCAGGGTTTGAGGCTCTCGCTGACCAGCTTGTAGAAATGCCACAGGATCCAGACGGTGATGGCCAAAGGGGTGATGGAGAGCAGCCCCGTCAGGAAGTGCCGCTGCAGGAATTTCAGCATGCTCCCCTCCTTTCGCTAATCCTCTTCCCGGGCCCGCGGGAAACCCGGCAAAGGCTGGGGCGAGGCGAAAAGAACCCGGGTGATACGCTGCCCGGCCACCCCTTCCACCGTCACGGTGAAAGACTCGATGGTGACCGTGTCGCCCCGGCTGGGCACGTTGCCCGCGGCCTCGTAGATGAGGCCGCCCAGGGTCTCGCTGGTGTCCGCCCCCTCGGCGTCCTCCAGGTTCACGCCCACCAACTCTTCCAGATCATCCAGGGAAAGCTTGGGATCCAGCCGGACCCGGTGCTCGTCCACCCAGTCCACCAGCTCCTCTTCCTCATCGAACTCGTCCTCGATCTCGCCCACGATCTCCTCGATCACGTCTTCCAGCGTCACCAGCCCGGCGGTGCCGCCGTACTCGTCGATGACCACGGCCATGTGGATGCGCTGGGACCGGAACTCATCCAGGACCTCATCGATCTTCTTGCTCTCGGGGATGAAGTAGGCCGGTCGCACCAGGTCCGCCAGCTTCCGCCCCCCGGTTTCGAAACGGTCCTCGGTCACCAGCTTCAGCAAGTCCTTGCTGTAGAGGATGCCGATGACCTGATCCACGTTGCCCCGGTAAATGGGAATGC
Source organism: bacterium DOLZORAL124_64_63 (assembly GCA_002747875.1). Taxonomy (GTDB): domain Bacteria; phylum Krumholzibacteriota; class Krumholzibacteriia; order LZORAL124-64-63; family LZORAL124-64-63; genus LZORAL124-64-63. Next base: position 10,373 of record PDQT01000056.1, read on the forward strand.
GCGAGTGCCCGCTGGTGTTGACCGCGTCGATCATCCCTTCCACCAGGGCATCCCCATCCAGCGAGACCATGTCGATGCGCGGGATCATGATCTCCCGGACGGCCGTGTCGTGGAACTCGAAGATGGAACGGATCATCTCCCGCTCGTCCTCATCCAGGCTGGACTCCTCGGCGTCGCCGCTGATCAGTTCCCGGATCTCGCCATCGCTCAGCTGCTGTTGCCCATCTCCGGCCAGGATGGTGTCATCGGCGTCGCGCACCGCCCGTTGCAAAAGCAGCGCCCAGGGGCTGAGCCCCCACAGCAGCGGGTAGAAGACCAGCCCCACCACCCGGGCGTATCCCAAAGCCATGTGGCTGGCCAGCAACCGGAAGACGGCCCCGCCCAGGCTGAAGACCACCAGGATCAGCAACAGGAACAGACCATAAAAGCCGGCATCGACCACGCCGCCGCGCCAGGCCAGCAGAACCCGGCCCCAGGCGAAACCGCCGGCCAAGCTCAACCCCAGGAACACCGTGCCGGTGCTGAACTGGAAGCGGCGCGGGTGCTCCAGATAGGCCGCCAGGATGGGGCCCGGCTTTTCTTCCTCCAGCAGGCCGTTGCGATGCCAGCCGCTGATCCGGAAATAAGCGGCGATGAGGCCGCCCAGCAGCATGGCCGCCAGCCACAAGCCCACCGCCGGCAGAAGATCCTGCTTCAGGAGCAGGCCCATCAATCGTCCTCCTTCGCCCCGACCAGGGGATGCTCCAGCCCGCAGGCGGCCAGACGCTCGCTCTCGAGGCGGCGCATGGCCCGTCCCCGTTCTTCTTCCTCATGATCCCAGCCCAGCAGGTGCAGGCAGCCGTGCACCACCAGCATGGGAATCTCCTTCTCCAGGGGCCAGCCCTGTGCGGCACAGCGCCGAGCAATGAAATCCGGAGCCAGAATGATTTCGCCCACCCCGCTGATTTCGCCCATCCCCACAGGATCGTCCGCGTGCAGAGGATCGAGCCACAGATCCGTCCCCGCCCCGGCCTGCCCCGCGGCCAGATCCGGAGGGCCTGCGCCCACCTCCTCCAGCCCGCTGAAAGACAGCACATCGGTCACCGCCTCCCGCCCGCGGAAACGGCCGTTCAGATCGCCCATCACGCCATCGCTCACCAGCGTCAGATCAAAGGCCCACTCCGGCCGACCCAGAGGGGCCACCCAGCGCCCGGCATCTTCCAAAAGACGGCCCACCGCGCGCGCCGTCTCGCTGCCGCATCTGTCGCCCAGGCGGGGTTTCATGACCGGGCCGTCCTCTCCCCGCGTTTTTCCGGCACCTTCTCCGCATCCTTGTCCTTCTGCCCCGGATAGACGATGCGGGAATGGTGGATCCCCGTCAGCAGCGGGATGAAGGCCTCGCGAATGCGGCTCAGATCGCTGAGCGTCAGCCCGGATTCGTCCAGCTCGCCGCTCAACATACGCTTGTCGATGATCTGCTTGGTGATTTCCCGGATGCGGCTGGGCGTCGGCTTGCTCAACGAGCGCGTGGCCGCCTCCACCGCATCGGCCAGCATCAGGATGGCCGTCTCCTTGCTCTGGGGCTTGGGTCCGGGGTAGCGGAAATCGTCCACCTTCACCGGCGCGTTGGTCTCGCTGCTGAGGGCCTTGTGGTAGAAGTACTCCATCACCATGGTGCCGTGGTGCTGAGGAATGAAATCGATGACCGCCTGGGGCAAACGCCAGCGCCGTCCCAGCTCGATGCCATCCTTCACATGGGCCCCGATGACCAGAGCGCTCATGCTGGGACTCAGCTCATCGTGCTTGTTGTGCTGGACATGCTGATTCTCCACGTAGTATTCGGGTTTCTCCATCTTGCCGATGTCATGGAAAAGAGCCCCCACCCGGGTCAACAAGCTGTTGGCGTCCACGGCCCGGGCCGCATGCTCGGCCAGCTGCCCCACCACCTGGCTGTGGTGGTAGGTGCCCTGGGCTTCCAGGGCCATGCGCTGCAGCAAGGGGTGATTCAGGTCCGAAAGCTCCAGCAGCGTCAGATCGCTGCAGACCCCCACCATGGGTTCAACCACCGGCAACAGGAAAAGCCCGAAGGCCACCAGCAGCACCGGCGTGAAGATTCCCACCAGGTAGCTGCTCGTGGGACCCTGCACCCCCACCGCCCCCAGCAGGAAGATCAGCGACAGGGAAAACAGCGCCAGCACCAGGATGGTCTGATAGAACTGGCCCCGCTGGCGGATGCGCCGCACCGACACCACCGTCACCATGCCCAGCAGATACCACGCGAAGACCTGCCCGGCGTAAAACTCCGGCAGGATGGCCAGCAGCGTCACCGCCAACAGCGTCACGTTGTACCCCACCCTGTCCCGAAAAAGCACCGTCGCCATCAGCGACAGCAGCACCATCGGCACCGCGAACGGACCCAGGGAGCTGTTGTCCAGGGCGATGTGCGCCCCCCCCAGGAACAGCGCCAGCAGGATGGTGATGGCCAGCAGCGGGCGCAACTGCCGGAAGGCCGTGGGGAAGTAGATCACCCCGAACCAGCCGAACAGGCCCAGGGCGAAAACCAGCAACAGGATGCGGCTCAGATAGCGCAACTGCCAGCCTTCGCCCACATTTTCGGCGGCCTGGCTTTCCAGCGTCCCCTTCAGTTCCTGCAGGAATTGATCCTGCTCCGGCGTGACGCGCACCCCCCGGTCGACAATCCTCTCGCCCTTGAAGAACTCTCGGGTGGTGGGCACCATATCCCGCGCCCGATCCTTGCGTTGCTGGGTTTCCTCCAGATCGTACACCAGGTTGGGGCTGATGAAGTGCCGCATCAGGGAGGCCACGTTCACGGCCTGCACCGCGGACAACCCGGTACCGCGCAATTCCTCGGTCAGACGATCCTGCAGCCCCGCCTGGGTCACCACCTGGCTCTTCTGGAGCGTGGAGGTGCTGCCTTCTCCCAAGACGATGACGGCGTCGTACTGGCCACGCGGCAGCATGTCCACCACCCCGGCCGCCAGAACCCGACGCCAGGCCTCCCCCATGCGCTCCACCAGGGAATCGGCGGCATCGCTCATGAGCAGACGCCTCAGATCCTCCCGCCCCAGAACAGGGAACTGCAGATTCAGCATGGTGGCGCGCTCGTCCAGGCTGCTGCCGGTGTCGGCCTGGCTCTCGGCCAGGGCCTCCAGCAGGGTGGGAAAGCGGGAATCACGGCGGGTCAGTCCCGGGCCCAGGCTCCGCAGGGCGGGCGGCTCTTCCATGACCTTCTGCCAGCGCAGGACCTGCACTTCATCCTCCGGCAGCGCGGCCTTGAAGGTGAAGGGTGCGCGCACCTCACGGGCGGCAATCTGGCCCACCGCGGGGAATTCCAGGTTCAGACGCGGCACCGGCGGGAAAAAGACCAGGTGCAGAACCAGCAGGACCAGACCGCAGAGCAGGGGCAGCCATCCCTCGACCTTGCGCTTCACCTTGGGGCCCTTACCCCCCGTTCTGGCGGGTGGACGGATGCGCGCGCTCCCCTCACGGGGAACCGGTTTCCGCTTCACGAAGCGTATGACACGCAACAAGAAGACAGTGATACGCAACCAGAAGACGGACATTTCCGTTCCTTTCACTCCCGGCCGCCGGCCGGCTCCACGGGCCCCTAGTCGATGCCGGCGGCGTCGAAAGCATCCACTATGCGACGCACCAGGGGGTGCCGCACGATGTCCCCCCCACCCAGCTCCACGAAGGACACGCCTTCGGTCTCGCCCAGGATTTCCCGCACGTGGACCAGGCCCGATTTATCCCGCGTATCCAGATCGATCTGCGTGATGTCCCCCGTGATGACGGCCTTGGACTGGAAGCCCAGGCGCGTCAGGAACATCTTCATCTGCCCCACGGTGGTGTTCTGGGCCTCGTCCAGAATCACGAAGGCGTTGTTCAGGGTGCGCCCGCGCATGTAAGCCAGCGGCGAGGCCTCGATCACCCCCGAAGCGATGTACCGGCTGATCTTGGCCGCCCCGGTGATATCGGACAGGGCATCGAAGAGGGGTCGCAGGTAGGGGTTGATCTTGTCCTGCAGATCGCCCGGCAGGAACCCCAGCTGCTCACCCGCCTCCACCGCCGGCCGCACCAGAACGATGCGGTCCACCAGTTGCCGTTTCAGATAATCCATGGCCATCACCACGGCCAGGAAGGTCTTGCCCGTACCGGCCGGTCCCACGGCAAAAACCACGTCGTTGTTCCGCACCGCGTCCACGTACTCCTGCTGGCCCGCGGTCTTGGTCTTGACGGACGTGCGCGTGCCCGCGGCAAAGAGCAGGGGCTGGTCGGCGCCCTCCTCGGCCGGGACCGCATCGCCGGCGGCCCGGTCGTACAGATACGCCACCGTCACCTCGTCCATGAGCTGCCCATGCCGCACCCGCTCGATCATCCCGGACAGAACGGCCAGCACATTCTCGGCCTCGGCCGGATCACCGCCACTGACCAGCAACTGCTCGCCGCGCACCACCACGGCGCCGCCGAAGCGCTTCTCCAGAAAGCGTAGATTCGCGTCCTGGGCTCCGGCCAGATTCAGCAGATCCACGTCCGCCACCGGCAGGGTGCCGCGCACCTCCGCCTGTCGTTTGCCCTGCCGCTTCGTCTTCTTCACGACTGCTTCTTTTCCTTGTCCGCGGGCAACGGCACGATCGCCAGGTTCAACTCCCGAAGTTGCGCATCACTGATAGGCCCGGGGCTGTTGTCCAGCGGCGACGCCGCCAGGGTGGTCTTCGGGAAAGCGATGACCTCGCGCAGGCTGGGGCTGCCCGTCAGCAACATCACCAGCCGGTCCAGACCCAGGGCAATGCCGCCGTGCGGAGGCGCGCCATACCCCAGGGCCTCCAGGAAGAAGCCGAACTTGGCCATGTACTCTTCCTCCGTCATGCCCACGATCTTAAAGATGCGCTCCTGCAGTTCCCGCTGGTGCACCCGGATGCTGCCGCTGCCCAACTCCACGCCGTTGCAGACCAGGTCGTACAGCTGCGCGCGCCCCTGGCCGGGGTTCTCCTCCAGACCATCCACATCTTCGGGACGCGGCTGGGTGAACATGTGGTGGCAGGCCGTCCAGCCGCCGGTGTTCTCGTCCTTCTCGAAAAGCGGGAAGTTCCGCACCCAAGCCAAAGCCCAGCTGTCCGGCGGAATCCAGTCCGCCTGCCTGGCCACTTCCAGGCGCAGGGCGCCGGTGGCCTCCACGGCCATTTTCCAGTCTCCGGCCACGAACAGGAGCAGGTCCCCCTCGGAGCACCCCGTGCGCCGGCGCAGGGCCTCCTGGAAATCCTCGCCCAGGAACTTGGCGATGCCCGTCTCGAAACCGTCGGCCGTGACCTTCACCCGGGCCAGACCGGCGGCGCCGCGGGCCTTCACGAATTCCTCCAGCTCATCGACCTTCTTGCGCGACCAATCGGCCAGGCGCGTCCCCACCAGGCAGCGCACGGTCCCACCCGCGGCAACCACCTTCTCGAAGACGCCGAAGCCGCAACCGGGCACCAGATCATCCAACGTGTGCATGGGGTTGCCGAAACGCAGATCCGGTTTGTCGGAGCCGTACATGTTCATGGCGTCGTCATAGCTGATCCGCAGGAAAGGCGTCGGCAGATCGTAGCCGATGGTCTCGGCGAAGATGGCCGCCATCATCTCCTCGATGATGGTATAGATCTCGTTCTCGGTGACGAAGCTCATTTCCAGATCGATCTGCGTGTGCTCCGGCTGGCGGTCCTTGCGCAGGTCCTCGTCCCGCAGGCAACGGGCCAGCTGGAAGTAGCGGTCCACGCCGCTGGCCATCAGCATCTGCTTGTACAGCTGGGGCGACTGGGGCAGAGCGTAGAACTGGCCGTGGTGCACGCGGCTGGGCACGACGTAATCCCGCGCTCCCTCCGGCGTGGTCCTGATCAGCAGGGGCGTCTCCACCTCCAGGAAGTCCTGACGGTTGAGATACCGCCGCGCCGCCATGGCCGTCTGGTGCCGGATACGCAGGTTGCGGGCCATGTTGGGATGGCGCAGATGCAGGTAACGATGCTTCAGGCGCAGTTCCTCGCTGGCCTTCTCCGCCTGGTCGATCTGGAAGGGCAGAGGCCGGCAGGTGTTGAGGATCCGCACCTCGGTGGCCACCACCTCGACGGCCCCGGTGGCCATGTCCGGATTGACCATGTCCTCGGGCCGCGCCCGCACGGTGCCGGTGATGCCCAGCACGGTCTCCAGCTTGAAGGTCTTGGCCAGTTCCAAAGGCCGGCCGTCCTCGAAAACCACCTGCACGTTACCGTAACGATCGCGCAGGTCCACGAAAAGAACCCCGCCCAGATCCCGGATCCGGCCGGCCCAGCCGGCCAGCTTCACTTCTTGGCCTTCCAGGGACAGGGTGACCTGCCCGCAGCGATGGGTCCGCATGCTGTCCATAATGATATTCATCCTTCCAAGACCTCCCGCACGGCCCCCATCAGGGATCCCACGGGCACCTGCCTCTGTTCTCCGGTTTCCAGGTTCTTCATCCGCACCGCGCCGGCGCCGATCTCCTCGTCTCCAATGACCAGCATGACGCTTGCCTGGCGCAGATTCGCGCCCTTGGCCTGGGCCTTCAGGCTGCGTCCACTGGTGTCGATCTCCACCCGGTACAGCCCACGCAAGACCTCGGTGGCGCCCAGGGCGTATTCCTGGCTGGCCAGATCGCGGCACGCCACATAGACATCCACCGGGGTCTGCCGACTGCGCTGGGGATCCACGGGCTTGTCATCCAGATGCAGCAAGGTGCGCTCCACCCCGATGCTGAAACCGATGGCCGGGGTCGGCGGCCCGCCGCACTGCTCCACCAGGTAATCGTAACGCCCGCCGCCGGCCAGGCTGCTCTGCTTGCGGCCCCGGCGGGCGGTGATCTCGAAGGTGGTGCGGCTATAGTAGTCCAGCCCGCGCACCAGCCCGGAATCGCTCACGTAGGGCACGCCCAGCTTATCCAGCAGACGCAGCACCACCGCGTGGTGCTCCCGGCAAGCGGCGCACAAAGCCTCGGTGATGGGCTTGAAGCCCGCCAGCAACGCCGTTACGCCGTCATCCTTGGCGTCGAAAAGCCGCAGGGGGTTGATATCGATCCGCCCCCGCATGGGTTCCGGAATCCGCTCCAGGTTCTCCTTCAGGAAAACTTTCAGGTCCTCCAGATAGGCCGGTCGGCAAGCGGGGCAGCCGATGCTGTTGACATGCACGCTCAGCCCCTGGGCGTCCACGGCCTCGAACAGCGCCATGGCCGTTTGGATGACCTCCGCGTCCAGCACCGGGCTGTCGCTGCCCAGGGCTTCCACGCCCAGTTGATGGAATTGGCGGTAACGGCCGGCCTGGGGCCGATCGTGACGGAACATGGGCCCCAGGTAGGCAAACTTGACGGTGCCCGGTTGCCGGGTCAGGCCGTTCTCCAGATAGGCCCGCACCACCGAAGCGGTCATCTCCGGCCGCAACGTCAGGCTTTCGCCGCCCTTGGTCTCGAAGGTGTACATTTCCTTGTCGACGATATCCGTGCCCGCGCCCACCGAGCGCAGAAACAGATCCGTCGGCTCGATGACCGGGGTGCGGATCTCACCGTATCCGTAACGGGACAGCACCTGAAACCAGCGCTCCTCGCACCAGCGCAGCCTCTGCATCTCCTCGAGCATGATGTCGCGGGTGCCCTTCAGTCGTCGGTATTTCAGGTTCATGGTTCCTTTCCCTGCAGATATCGCCCACGGACGGAGTATCACCTCTCGCCCGCAGCGGAACAACAAGTCTCAAGGGGTGGCCGGGGGCCAGCAATCACCAAAACGGCCGCGCAGCCGATCAAAATCCAGTTCCAGCAGAATGTCAAAGCCCGCCAGCCCCAGCACGGAAAGGCTGTGGGCCAGTTCCCGCCCCGCCTCGGTGACGGGGCGCTCTCCCGTGCCCAGCAGACTGAGAGCCTCGGCCCAGGCCATCCGCTGCACCACGGAGGCCTTGCGGTGGACCATGAGCACCATGTCGGGCACCGGATCGGTCATCATCTCCAACTCATACAGTTCCGCATCCAGCAGCCCCGCGGTGAAAAAAGCCTCGGCATCCCACTGGCGCACCAGAGCGTAATCGAAGGCCCCCAGCCGCAGGGCATGCAGCACAGGGCCGTGGTCGTAAGGGTCGGGCCCGAAGGCGCACGCCCGCAGATCCGCCGACACTTCCACCCCACCGAGAGCCGACAGAGAGAGGCTGTCCCCAAAGACCGTCCGCGCGGGCGCCTCCGTCCAAGGCTTATCCAGCGGCGCGGCGCTCCGCCGGTAGACCAGCACCCCCCGCGGCCACAGGTTGCTGGGCATCTTGCGGCGGCCCGCCGCCAGGGAGGCATAGGAGGAATCTTCCAGCCCCAAGGCCAGGCCATCGGGGCAAAGGGCGAAATCGGCCCCAGCGGCCGCCAACGCCAGGAAGCGTTCTCGGTCGCGCACCGTCACGACTTCCAGAGGGTGCCCCCCCTGTTCCGCCAGGTAGGCTCCCAGATCCTGGATCATTTCCCGCCGCGCCCCTCCCGGCTCCCCCCCGACGAAGGCCAGCAGACGCCCCTGCGGTCGTCGCGTATCCGAGCGGGGAAAGATCACCGCCCCCACCGCCAGCACAAGCACCAGCAGGGCCGCAACCACGGCCACTCGCGGCACCCCCGCCGGGCGCGGTGCCGCGGCATCCACCGGGCGGGGATCACTCATCACCGATTCCCCTGTCCGTCTTGCCCTGAGCCCTCGGCCTCAGCAAGGAATCCAAGGAAACCGAAGGATGCCCCACGATGACCTGGAATTCCGGCGGGTCCAATCCCACGATATCCAGCCATGGGGGATGATCAATCTGCCCGGGCAACTGATAAATGCCCTCTGCCAGACTCCCCACCGACACGGTCACCAGGAAGCGCCGGCTGTCCAGGGCCAGCACGGAATCCCGCACCCCCCGCACCATCACATCCACCAGCGGAGGCGAGACCCCCACCTGGGGGCGCCCCGCGTCCACCAGGGCCACCACCGGCACGTTGGGCAGAGTCCGCTCCTCCAGTGCCGCCACCCGCAGATCCAGGCTCACCTGAGAGGTGGCCAGCTTCAGATGCCGGTTGGGGCTCTGCAGCTTCACCGGCAGCCGCTGGCTTTCCTTGATCTTGGAAAAGTCCACCGGATCGGCCACCACCGTGGCATGCTCCCGGAAGAAGCGGCTGGGCCCGGAGACCAGCACCGAGTCGGGCTTCAGGGTGGCCGGTTCCAGGAAGGCCAGGCCAGCCCGCAACGTCCCGGTATTCTGCTGCCGCACCGGCAACATGTGGTAAACCATGCGGTCGATCCGTAACCCGCGCACATCCGCCGGATGGATGTCCACCACCCGCAGGTCCGTGTAGACATCGTCCCGCGACAGTTCATAGGTGAACTCCGGACCGGGGCCACGATCCCAAAGATTCAGCCGCACCTCACCGATGTAGCGCTGGAAAAGATTGTGCATGACCAGGGAGAGCTTGCTCCCCTCCAGCCGTACCTCCACCTCCTCGGGGATGACGGATCCTTCCAGGGTCAGTTCTTCCCCCAGGCCCACCACCTTCAAAGGCAGTTTGGTGCTCTGCTCTACCGTGGCGTGGCTGGCCACCTGGATCCAGATGAGTATCGAGACCACCAGGCAGCCGATTTTCAGTTCCAGACGATTCATGGACGCTGTTCCATCCGCAAGGCGCACCCCAACCTGGACACCCATGGGCCTCCAGGAGATACCGGGGCCATCGCCCCCACGGGAACGCAAGCCCCAACCCCAAGTCTTTCACGCCACAAACTAACACAGGGAATGCCCGCTTCCCACCCAAAGTTGGGCCCGTGCGACGGGCCCGGACCTCCGGGCGGAAGGGAAGAGATCCGAATCTGGCAGGAAGGGGCCTCCGGATCAGTTCCGGCCGGCATAAGAGTCCAGGATGTAGGGCAGGGGGTTGACGGAACGCCCGCCCAGGCGCACCTCGTAGTGCAGATGCGGCGCGGTGCTGCGGCCGGTGTTCCCGCTGCGGGCAATGACCTGCCCCCGCCGGACCTTGTCCCCTTTCTGGACATCGAAGGCATCCAGATGGCCGTAGACCGTGACCACATCATCCCCGTGATCAACCTTGACCACCTTGCCCAGCCCCCGCTGCTGTTGCACCAGGATGACGGTGCCGTCGGCGGTGGCGCGCACTTCCGTGCCCTTGGGGACGGAAAAATCCAGACCGTGGTGAAAACGCCCCCGCCCGGTGAACGGGTCGTTGCGGCGACCGAAACGGGAACTGACCCAACCCGTGTCCAGAGGCCGGATGGAAGGAATCCTGTCGCGCATGGTTTCCCGCGCGGCCAACGTATCGAGCATGGCCTTGTAGCCCTGCTTCTGGATGCGCGCCTGCCGCACCAGCAGTTTGATCTCATCCCCCAGCCGAGTCAGTTCCCCGACACCGGCGCTGGCCAGTTCGATATCCTCGCCCGGCCGGATCAGACTTGCGGAGCGTCCCCCCACACCGGCGGCAAAGGTTTCCGCATCAAGCGGCCGAACGCCCACGGCGGTGCTCAGGACCTGCTGATAATCGAAGGCCTCATCCATGGCCACCCGCATGGCCCCGACTTCCCCTTCCAAGTCCTCCACCCGCTCCCGTAACAAGGCGTTTTCTGTTTTCAATTCGGATGAATCGGGCCACCAGCCCGCGCCCATGCCCACCCCGGCAAAATACAGGACAGCCAGAAGGGTAAGCGTCAGCAACAGCAAAAACGCGCCCACGATGGCCACCCGCGGCACCCGCAGAACGCGCGTATTGCCCTCACCATCGGGCATATAGATAAAGTTGTAGGATGATTTCAGCTTCATATCCCGCCAAGCCGGCTTTCGGTCAATTACCTCGCGAGGCCAGAAAATCGGCCTTCAATGCCCCTCTGTCAACCGGAATCCCGAACTCGGTAGCCCGCACCGGCGACCCAAGCCTAAGCAATTCACGGACCATGGCGCCCTTTGGAAGCAAAAAAAGGCCGGTTCCACCCGTGTGATCCACAACGCGGAACCGGCCCGGAGCCTCTAGTAATAATCGAACAGCAAGTGCCGCGATCGGGAGTTCCTGATCTTGGCCAGGGCTTTCTCTTTGATCTGGCGGATCCTTTCGCGAGTCAGGCCCATGCCCTCGCCAATTTCCTGCAGGGTGCAGGCTTCCTCGAAGCCCAGCCCGAAGTACTCGACGATGACGCGGGCTTCCCGCTCCGTCAGCACGGACAGGCATTTCTGCACGTCCTCCCGCAGACCACGCTGGAAAACCCCATGATCCGGAGCCTCCTGATCCTGGTCCTCCAGGATTTCAGCCAAGGGGCGGTCGCTGCCTTCCTGGCCGGCATCGTCCAGGGCCATTTCCCGCCGATCGGAGCGTATGGCGTGGACCACGTCCGCCTCGGCCAGATCCAGCCGTTCGGCGATCTGGGCCGCGGAGGGTGACGGATTGCCCTCGTTCTGCAGGGCGCTACGGGTGCGCCCGATCTTGATCAGCAACGCCGTCTGGTTCTGCGGCAGCCGGATGGTGCGGGATTTGTCCAGCAGAGCTTGCATGATGGACTGACGGATCCACCACACGGCGTAGCTGATGAAACGGTAGCCCCGCTCCTCATCGAAGCGATGGGCCGCCTTCAACAAGCCCAGGTTGCCTTCGTTGATCAGGTCCGAAAGCATCAATCCCTGGTGGATATAGCGTTTGGCCACACTCACCACGAAACGCAAATTGGCGCGCACCAGAATTTTCAGCGCCTCCTCATCCCCGGCGCGGATACGCCGGGCCAGAGCCACTTCCTCTTCCCTGTTGAGCAGATCATACCGATTGATATCACGAAAATAGACTTCTAAACCCTTTTCGTGCATCGCAGGCAGTACGTTTTTCTTGCTAGCCATGAATCGTCCTCCAAGCCAGCGTGGGGGTTGCCGTGTCGTTGGCGATCACGGCGTCCAGCAACAGCTGGTGATCCGTTCGGGGCGAACCGACCGGATCGGCGGGCCCTTACAGGTAGGCCCGTTCATTCTCCATCAATTTTCCATCCCGCTCGCGCGGGGTCTCACCGTCACGTAATTCTCTATGCCACCGGTCCGCACCAGAATGGTCAACGGCCCGCGGCGGCGGGACAACTGGTCCCGGATGGTCTGGTAGTCCGTCAGGTCGGCCACCTCCTGACCCGCAATGGAAACGATGACATCGCCAGGGCTGATGCCGGCTTCCGCCGCGGACAGACCCTCCTGAACGGCCACCACCATCACACCTTCAGAGGCCGTCACACCCAGCATTTCCCTCAAACGGGAGACGCGCGGATCGCCGCCGTCCAGAGCGCCGACCTCCAGCCCCAGCCAGTGAACGGCTCCCTTGACCGTCGCCTTGCCCGGCCCGTTTGCATACTCCACGGGCCGGATGCGGACTTCCTGTCGCCGCCCCTCCCGATAGAACGCCATCTCCACTTCCCGTCCCGGCCGCGCGCCGGCAATGAGGAACTGCAACTGGTGGTTGCCCCCCACTTCGTTGCCGTCGAAAAGGGTGATGATATCTCCCGGCTGCAGCCCGGCCGAAGCCGCGGGGCCGCCCGGCACCAAGCTCAGAATACGGGCACCCGCCCTGGGCCCGACGCCATCTTCGCCGACGATGGGAACCACATCCTCCGTCCGCACCCCCAGATAACCCCGAATGACACGCCCGTGTTCCCGCAGATCCCGGTAGATGCGGCGCACCATGTTGCTGGGCACGGCAAAACCGATACCCTGCCCGGACTGGTTGATGGCCGTGTTGACCCCGATGACCCGCCCCCGCACATCCACCAGCGGCCCTCCGCTGTTGCCGAAGTTGATGCTGGCATCGGTCTGGATGAAATCCTGGTAGCGCGGCGTCAATCCGCCGATGAACAGATCGTTGCGGCCCTTGGCGCTGACCACGCCCACCGTCAGGCTGCTCTCGAGGTTCCCGAAGGGGTTGCCCACGGCCACGGCCCAAGCCCCCACTTCCAGTTGTTCACTGTCCGCGAATTCCAGCACAGGCAACCGACGACCCGCCGGGTCGATCCGGATCAGGGCCAGATCGGTGCTGGGATCATCCCCCACCAATTCCGCCCGATACTCCTGGCGCTCTCCGCTGAACCGAACGAAGATGGCCTCGGCATCCATGATCACGTGATGGTTGGTCAGGATCTCGCCGGAAGCATCCACGATGAACCCGCTACCGGTGCTGGGCATTTCAAAGCGACCACCCTTACCCTCTTCGTCAGGGAAGAACTGGCGGAACATCTCCTGCAGGGGGCTGGTGCCCACGCCCTCGTCGGACACACTGCGGGTGATGCGGA
>PDQT01000110.1 GCA_002747875.1 bacterium DOLZORAL124_64_63
TTGTCCAATCCCAGCAGTCCCACCCGATCTCCCGCCCGCAGGCTGTACCAACAGAGCAGCAACCCCGCGTTGATGGCGTGATCCAACTTGGGGATGCCACCAATGGTCTCGCCCATCAGGTGCCCCGTGTCGATGGCGATGACCACCTGGTGGTTCCGCTCGGCCCGGAATTCGCGGCTGAGCAGCTTGCAGTGCCGCGCCGAGGCTTTCCAATCGATGGCCCGATGATCCAGGCCGGGAACGAATTCCCGCAGCCGGTCGAATTCGGAGCCATCGCCGGAATATTCCTCACGTTTCAGGCCGGCCAGGAAATCCTTGCTGCCGAAGAAAGCCAGGGCGGCGCGGTGCACGCCCTGGATGTCGGGCACCACGGCCAGCTCCCGGTCCTGGGGGAACTGCCGGATGCACTGGATCAGGCCCAGCGGTCCCTGCCAGCGCAGCCACAGCTTTTCCAGGCGGGCCATGCCGCGACGCCGGGGCACAAGAGGCAGGCGCACCCCAACCGCCGGCCCGGATGCCAGAGTGACGGTCTGTTCCGCGGGAGGCCGCAACAAGGGGCCCACCTCCAGCAGAAGGTCCAACCGTTGGGGCAGGCGGCGCCCGCCCAGTTTCAGTTCCAGATCCAGGGTGTGGTCGCGGCCGATGAAAAGCTGGGTGGGAAGGCGCAATGCCACGTCGATGCGTCGTTTCGGTTGGGCCAGCGCGCTGTCCACCCCCAAAAGCAGCAGAACCAGGACCAGATAGCTGAACCACAGCAGCCAGAAACGCCCATCCGTCAAGGCGGGCAGGGCGGCCAGGGGCAACCCGGCCAGCATCATCAGGGCGCTGCGTCCGGTGGGCCTCATCAGCGGGGCACCGGCACCTGGTCGATGATTTCGCTCACGACTTTTTCCACGGTTGTGCCTTCGATCTCCGCCCCCGGCGCCAACGGCAACCGGTGCCTCAAGATGGGCCGCGCCAGATTCTTCACGTCATCGGGAATGACGAAAGTGCGACCCTCCAGGGCCGCCCGCGCCCGCGAGGCGACGGCCAGCATGTTGGCCGATCGTGGCGAGGCTCCACAGAGCAGAGCGGGGGTTTCCCGCGTGGCGCGCACCAGGTTGACGATGTAGTCCACCAGGTCCTCGTTCAGGCGGATTTGCGCCACGAGATCCCGGGCCTGGGCCAGGACGGCACCGTTGGCCTCCTGCTCGATGGCGAACTCGGCAAGCGAGGGCATGGAAGAGGTGTGCCCGTGCAGCATCACCATTTCCTTCTCCTGCTGCTGGTCGGGATAGCCCACCAGAATCTTGAACAGGAAACGGTCCAGCTGGGCCTCCGGCAACGGATAGATGCCCTGCTGTTCGATAGGGTTCTGGGTGGCGATCACCATGAAGTCCTGCCCCAGGGTGTAGGACTTCCCGTCAATGGTCACGGACCGCTCCTGCATGGACTCCAGCAGGGCCGCCTGGGTTTTGGGCGGAGTCCGGTTGATTTCGTCGGCCAGGAGGATGTCCGTGAAGATGGGCCCCTTGGTCAGGGTGAAGCTGCTGGTCTGGAAGTTGAACAGGTTGGTGCCCAGCACATCGCCGGGCATCAGGTCCGGCGTAAACTGGATGCGCCGGAAATTCAGATTCAGGGTACCGGCAAAGACCCGGGCCAGCAGCGTCTTGGCTGTTCCCGGCACCCCTTCCAGCAGGACATGCCCGTCGCAGAGCAGGGCCACCAGCATGAGGTCGATGACATCGTCCTGGCCCAGCACCACCCGGTGAACCTGCATGCGAATCTTTTCGGTCAGCTCCGTCAACTGTTCATAGTCCATGAGTCATCTCCCGTTGCCAGTTCCATATGGCCCGCGCCATGGTCAGTACCTGCGAATTCTTGACGGAGGGCTCCCCGGCCGCTGCGGGGACATCTCGGCTCATCCGCGTGAAATCGAATTCCGGACAGCGGCTTTGCGTGATGGTGATCAACCGCTGCCGGTCCCGGCTTCCGTCGGCGGGTGCCCCCAGATGGAGCCGGTGGCACACCGTGGCCGTGGCCGAGCGGAAATAGCGTTCCAGGATATAGGGACCGTGGCCGCCGACGGCCAGCAATTCGGCGGTGTTGTCGAGCAGGAAGTCCAGGCCCCGCCCGGTCCGGCGCTGCGGCCTGATGGGAGATCCGAAACGCCCCGTCGCCATCCACAGCAGCACCAGAGCCACGGCCAGCATATGCATCAGGATGAAGACCAGGGGAAAGCGGAAGAAGCTGCGGAAGATGGAGGGAGAAATCTCGTGACCGTGCAGGGTCTCGTCGATGACGACGGCCCCGTCCGCTCCCCGCAGCCCGTCGATGATCTTGAGCATGAGCGCCCCGTTGCCACCCTTGCCCAGCCCGTGGTTGGCCAGCAGGTCCGGGTCGCTCAGGATCAGAATGTCGTGGGGGCCTTCCTGAAGGGAGGATTCCCATGCCGTAGGCGACAGGCGGCCCAGCAGGACGCCCTTCTCGCTGGCCAGGAGGGGCTCCAGACCAGGCATGTCCAGCAGTTGCAACCGGTCGATGAACGGGCGATCCGGCCAGGCGCCGGCCGTCCAGTGCTGGTCGCGTGAATGGCCGGTGTCGCGCAGGAGGTCGGCCTCCAGGCCCAGGGCTTTCAGGGGAGCCAGAATGGCGTCCTCGGAGCGGGGGCTCACCTGGCCGACGTGACGGAGGTTGGAAAAAAGAGGAAAGCCCTGGCGCTTGGGGAGTACCAGGAGCACGGCGGGGGATTCCCGGACCATGTCCCGCATCCTGATCCGGCGGGAGGTGGGGGCGGTCGTCAGATTCGGCTCCGCCAGCACCAGCACCCCTGTCTTGCCCATCTTGGGGCCGGATGCGCTGCGGCTGATGATCACACGGTGGCCATGCAACTCCAGCAATTCCCGGAATCCCCGATGCCCCAGGGCGGAGTAGCTGAAGGCGTCGGGCCCCGCGCTGCGCACCACGCCCACCTCTTCCTGGAACAGGCTGAGAACCACACCCGCGATCAGGGACAGGGCGGAGAGGCCGCCAAGGATCTGGAACGCGCGCTGAGATACCCCGGTGGATTTCACGGACGCTCCTTTTGTCGGGATCCGGCCAGGCGCGTGAAAATTTCCCGGGAATGCTGGAAATCCGCTTCCACCGGTACCATCCCGCCGAAGTGGTGGATCTCGACCCGTCGGATCAGTTGCCGCAGCCCGGCGCGGGCTTCGTCCGTCAGCTCCTGGTGCCGCAAAATTTCCCGGCTGGTCAGAGAGCGGGGCCACGTCAGGTCCAGACGATGGCTCACCAGGGCCAGCGAGCGCAGCAGCAGGGCGTGGATGGCCTCGGCGTAGCGGCCCTGGGCCGCCAAAGCATCCGGATCCGGGAGGGCCAGCGTCCCGAAATTGACCATGCCGGCCTCCCCGTCGGTCTCCTGCTCATCGTCGAACTTGCCGCCGTCGCGATAGAACGTGTTGATGGCCACGACCAGGACCAGGATGATCCCCAGCACCAACAGCATTTTGCTGAACACATCCGGCAAGGACATGGGACGGGCTTGGGCTTCCGAGGAGTCGGCCTGGTTGGAGGACGGGTCGAGCTGGGACAAGAGGGTCGGTAGCTCGGATTGGTATTCGTCCTTCAGGATTTCGCGGACTTCTGCCAGGACTTGGTTGGGCTGGTTGGTCTTCGCGTCCGAGCCGGCAGGCCGCGGGCTTGCCGGTTGGCTGCCGGCCACAGCCGGCCACAGGACCAGAACGCAGGCCAGGACGCAGGCCAGGAACAACAAGAGCCAGCGCGGTCGCCGGAACGATGGAGCCTGGTTGGCGCGTGAAAGGGCCATGCGCATCCCCTGGTGATGGTGCTCGGTTCCCCGCTCCCCCGGAGAATGCATGGTCTCCATGGTATCGGAAAGCTGTTGGGGGGAAGCATTTTTTTGAGCAGGTCGTTCAGGGGTAGCCAACGAGAGGAAACAAAACAATTGGGGTAATCGGAGGCTGGCGGCGGGAGGGTTTTGGCGGATTCCCGTTCTCCCTTCTATTTTGAACTCTTCACCAGCAAAGGATGACGGACAATGGGTTTGTTAGGCACAATTCTCGGCGGCGGCCTGGGCCTGCTGATCGGGGGACCTCTGGGCGCTCTGATCGGCGGAGCACTGGGCTCCAACCTCGAATTCAAGAGCGGCTCCGTTCATCCCGGCGAACGGACCCACCGCCCGGGTGCCGGGACCTCGCCCCTGCAGGACCAGCAGACCTTCATGGTGGGCCTCATCAGCCTGGCCGCCAAGGTGGCCAAGGCCGATGGCCGGGTTACCGCCGACGAGATCCGCGCCTTCGACGGTTTCCTCAAGAACAACCTGGGCATGGACCGTTCGGAGCGGCAGGTCGCGGCGCGCATCTTCAACGAAGCCCGCAACTCCGACGTGCCCGCCGAAGAATTCGCCCGCCAGATCCGCGGCCTGATCGGCCACCGTCGGGATCGCCTGCGCGATTTGATCAGCCTGCTGCTGATGATCGCCAACGCCGACGGCGAGTTCCATCCCGCGGAGGAAAAGCTGATCCGCCGCATCGCCACCAGCTTGGGCCTGACGGCGTCGGATTACGAAGCCGCCGCCGCCATGTTCACGCCGCGCAACAACCTGGAAACGTCGTACTCGGTGCTGGGCGTGGACCGCAAGGCCACCGACGACGAGGTCAAGCACGCCTACCGCAAGCTGGCCCGGGAATACCATCCGGACAAGCTGGCCAGCAAGGGCATGAGCGAAGACTTCCACCGCTTTGCCGAGGAAAAGATGCGCAGCATCAATGCCGCCTACGACGAGATCAAGAAGGCCCGGGGGATGTGACGGTGCCTGAACTGCCCGAAGTCGAGAGCGTGCGCCGCGCCCTGGTCTCCCATCTCACGAACCGCCGCCTGACGAGTCTGGACGTGCGCTTCGAAGGCGTGCTGGGCCAGAGCGCCGCCGCCACCCGCCGGGCCCTGGTCGGCAGCCGCCTGGACAACACTCACCGCCACGGCAAGTACCTGATCCTGAACTTCGAGGACGGCCCCGCGGGGAGCGCCCACCTCATGGTGCACCTGCGCATGACCGGGCAGATCTTTATTCAGGATGACTACCTTCCAGACAAGCACGTCCACCTGTCCTTCGACTTCGAGGGCCTGCCGGTCCACTACCGCGACATCCGCAAATTCGGCCGCCTGACATTGGTGGAGGACGGGCGGCAACCCCAGGCCATCGCCCACGTCGGGCCGGACATGCTGCAGGTGCGCTTCGCCGCCTGGCGGGACCGCATCGCCCATCGCCAGGCGCCCATCAAGACGCTGCTGCTGGATCAGAGGATTGCTTCGGGGCTGGGGAATATTTACGTGGACGAGTCCCTTTTCCTGGCCGGCATCCACCCGCTGGCCCGGCCGGTGGACCTGAGCGAGGACCAGCTACGGGAGATCTGGCGGCGCGCCAAGCAGGTCTTGCGGCTGAGCATCAACCACGGCGGCACCACCTTCCTGAACTTCCGGAACTTCCATGGCCGGCCGGGGAATTTCCGGCGCAAGCTGCGGGTCTACGGCCGCAAGGGCGAACCCTGCCGCCAGTGCGGTTTGCCGTTGGCGAGCCTGCGGGTGGGCGGACGATCCAGCTGCTTTTGTGAAAACTGTCAGACGCAGGAATCCGGGCGTGGCAAACCGGCCACCCGGCAGGCGCCCTTGGCGGGGCCGTTCTCGAAAAGCTCGTAGATGTAGGGCAGCGAGAAGCCCGACTCCTTGCACAGCACGCGGATCATGGGGGCCACGTCGTGCTCCTGATGGTAGTCTCGCAGATACTCGATGAGGTGCCAGTGGTCGGGGGTCAACTCGGGGATGCCCTCGTCCTCGGCCAGGGCCAGGGCCACCTTGTCGTTCCACTGGTCGGGGTCCACCATGTAGCCGCGGTCATCCAGTTCGATGCGGATTTTGCCTTTTTCCAGAATTCTCATGTGCTGAATGGTAATCAAGCCGACGGGCTGCGGCAAAAGGACTCTGAGCAAAAGGATTCCGCAGAAGCCATGGGCGACACAATTTCCAAGGCACGACACACAGGGCCCGCCATGGACGGCGGCCTGCCTTTCATCCCCTACCTGGCCATGATCCTGGGCCTGCACCTCTGGCACAGCCCCTGGCTGTCTTTTCTGCTGTACCACGGCGCCATCGTGGTGATCCTGGTCATGGAGAGCCCCGGCCGGTACGCCCGGTCCTTGATCCGGGGCTGGGACAAGCGCATCGGATGGGGCGCCGTGGCCTTCGGGCTGGCGGGTGGGGTGTTGCTCAAGGTGCTGGCTCCTCTGGCGGGGATCGATGGTGCCGGGCTCCGCCCCGTCCTCGGCTCCCTGGGGTTGCGCGGCATGGGTTGGCCCCTCTTCGTGGTGTACCACACCCTGGCCAATCCCTGGTTCGAGGAAGTCTTCTGGCGGGGGCGGCTGGGCCATGACAGCCGACGGCCCGTCCTGAATGATTTCCTTTTCGCCGGGTACCATATGCTGGTGCTGATGCTGTTTCTGGATTGGCCGTGGCTGGTGCCGGCCTTCGGCATCCTGGCGGTGGCGGGCTGGCTGTGGCGGCAGCTAAGGCGAGAATGCGGCGGCCTGCTGACGCCTGTGATCAGCCATTTGGCCGCCGACGGCAGCATCATGATCGCGGTTTACTGGCTGGCGCGTTGAGACGACACGACGAAGCGATCAATGGGCCCACTGAAACAACCGAGGACGCTGATGAATCCCTTCGAACTGCCCCTGGAAAAGATCAAGGCCCTGGTGGCCGAGCACGGCACCCCCATCTATCTGGTGAGCCGCCGCAAGATCGTGGAGAATTTCCGCCGCCTGGACCAGGGCCTGCCCGCCGTGAAGTTCTACTACGCGGTGAAGGCCAACCCCCACCCCGAGATCCTGGAAGTCCTGGCCCGGGCCGGGGCGGGTTTCGATGTGGCCAGCCGCGGCGAAATCGTGGCCGCGGTGACCGCCGGTGCCAACCCCGCCACCGATCTCATCTTTGCCGACACGGTGAAAGATCCCAAACACATCGCCTACGCCCACGGCATCGGCATCGACGACTTCACCTTCGACAATCCGTCCGAGCTGACGCAGATCGCGCGGCACGCGCCCGGCGCCAAGGTGCATCTGCGGCTGGCCGTGAGCAACGAGGGCAGCGTCGCCCATCTGAGCCACAAGTTCGGTGCCCAGCCCGGCGACGCGGTGGATCTGCTGCGGCGGGCGCGCGACCTGGACCTGCGCCCTCACGGCATCAGCTTCCACGTGGGCAGCCAGTGCCTTCAGGTCCAGCGCTATGTGGAGGCTCTGGAGCTGACCCGGCGCGTCTTCGATGCGGCGACGGAGGCCGGCATCGTCCTGAGCAGCATCGACATCGGCGGGGGCTTCCCCGTGCGGTACGAGGATGAAGAGGTGAACATCCGGGCCATGTGCCGCGTCATCCGCGAAACCTACCAGCGACTTTTCCAGGGCGACGGCCTGCCCCCCTGCGAGCTGGTGGCCGAGCCGGGGCGCGCCATCGTGGGAGACGCCGTGGCCCTGGTCACCAAGGTCATCAGCGAGAGCACCCGCGGCCCGCGGGACTGGCTTTATTTCGACGACGGCACCTACGGCAGCTTCATGGAGGTCCTGCTGTACCGCATGCGGTACCCTCTGCGGGGCGGCACGCAACTGCCGGAGCGCGACTACGTGCTGGCCG
The DNA here is from genome assembly GCA_002747875.1 of bacterium DOLZORAL124_64_63. Taxonomy (GTDB): domain Bacteria; phylum Krumholzibacteriota; class Krumholzibacteriia; order LZORAL124-64-63; family LZORAL124-64-63; genus LZORAL124-64-63. The sequence continues at coordinate 7,678 of PDQT01000110.1, forward strand.
GGCCCACCTGCGACAGCATCGACGTATTCTCGAGGGACGCGCAGGGGGAAATCGCCACCGTCCGGCTGCCGGAAATGCACCTGGATGACCTGCTCATCGCCGGCGGCATGGGCGCTTACACCTATGCCGAGAGCACGCGCTTCAACGGGTTCGAGCCGCCCAAGTTCATCTTCATTGATTGAGGGTGTTGTTGTTGGTTAGACTGGGGCGTGAAAGTGCCGGGCCTTCCACCCGTTCCCGCGAGAAAGCGCGCCATGACCATCCGCATCGGTGTCAGTTCCTGCCTCATGGGCAACAAGGTCCGCTACGATGGCGGCCACAAGCACAACCGCTACCTGACAGACGTCCTGGGTGAGCACTTCACGTTGGTCATCGTCTGCCCCGAGGCCGAGGTGGGCATGGGCATCCCCCGCGAAACCGTGCGCCTGGAAGGGGCGCTGGACGAGCCCGCCATGCGGGCCCCCGGAAGCGGCGCCGACTGGACCAAGCGCATGAACGGCTACGCGCGCGCGCGTTGCATCGAACTGGCCCGGGAAAACCTGAGCGGCTTCGTTTTCAAGAAGCGGTCGCCCAGCTGCGGGCTGTTCCGGGTACCGGTGGTGCAGAAGAACGGGCACCCATTGGCCAAGGGGCGCGGTCTGTTCGCCGCCGAGTTCACGCGCCGCTTCCCCCTGATCCCCTGCGAGGAAGAAGGCCGCCTGAACGATCCGCACCTGCGCGAGAATTTCATCGAAAGGGTGTTCGCCTTCGACCGGGTGAAACGGGTTTTCAGCGGGCGCTGGAAACGGGGCGACGTGGTGGCCTTCCACAGCCGCGAGAAATATTTCCTGCTGGCCCACAGCCCCAAGCACTACCGGGAGCTGGGCCGGCTGGTGGCCGGCATCAAGGATCACACCCCGGCCGCCTTCCGCGACATGTACATGCAGCTGTATCTGGGCGCCCTGGCCACCCGCGCCACCACCGCGCGCCACGTCAACGCCATGCAGCACGTGGCCGGCCACCTGAAGGGCGAGGTCGATCCCGACGCCCTGAACCGCATCCACCAGGTGATCCAGGATTACAAGGCGGGGCTGGTGCCGCTGATCGTGCCCATCACGCTGCTGCGGCACTACATCGAGTTGCTGGATGTGCACTACGTGAAGGATCAGGTTTATCTGAACCCCCACCCCCGGGAACTGATGCTGAGGAACCATGTCTGAGCCCGCCCCCGTCCTGCTGCTTTTCCGCCAGGACCTGCGCCTGGACGACAACCCGGCCCTGCGCGCCGCCGCGGACAGTGGCCGGCCTGTCCTGTGCGCCTTCATCCTGGACGACGAAGACGGCCCCTGGGCCTGGGGCGGTGCCGCCCGCTGGTGGCTGCACCATTCCCTGCAAGCTTTGGCTGACCAGTTGCGGCAACGCGGCGGCGGGCTGGTTTACGGGCGCGGCCCCCTGAAGCGGGTGTTGCCCGAACTGGTGGCGGGCACGGGCTGCGACACCGTCTTCTGGAACACGCGGCCCGAACCCCACGCCGCCGCGCGTGACGAGGAAGCCGCCGCCTTGCTGGGCCAACGCGGGGTCCGGGTCCGGGCCCATTCCGCCGCCCTGATGATCGCGCCGGATGCCCTGGCCACGGGACAGGGCAAGCCGTATCAGGTGTTCACCCCGTACTGGAAGAAGTTCACGGCCGTTCCGCGGGTGCCGCAGCCTCTGGACGCGCCCGGTCGTCTGAATGCGGCCTTGCCGGCGGCGGCGGCATCCGTGGCGCGGGCAACGTGCTCATTGGAATCCCTGGAGCTGCTGCCCACCCGCAACTGGGACGAGGGCCTGCGGGAGATGTGGACCCCCGGCGCCGAGGCGGCCAAGAACCTGCTGAGGCGCTTCCTCAACGGCCCCCTGGAACGCTACGACACGGAACGGGACCTGCCCGCCATCGATGGCACCTCGCGCCTGTCTCCGTATCTGCACTGGGGGGAAATCAGCCCGCGGCGCCTGTGGCATGTGTGCCATGGCCGGCCCGGATCCGGCCCCTGGTTGCGCCAGTTGGTGTGGCGGGAATTCGCCCACCAGATGCTGCACCACTTCCCCCACACCACCGACAGACCGCTGCGCGCGGAATTCGCCGCCTTCCCCTGGGACGGCGACCCCCAACTGTTGCCCGCCTGGCAAAAGGGCGAAACGGGTTACCCGCTGGTGGATGCGGGCATGCGCCAGCTCTGGCACACGGGCTGGATGCACAACCGGGTGCGGATGGTGGTGGCCTCGTTCCTGGTCAAGCATCTGCTGCTGCCGTGGCAGGAGGGCGCGCTCTGGTTCTGGGACACTCTGGTGGATGCCAGCCTGGCCAACAACACCTTCGGCTGGCAGTGGACGGCCGGTTGCGGGGCGGACGCGTCGCCTTACTTCCGCATCTTCAACCCCATCAGCCAGGGGCGAAAGTTCAAGGCGGCCGACTATATCCGGCGGTGGGTGCCGGAATTGCGGACGCTGCCGGACAAGCTTCTGCACGAACCGTGGGCCGGCAGCAAGGCGGTGCTGGAGCAGGTGGGTGTCCGCCTGGGGAAAGACTATCCGCGGCCCATCGTGGACCACAAGGAAGCGCGGCAGCGGGCCCTGGACAGCTACCAGCAGATGAAGTCCGGCTCATAGCCGCCGCAGCACCGGCCCCTCGCAATCCTCCAACGACCCTCCGAAGCGATCGGCAATCACCCGATGCCGGTGCCGGAAAATTCCCAGCAGCTGCCGCTTGATCATCAGTTCCACCGCGATGGTGCCCAGGAAGCCGAAGGGCGGCAGGAAGCGCACCTCGTCCACCAGTTCGGTGCCGCCGCTATCCGTGGACCGGAAACGGTGCGTGTGGTGCCAGAAGCTGTACGGACCGGCAAGCTGCTCGTCCACGAAACTGACGCCCGGCTCGTAACTGGTGATCAGCGTGCGCCAGCGGGTGGGCAGGGGGCCCAAGTGGATCTGGTAGTCGATGAGGGCGCCTTCCTTCATGGGGATGGGCGACGGGGTGAGGATTTCAAAGCCCAACCAGTCCGGGGTGATGGCGGCCAGGTTCTCGGGGCGGGCGAAGAAGTCGTAGACCTCGTTCAGGGGCGCGGTGACGGTTTGGGTGGTTTTCAGGTGGTACATGGGGGGCTCCTGGATGGGGTTGTTGTGGTGTTTCGTGATTCGGGGGGACGGGTTTTGGTGGGTTTTGGGGAGTGGGTGATTGGGGTTGGGGTTAGAGATAGGGTTAGCCTGAATTATTCATGAATAATAAATGACGAAAGCCTTTCGAGCGGATAAACTAGTTTTACCACAAACAGTTACACCACTCAAAAAGGCTTTCATCATGCGCTATTCTACAAAACAGTCTGTTCTTTTTCCAGAACTCATTTCCAAGCCCGCAATCGTCGCCTTCGATGAGCCTGAAGTTACCAGCGACGGTGGCGCTTTGTTGCTCAAGGCTGTCGATGGTCAGATGGGTCTGACCGAGCACTTGGCCGCTGTCCTTACCGATCCCCGCGAACCCGGAAAGATCCGCCATTCCCTGCGGGACATGCTCCGACAACGCATCTTCGGCATCTGCTGTGGCTATGGCGACACCAACGACACCGCCCGCTTGAACACCGATCCCATGCACAAACTGCTGCTGGACCGTGACCCCATCGACGGTGATGACCTGGCCAGC
>PDQT01000149.1 GCA_002747875.1 bacterium DOLZORAL124_64_63
TCAGCCTAGGGGATCTGGGCTGGCCCGCTCTGGCGGCCATCTTTGCGGTCTGCCTGGTTTTCAGCGCCTTTTTTTCGGGAACGGAAACGGGCTACATGAGTGTCAGCCGTGTGCGCCTGCGCTTCAGCGGGGAGGATGAATCCCCCCTGGGACGCCGGCTGCTGGAGCAGCTCAAGAACATCGAAGACCCCATCCTCACCTGCCTGGTGGGCACCAACCTGTTCAATGTCATGGCCAGCGCCGTGGCCACCTGGGTGCTGACCGCGCGTTTCGGCGAGGACGGGCAGTGGTTGGCCGTGGCTGTCGTCTCGACGCTGGTGATCATCATCGGGGAGATCTTGCCCAAGGTCTTGTACCGGGAGCATCCGGAGGCCTTGACCCTGGCTTCGGTGCCGGCCATTGGGGTGGCCATGGGAATTTTCGCGCCGGTGCGGGTTCTGCTGCGGGCCTACACTCGGCTCTGGAGCCGGGTGACGCGGGCGGCGGGCGAGAGCGAAGGGGGCGCCGAAGGCTTCGACCGTCTGAGCCTGACGGCCCTGCTGCTTTCCAACACCGTGCCCCAGAAGGGGGACGCGCGGTTCGCCACGGCGGTGGACCGCTTCATGAACTTGGCGGGCCTGAACCTGGGGCCCATCATGCGGCCCTTGGATCAGCTGGTGACGGTGGGCCCGGAGGACTCGGTGGGGCAGTGTCTGCGGACGGCGGCCAGCAGCGGTTTCAGCCGTTTGCCCATCACGCGGGAAGACGGTCACCACCTCAAGGGCTATGTTCTGGTGCGTGATCTGCTCTTTCTGAGCCGCGATCGGCACGACGGCCCGGTGCCCCAGCAGTTGCGGCGCAGCTTTCTGGTGGTGGATGTGCGCATGTCGCCCTTCGAGCTTTTCGAGGAGATGCGACACAGCGGCAAGCAGATGGCCGTGGTGGCCGAGCCCGGGGGCAGCCCGCTGGGCCTGGTGACCCTGGAGGATCTGATCGAATCGGTGATCGGGTCTGTGCGTGACGAATTTGATCGGCCCGCGGTCGCCGGCGGCGCCGACCTTCGAGATCAGGGAGTATCCGTTTGAAAACCCTTTTGCTCAAGCTGCTGATCCCGGTCCTGCTGGCGGGCCCCGTGCTGGCCGCGGAGGCGCCGCCCGATTCCCTGGAACATGCTGACCGCTCGCGGATTGAACCCGTCCGCGTTCAGCATCAGGACAGCATTCATCTGGGTCAGACGACCGGCGCTCTGTTGCCGGCCGACGGCTTGCTGGCGGTGCGTCTGGATTATCGCACCAGCACGGCCGTCTACCAGGTGGGCAGTCGGCTGGAGAGCATCAGCCTGCTGGATGTGGTTGCCGGGGTGGAGGCCAGCCCGCTACCCGGAGTGGTCTTGCGGGCGCGTTGGCCCTGGCGTCGTTGGAGCGGCGGTGTGGGGCCGATCCCCGCCACCGGCAGCGGCCTCGCTGACGGCGACTGGCAGCTGACCCTGGGCGGGCCTCGCACCGAGGGCTTGAGCGGGGCCCTTTACGGCGGCGGCAACATTCCTCTGGGCGGGGACGATCTGGGGGAAGGGGCCTTCTCGCCCCAGGCGGGCGCCGCCGTGACCTGGCGTTTCTTCGCCCGGGGCCAGGCGCCGGAAATGCGCCTGCATCTGAACCTGGGCTATCGCTGGAACAGGGATGAAGAGCACGGCCACGGCACCGGCGGTGAGGGTTTCCAGCCTTGGGCGCCCCGTTACCCGGCGGCCGCGGCCATGGGGGGCGCCGGCCGGAACGATCAGATCCTGCTGCGGGCGGCCCTGGAGTTCCGCAAGCGCACCACCAGCCTGTGGGTGGGATATGGCCGGGACCGTTTCGCGGGGGCGGGTGTGATCAGCGCCAAGGAGCAGTTCAGTGCCCTGGAGGCGGGTTTGCGCTGGGGTGTGATGGAGGGATGGGCCCTGCACGGCTCCTACCTTGTCAGCCTTATCGAAGACGATCCGGATTCGGGTTGGGACCCGGCTTTCCCGGAGTGGCGCATGGCGGTGGGCCTGTCCCGGCAGTTCGGTGTCGGGGGGCGGGATCGGGACGGGGACGGCATCGTCGACCGCCACGACCACTGCCCCCGTTTTGCCGAGGACGTGGACGGCTTCCGGGATGACGACGGCTGCCCCGATGAGGACAACGACGGCGACGGCATCCCCGACGCGCGGGATCTGGCTCCGGATGAAGCGGAGGATTTCGACGGCTTCGAGGATGGGGACGGCAAGCCCGAGCCGGACAACGATGGGGACGGCATCCTGGACCGTTACGACCTGTGCCCGCTGGAGCCCGAGGATATGGACGGCCATCGCGACGACGACGGCTGCCCCGATGATTTCCTGGACCGGGATCATGACGGCGTGGAGGACAGCCGGGACGCCTGCCCGGACACGCCGGAAGACCGCGATGGCTACGAGGATGACGACGGTTGCCCCGACCGGGACAACGACCTGGACGGCGTGCCCGACAGCCTGGATGGTTGCCCGGACGAGCCCGAAGACTACGACGGCGACGCGGACGGTGACGGCTGCCCCGAGTAAGGCCGTGGCCTAATTCGCGGCCAGCCGGCGCTTGGCTTCCTGCCAGGCGGCTTCCAACTCTTCGAGGGAGGCGTCCTTCAGCAGCTTGTCCTCGGCGCGGTAGCTGTTTTCCACGTGGATGAACCGCCGCCGGAAGCGGTTGTTGGCCCGGCGCAGGGCCATGTCCGGCTGGATCTTCAGCCAGCGCGCCAGGTTCACCACGCTGAAGAGCAGGTCGCCCAGTTCGTGCTCCATGGCGGCGGGATCCTGGCCGTGGGCGGCTTCTTTCAACTCGTCCAGCTCTTCGTGCAACTTCTCCCAGACGCCGGAAATATCCGGCCAGTCGAAGCCCTCGCCGGCGGCGTTTTTCTGGTAGTTGTAGGCCACATGCAGGGGCGCCGTGCTGGCGGGCATGGGCTTGACGGCCGACTCCTTTTGCGGGTCGATGCCCTTGGCCCTTTTTTCCTCCGCCTTGATGGCGTTCCAACGCTCCTGGCTTTCGCCCGAGTCTCGGGCCTGGTCGTCCCCGAAGACGTGGGGGTGGCGGCGGATCAATTTCCGGTTGCCCACCTCGGCCACCTTGTGCATATCCGTGGGGTAGCTTTCGCCCAGGATCTCGGCGCAGAAGCAGACCATGAAGAGCAGATCGCCCAGTTCTTCCTCGCAGCCCTCTTGGTCCTCGGCCAGGGCGGCCTCGACCAGTTCGCCCCCTTCGTCCATGAGGTAGCGGGCCGCGTCCACCAGGGTTTGCTTCCTGTCCCAGGGGCAGCCGCCGGGGCTGCGCAGGGTGTGGATGGTTTTCAGTAGGGCGGCGAAGCGTGCGGGCATGCTGGTCCTTTCGGCGCGGAACACTGTTTCGACGTGGAGGATTTGGCGGAGCGTCATTCAGGACCCAAACTAATTGGGATTGGCCGGACGGCCAACTGCTGTTATCCTGTTCGACCGAATTCTTATCCCGGATCGTGCCCGCGCGATCCGGGTTCACCGACGAAAGGCCCCCATGAGCGAGTGGATCCGCATCAAAGGCGCGCGCCAACACAACCTGCAGAACGTGGATGTGGACTTCCCCCGGGGCGTCATGACCGCCGTCAGCGGTCTGTCCGGCAGCGGCAAATCCTCCCTGGTCTTCGACACCCTCTACGCCGAGGGCCAGCGCTGCTACGTGGAAAGCCTCAGCACCTACGCCCGCCAGTTCCTGGCCAGGTTGCCCAAGCCGGATGTGGACTGGATCGACGGCATCAGCCCGGCCATCGCCATCGAGCAGCGCAACGCCGTGACCAGCGGCCGCAGCACCGTGGGCACCGTCACGGAGATCAACGATTACCTGCGTGTCCTGTGGGCCCGGGCCGGCCGCCTTTACTGCCCCGACTGCGATATCAGGGTGGAGAAGGACACCCCGGCTACCGTGTGGCGAGCCCTGCGCAAGGAGCACGAGAACGGCGCGCGGCTGATGGTCTGCTTCCCCATGGACATCGCCAGCGAGAGCGGGGCCGTGGGCTGGTGGGAGCCTCTGCTGGCCCAGGGCTTCCAGCGGGCGGTGCTGCGCGAGGAGCTGGTGCGCCTGGACGAGGCCGCCGAGGGTGCCTGGCCCGTGCCCGAGCCCGGCGAGATCATCGACGTGGTGGTGGATCGGCTCAAGCTGACCGCCAACACCCGTTCGCGTTTCATCGAGGCCGCCGAGCTGGCCCTGGAGCAGGCCAACGGGCGGGTGGCCGTGCGCTTGCTGGAGCCGGCCGGCCGCCATGAATTCAGTTCCCATTTGACGTGCAACGGCTGCGGTCGAGTTTTTCCTGAACTCACGCCGCGTCTGTTCAGCTTCAACAGCCCGGAGGGGGCCTGCCCCGCCTGCAACGGCTTCGGCAACAAGCTGGAGTTCGACGAGAACAAGATCATCCCGGACCCGGAACTGAGTCTGCGTGAGGGCGCGATCAAGCCCTGGGCCACGGAGGCCTTCGGTCGCCAGTTCACCGGCCTGTTGCGTTTCTGCGCCCGCGCCAAGATTCCCGCCGACGTGCCCTTCGCCAAGCTCAAGCGCAAGCAGCAGCTGCTGGTCCTGGAGGGTGGGGACAACCTTTATGAAGGGGTCATCCCCTACCTGGTGAACATGCGCAAGGAGATGAAGAAGGGGCACCATCGCTTCTTCACTCGCCGCTTCATGGGGGACACCCTCTGCCGCAGCTGTGGGGGCAGCCGCCTACGCAGCGAAGCCAAGGCCGTCCGCCTGCAGGGCATGAACTTGGGGCAGGTGGGGGCCATGAGCGTGGAGGAGGCCCTGGGCCGGATCGAGGGCATCCGCCTGAGCAAGGCGGCCGCCGAGGCCGCCGGCGAGGTGCGGGACGACGTGCTGCACCGCCTGCGCTTCCTGGACCGTGTGGGGCTGGGCTATCTGACGCTGGACCGCCTGACCCGCACCCTCAGCGGCGGCGAGGCCCAGCGCATCCATCTGGCCAACGCCCTGGGTTCGCGTCTGGTGGACACCCTTTACGTGCTCGACGAGCCCACCTGCGGCCTGCATGCCGGGGATGTGGAGCGCCTCATCGCCACCCTGCGGGAGTTGGTGGAGGGCGGCAACACGGTGGTGGTGGTGGAGCATGACCTGGCCGTGCTGCGCGCCGCTGAGCATTTCGTGGAGCTGGGGCCGGGGGCGGGCACCCATGGCGGGAACATCGTCTACCAGGGGCCTTTGGCAGCGCTCATGGACAAGGGCGACACCCTGACGGCCCGCCACATGCGCGGCGATGTGCCCCATCGCGCGGGCGATGAGCGCCGGGAACGGCCCGACCAGTGGCTGACCATCAAGGGCGCGCGGCTGCATAACCTGCGCAATGTCGACGTGAAACTGCCCCTGCAGCGGTTCGTGGTTCTGACGGGAATCTCGGGCTCGGGCAAGAGCAGCCTGATGAACGGCTGCCTGCACGATGGCCTCATGACGCGCGTGGTCGGCGGCATGGGCCGGGCTTTCCCCTTTACCAGCATCCAGGGGGGCCACGCCGTGGACAAGGTCGTGAAGGTGGACCAGACGCCCATCGGCAAGACCAGCCGCTCCAATCCGGCCACCTATCTGCAGATCCTGGGCCCCATCCGGGACCTCTTCGCCGGCGCGCCCGAAAGCCTGGCCCGCGGTTACGCGCCGGGTCGTTTCAGCTTCAACACGGCCGGCGGGCGTTGCGCCTCTTGCCAGGGCATGGGCTACCACCGGGTGGAGATGCAGTTCATGGCCGACATCACCGTGCCCTGCGAGGACTGCCGCGGACGGCGCTTCAACGGCAGCACCCTGGAGGTCCTGTACAAGGGGCTGAACATCGCCCAGGTCCTGGATCTGACGATAGAACAGGCGTTGGGCTTCTTCGCGGATGTCTCGGCCATCAGCCAGCGGCTGTGGCTGCTCAAGAAGGTGGGGCTGGGCTATCTGAAACTGGGCCAGCCGGCACCTACCCTCAGCGGCGGCGAGAGCCAGCGCCTGAAAGTGGCCCGAGAACTGGCCATGCCTTCGGGCAAGAGCAATCTCTACCTCTTGGACGAGCCCACCACCGGTCTGCACGCCGAGGACGTGCGCGCCCTGGTCAAGGTGCTGCATGATCTGGTGCAACGGCGGCATTCGGTGGTGGTCATCGAGCACAACCTGGACCTCATCGCCCAGGCCGACTGGATCGTGGACCTGGGGCCCGGCGGTGGCCGCCACGGGGGGCAGGTGGTGGCTCAGGGGACGCCCGAGGATGTCGCCCGGAACAAGAAATCCATCACCGGCCAATACCTGCTTCCCCTTCTGCAACGCTCCTGATCCTTGCCGGACCGTCGGGCCCCGGATGGCACGGCCGTCGGCCTCTTCTGGTGGCATATCCCTGGTGGCATGTCCTTTGCAAAATCCTGCCGCATGGTCCTATACGAAGGCGGGAGAATCATGGAAGTCATTGAAAATCAAAACATTGAGCCCGGCACCATGGGCGTCGGATTCCTGGACGGGCAAAAAATGCCGGATCTTTTCCGGCAATTTTTCCTGACGGCGCCCGCGCCTCAGGCCGTGGTGGGGCCCGGCGGGGCGTTGCTGATGAACCAGGCCTGCCGGCAGTTGCTGCACGACACGCTGGGGTCCTCGCCCCGCGCTTGGCAACGCTACTTGGCCGGTGCCCTGACCCGTCTGGATGCCACGGGCCGCAGGACGGATGTGGTGCGATCCACGCGTGAGGGCATGCCCGATCTGACCCTGAGCGTGGGGCCGGAGGTGCATGAATCCGGTCTGCGGGTTCTGAGCCTGCAGCCCGCCACGGCCGGCGAGGGGCCGCAGGAGTCTTTGGCGGAGACCGTCAGCACCCTCTACCACGAACTGCGCACCCCCTTGGCCAGCATGAAGAGCAGCCTGCAGCTGGTCATCGGGAAGGAGACGGGGCCTCTGAACGGGGACCAGGAACGCTTCCTGAACATGATGAGCCGCAATGTGGACCGACTGAACCGGCTGGTGGACGATCTGCTGGACACCTCACGGGCCGCCGTGGGTGGTCTGGAACTGGACACCGAGGCCGCCGATATCATGCCCTTGGTGCGCGAAACGGTGCAGATGCACCAGGAACAGGCCATCGGTGGCGGGTTGCTGCTGGAGGCCGTGCGGGGCCCCGCGGAACTGGTGGTCGGCGTAGACCGGGACAAGCTGGTGCAGATGCTGACCAACGTGCTGGGCAACGCTCTGAAGTTCACCCCGGCCGGCGGCCGGGTGGGCGTGACGGTGCAGCCCGCGGGTCCGGAACGGAATTTCGTGATCGAGGTGGCCGACACCGGTCCGGGTATGGACGAGGAAGCCTGCCGCCGGGCTCTGGAACCCTTCCGGCGGGTTCACGACCAGAAGGCGCGCCCGGTGCCGGGCACGGGGCTGGGATTGCACATCACCCGTGGGTTGGCCCGGGCGCATGGGGGGGACCTGATGCTGGAAAGCACCCCCGGTGAAGGGACCAGGGCGCGTATCCTGTTGCCTTATGAAGTCGAAAAACCGGACCCGGTTTTTTCGGGTTAATTTTTCGGCTGATGTGCCGAAGGGACAGGATGGACAGTGGCATTCTTTGCTCGCAGTGGAGGAAAAATGTAATGGAGCGTAAAATCAGGATCCTGGTGGTGGATGACGAGCCCGATATCCTGGAGACTCTGGAATTCAGCCTGGGTAAGCGGGGTTTCGAGACCATGACGGCCATCGATGGGTTGGAGGGTCTGGAGAAGGCCAAGACGACGCCCCCCGACTTCATGATCCTGGATGTGATGCTGCCCGGCTGCAACGGCTACGAGGTCAGCCGCATGCTCAAGGAATGGATGGACAACGATCCGCAGGCCACCCGCTTCCCCATCATGCTGCTGACGGCCCGGAAGGTCGAAAGTCGTGACCGGGAACGCTTCATTGCCACCTGGTCCCGGGCTGATTCCTGCATGTACAAACCCTTTGAACTGAACGAAATCGTGGGTCGTATCCAGGAATTGACGGGGGTTCGGGCCTGCGGTTGAATCATCCTTGGCAGGGCGTAGGGGAAATTTTTTCTCCACGCCTTGACTTTCTCCTGCTCATATTGTTTTATTTCCGCTCCCGACCGCACTGTGGTCCGGCCGGTGCCTGGGTAGCTCAGTTGGTAGAGCACATGACTGAAAATCATGGTGTCGGTGGTTCGACTCCGCCCC
>PDQT01000150.1 GCA_002747875.1 bacterium DOLZORAL124_64_63
CTCAGTTGGTAGAGCAGCTCACTCGTAATGAGCAGGTCAGGAGTTCGAGTCTCCTCACCAGCTCCAGCTTCCTCGCAAGAACATAACCTGCCGTTCGGCAGGTTTTTTGTTTGGTTGTCCAAATTGGCTTGGTCATTCAAATTGGCTTGGTCGTCCAACATTGGCTTGGCCAAGTTTAACTTGGCAAAGTTGTTGGTACCCCGGCTGCCTAATTGGTATTATAACCGGGATTGGCATCGTGCCGGGTGCCGACTTTTCTGGTCCTTACTGGAGGTTGATCTTGCCCCTTCGTGTCAGCATTTCCGGAATCCGTGGTGTCATCGGCGATGGCCTGGATGCCGTCACCGTCGCCCGTTGGGCCGCGGCCTACGGCGCCTGGCTGCCCGCCGGTCCCGTCATCGTGGGACGTGACAGCCGCCCCAGCGGCCCCATGGTCTTTGATGCCGTGGCGGCCGCCTTGGCCAGCACCGGCCATGATATCTGGGATATCGGTATCGCCACCACGCCGACCACCGAGGTGGCCGTGCAGGAAAGCGATGCCGTGGGCGGTATCATCATCACCGCCAGCCACAATCCTCAGCAGTGGAACGCCCTGAAATTTCTGCAGGGCAACGGCCTGTTCCTGACGGCGGCCCAGAACCGTGAGGTGCGCCGCTTCTACGAGGACGGCAGCGGCCACGTGGCCTTTGACGGGCTGGGCCGGGTCAAGGAGCATCCCGGCGCGGACCGGCAGCATCTGGACGCCATCGCGGCGGTGCCTTGGCTGGACAGGGAGCGCATCCGCGCCCGCGGGCTGCACGCCGTGGTCGACGCGGTGGAAGGGGCCGGCGGCAGCATCGTGCCCGCTCTGCTGGAGATGCTGGGGGTGCGCTGCAGTCCCCTGTTCTGTGGGCTGAGCGGCCATTTCCCCCACGACCCGGAGCCCACCCCGGTCCACCTGGAGGCGCTCAGCGCCGAGGTCAAGGCCCAGGAGGCGGATATCGGTTTCGCCGTGGACCCGGACGTGGATCGGCTGGCGCTGGTGACCGCGGACGGCACCGCCCTGAGCGAGGAGATGACCCTGGCCTTGGCCGCGGATTTCCTGCTGGGCAAGACCCCCGGCAGCATGGCCGTCAACCTGAGCACCACCGGTCTGATCGAGGTGGTGGCCGCCCGCCACGGGCAGAAGGTCCACCGCACTCCCGTGGGCGAGGCCAACGTGGTGGAAACAATTTTGGCGGAGAACTGTATTCTGGGTGGCGAGGGTAACGGCGGGGTCATCTATCCCGCGGTGCACGCGGGGCGCGATGCCCTGGTAGGCATCGCCATGATCCTGCAGGCCCTGGCCGAGAGCGGGCAAAGTCTGGCCGCGATGGCCGCGGCCCTGCCGCCGGTGTGCATGGTCAAGACGAAGGTGGCGGCGGAAGATCTGCCTGAGGGGACGGCCCTGGAGGCAGTTCTGAAGGCGCTGGGCCCCGGAGAGCTGGACAGGCGCGATGGCCTCAAATGGGTGGGCGATGGCGCCTGGGTCCACGTGCGGCCCAGCAATACCGAACCGGTGGTGCGCATCATTGCCGAGGCGCAAGATGAACCGTCCGCCGTCGATCTCATCGAGCGGGTGAAGTCCGTGCCCTGAGAGGGCTTTGCCGATTGAGGAAAACACTCCCGGGTGGAGGGGAGCCCGGTTCAATACGCTGTTGCCGGCTTTTCAGGCCGGAAAGCATGGTTCAGGAGGAATTCTATGTGCGGAATCGTTGGCGTCACGGGGACTCCGGACGCAGCCCACGTCCTGTTGGAAGGGCTGAAACGCCTGGAGTACCGGGGCTATGATAGCGCCGGCATCGCCATCGTCCGGGAGGACGGGCCCCATGTGGTCAAGGAACAGGGTAAGATCCGTAACCTGGAGGCCAAGCTGGAGGCCGATGACATGGTCGGCACCTGTGGCATCGGCCACACCCGCTGGGCCACCCACGGGGCGCCCAACGCCATCAATGCCCATCCGCACACCGCCGGTGACGTGGCCTTGGTGCACAACGGGATCATCGAGAACTACGCCGCGCTGAAGGTGCAGCTGACCAAGCAGGGGCACACGTTCCTTTCCGATACGGATACCGAGGTGCTGGTGCATCTCATCGGGGAACTTTATCGAGGGGACCTGGTGCAGGCCGTGCAGCACGCGCTGCATCTGGTGGAGGGGGCCTTCGGTATCGCGGTGGTGCACAAGGACCATCCCGACCTGATCGTGGGCGCCCGGCGCGGCAGCCCGCTGGTGGTGGGCGTGGGCGAAGGAAGCAATTTCCTGGCCAGCGACGTGGCCGCCATCATGGGCCAGACCCGCCAGGTCATTTACCTGGACGATGGCGACATGGTCACCCTCACGCCCGAGGGCGTGGAGACCTTCAACATCAACAACGAGCCCATCGCCAAGGAGATCCAGGAGATCACCTGGGATCTGGATGCCATCCAGAAGGGTGGCTACGAGCATTTCATGCTCAAGGAAATCTTCGAGCAGCCCCAGACCATCCGCGACAGCTTCCGCGGTCGCATCCTGCCCGAGAGCGGGGATGTGAAGCTGGGGGGGATCGAACTGACGGACTGGGAGATCCGCAACATCCGGCGCATCGTCATCCTGGCGTGCGGCACCAGTTGGCACGCCAGTCTGGTGGGCGAGTACCTGCTGGAAGAGTACGCGCGCATTCCCGTGGAGGTGGAGTACGCCTCGGAGTTCCGTTACCGTTCGCCCATCATCGAGCCGGGGACCCTGTGCCTGGTCATCAGCCAGAGCGGCGAGACCATCGACACCCTGGAGGCCATGCGCGAGGCCAAGCGCAAGGGCGCCAAGGTGCTGGGCATCACCAACGTGGTGGGCAGCACCATCGCCCGCGAGACGGAGTGCGGCGTGTACATCCACGCCGGCCCGGAGATCGGGGTGGCCAGCACCAAGGCCTTCACCAGCCAGGTGACCATTCTGGCCCTGCTGACCATTCTGCTGGGGCGGCGCAACATCCTGAGCGCGGACCGGGGCATGCAGATGCTCAAGGAACTGGAGAAGCTGCCGGATCTGGTGCAGCGCGTTCTGGACCAGAGCGATCAGATCAAGGAAATCGCCAAGGTCTACGCCGATCACCACAACTGCCTGTACCTGGGGCGGGGCGTGAACTTCCCCATCGCCCTGGAAGGGGCCCTGAAGCTGAAGGAGATCAGCTACATCCACGCCGAGGGCTATCCTGCGGCGGAGATGAAGCATGGACCCATCGCCCTGATCGATCCGCAGATGCCGGTGGTGGTCATCGCCACCAAGGACGGCAGCTACGACAAGATCGTGGGCAACGTGCAGGAGGTGCGGGCGCGGGACGGGAAGATCATCAGCATCGTGACCGAGGGGGACCGGGAAATTGCCAGCCTCAGCGATCACGTGATCACCATCCCGGAGACCATGAATATCTGGACGCCGTTGCTTTCGGTCATCCCGCTGCAGTTGCTGGCCTACCACATCGCCGTGCTGCGGGGTGAGGATGTGGATCAGCCGCGCAATCTGGCCAAAGCGGTGACGGTGGAATAGGCGGTCTTTTTCTGGTGGAAACCGGGATAATGGCCTATTGTCTAGAGATATGCCCCGCGGGAATGAGTGTCGTCTGGTGACGGCCGGGGACTTCAAATCCTTTTGTCGGGCGCGTTTACCGTCCGAGGTGGGTTCGATTCCCACACATTCCCGCCACCTCTTTCCTATGTGGGGCCTTTTTCCATGACTGCCACCGTGATAATCGCCAATCCCATCGCCGGTTCGGGGCGGGGGCGTCTGTCCGGCCCGGCCGCCCGGGACTTGTTGCGCGGCCGGGGTCTGGAGGCTGACCTGTGGCCTACCCGCGGCCCGGGGCACGCGGCCCGGCTGGCCCGGGAGGCGGCCGCCGCGGGGGCGTCTCTGGTGGTGGCTGTCGGGGGCGACGGCACCGTGCACGAGGTGGCTTCCGGCCTGGTGGGAACCCGGACGGCCCTGGGCGTGTTGCCCACCGGCAGCGGGAACGACTTCGCCCGGGCCATCGGCTGTTTCGCGCGCCCGGAGGCGCTGGCGGCTCTGATGGCGGGGCGGGATCGGGCTTTCGACTCGGGCCGGCTGGATGGGGATTTCTTCTGCAACAGCCTGGGCCTGCTGGCCAGCGGTCTGGTGAGCCTGCGGGCCGCCCGCATGTGGCGCCGGCTGGGCGGGGCGCGGTACAGCCTGGCGTCGGCCATGGTCCTGCTCGGCTACCGAGGGGATGAGGTGGTCTGGAAGCTGGAGGATGCCGCCGGGCAGGTTCGGACCCTGCGCGGCCGGTATCTTTTGGCGGAGATCTGCAACACGCCTTTCACCGGCGGCGGATTCTGTTTCGCGCCGCGGGCTCATCCAGCGGACGGGCAACTGGACGCGTGCCTGATCGGAAAAATCGCGCCCTGGACGGCCATGCGGCAGTTGCCCAAGGCCGCGGGGGGTGGGCGACTGGCTCATCCGGCCATTTCTGTGTCGCCTTTCCGGCGGCTGGAGTTTATGGTGTCCCGGCCCGTGGGGTTCCATCGGGACGGGGAGCCGGGTACGCTGGCCGCCGGTACCCACCGGGTCGACATCGTGGAAAAAAACCTGCTGGTGCGTGTGCCGGCGGATTGGGATGGAGCTTGAGGATGTTGCGCTGGTTGGCCCTGCTGTTGTTCCTGCTGGGAAGCGCCGTGGCGTTGGCGGAGCAGGAGGCGCCGCTGCCGGCCGGGGCCGCCCTGGCGGACAGCGCCGTGGCCGTGACGCCGCCTCCCAACGCGCAAGCGGTGGCTTTCGCCGGTCCCGATTCCTGGGATACGGGTGTCAGCCCCACCGGCGCGGTCCTCATGACGCCCCTTTTTCCCGGCTGGGGGCAGCTTTATACGGACAACAGCTGGCGCGCCGCCCTGGCCTTTGGCGTGGAAATGTTCTACTGGTCCAACATGCTGATGCGGGATCGGAGGGCTATCCGGGCCAACAAATTCGCCCTGCGTTTCGAGGCGGACAGCGCCGAACGCCGCTTCTATCGCGTCCAGGCGGACGAGAACTGGGAGCAGGTGCGGGACTTCGCCTGGTGGTCCGGCGGGATTCTGCTGATCATTGCCCTGGATTCCTACGTGGGAGCCCATCTTTTCGATTTCGACAAGAACCCCCTGCCCGTGCCCAATGACTGGGAAGGGCAATTCGGCTACCTGGGGGAGGATCTGCCCGGCGCGGCCTCGCCCCCGCAGTTGGTGGTTTTCCAGTGGGGACGGCGTTTCTGAAACGGTGCCCTGGGATCGCCGCCTCGGAATTCTGTCCTGAAATATTGTTCGGGGCCCATGGTTGCGAATATTTGTCCGAAACCGTAGTTGGGATTACCTTGTCCCGGTTTGCGAACCTTCAGCCTCGAACCCCGATCCGGATGGAATGATGGCCTCGAATCAGGAAATAACCCGCAATTTTTGCATCATCGCGCACATCGACCATGGCAAGAGCACCCTGGCCGATCGTCTGCTGGAGCAGACCGGTACCCTGCAGGGCAAGGAACTGCAGGAGCAGGTCCTGGACAGCATGGATCTGGAGCGCGAACGCGGCATCACCATCAAAAGCCATCCCATCCGTATGGACTACCAGGATGAGGCGGGGGCCGACTGGGTTCTGAATCTTATCGATACTCCGGGACATGTGGACTTCCACTACGAGGTGAGCCGCAGCCTGGCCGCCTGCGAGGGCGCCCTGCTGGTGGTGGATGCCGTGCAGGGAGTGCAGGCCCAGACCATCAACAACTTGTACCTGGCTCTGGAGCATGATCTGGAGATCATCCCGGTCATCAACAAGATCGATCTGCCCGCCGCGCGACCGGACTTCATCGCCGAGCAGTTCATCGACCTGATCGGCTGCGATCCCGACGAGATCATCAAGGTCTCGGCCAAGACGGGCGAGGGCGTGGACGCGCTGCTGACGGCCATCGTGGAGCGGGTGCCCGCGCCTCAGGGGGATCCGGCGGCACCGCCCAAGGCCCTCATCTTCGACAGCATCTTCGATCCGTACGTGGGGGCCGTGGCCTATGTGCGCCTGTTCGACGGGACCATCGGCAAGGGCGAGCGCATCCGGCTCTACAACAACGAGAAGGATTTCGAGGTGGGGGAGATCGGCTACTTCCGCCTCAAACGCGTCCCCCTGAAGGGGCTGAGCGCGGGCGAGGTGGGCTACATCGCCACCGGCAGCAAAGACGTACGGGATGTGCGCGTGGGCGACACCATCACGTTGCAGGACCAGGCCTGCGCCGAGCCCCTGTCCGGCTACGTGGAGGCCAAGCCCATGGTCTTCAGCGGCCTGTACCCCACGGATAACGACCAGTACGACGACCTTTTCGACGCCTTGCAGAAGATGCAGATGAACGACGCGTCCCTGACCTGGGAGAAGGAGACCAGCGCCGCTCTGGGCTTCGGCTTCCGCTGCGGTTTCCTGGGCCTGCTACACATGGAGATCATTCAGGAGCGTCTGGAGCGCGAGTTCAATCTCAGCCTGATCGCCACCCTGCCGAACGTGGAGTACGAGGTGCAGCTCAAGGACGGCACCGAACTGCTCATCGAGAACCCGGCGCACCTGCCGGACGAGCGGGATATCCAGGAGGTCCGCGAACCCATCGTGCACGCCTCGGTGATCACGCCCAAGGATTTCGTGGGGCCGGTCATCCAGATCAGCCTGGAGCGCCGGGGCATCCAGACCAAGATGGAATACCTGGATATCGAGAGGGTGCAGATCGATTTCGATCTGCCGTTGAACGAGCTGGTGGTGGACTACTACGACAAACTCAAGAGCGTGACCAAGGGCTACGCCTCTTTGGATTATGAGTACAAGTGCCATCGGGCGGACAACCTGGTGCGCCTGAACCTGCTGATCAACGGCGACATGGTCGATGCCCTGACCTGCATCGTGCACCGAGAGAACGCCTACAGCTGGGGCCTGAAGCTGTGCCAGAAGCTGAAGGAACTGATTCCGCGCCAGATGTTCGCCGTGGCCATCCAGGCCGCCGTGGGCACGCGCGTGCTGGCCCGAACCACCGTCAAGGCCTTCCGCAAGAACGTCACCGCCAAGTGCTACGGCGGTGACATCTCCCGTAAGCGCAAGCTGCTGGAGAAGCAGAAGGAAGGCAAGAAGCGCATGAAGCAGGTGGGCAGTGTGGAGATTCCCCAGGAAGCTTTCCTGGCGGTGCTGAAAGTGGAACGTTGACCCGGAGACGACATGGCTAAAAACAAGAGGAAAAAGGACGCCGCCACCACCGCGGATGAGAAACGGCAGGCAGAGCAGAAAACGCCCAAAGTTCCCTGGTGGAAGGAATACGGCAAGGCCATCGGCAGCGCGTTGATCATTGCGGCGGTGCTGAAGATGCTGCTCTTCCAGGCCTTCACCATCCCCACCGGCAGCATGCTGGATACTTTGCAGATCGGGGATTTCCTTTTCGTGGAGAAGGTGACCTACGGCGCCCGCACCCCGGAGCGGGTGCGCTTCCCGGGGGTCCGTCTTTTCCAGAAACAGGTGTTGCCGGCCTTCACCCTGGTCAAGGGCCTGCCCACCGTGAAGATGCCCGGATTCCGGGAGCCGCGGCAGGGAGATATCATCGTTTTCGCTTATCCTCGGGACAAGAACCTGGACTACATCAAGCGCTGCGTGGCCGTGGAGGGCGATACCGTCCAGGTGAAGGAAGGCGTCCTGTACGTCAACGGCGACATTTACGAGAGCAACCTGGGCGACTACGGCGGAGACCACAGTTGCATCCCCGCCTGGAATGACCCGGACAGTTGCCCCCTACCGGCCACCAAACGGGATTACTCCGCCCTGACGGCGAACCCGCGCCTCAAGCAATGGCCGTGGGGGGGCGGGCTGCCCTATGTGGTGCCCGAGGGGCATCTCTTCATGATGGGTGACAATCGCTTCAACAGCGCGGACAGTCGTTACTGGGGCCCGCTGGACAAGAAGCTGGTCAAGGGCAAGGCGGCCATCATCTACTGGTCGTGGGATCCGCGGCGCGGCAAGGTGCGGTGGAACCGCCTGTTGGATCTGATCCACTGATGCCGTGAGCGGGCTTTATATTCACGTCCCGTTCTGCGGCAGCCTCTGTTCTTATTGCCATTTCTCGCGCACGGCGGACCACAGTTTTGCGGTCCGCCGTCGTTTTGTGGATGCCGTTTGCCGTGAGCTGGAACTGCGGCGGCAGACTTGCGGCCTGCTGACCGGCCGCCGGCGATTGGCGACCGTGTATCTGGGCGGGGGCACCCCTTCGCAGCTGGAACCGGAGCTGATGACGCGCCTGCTGGCGGGCACGTTGCACCAGTTTCCCCAGGCGGCGGACCTGGAAGTGACGGCAGAGGCCAATCCCGAATCCCTGACCGCCGAAAAGGCGCGCGCCTGGCGAGAGGCGGGGATCAACCGTGTCAGCCTGGGGGTGCAGAGCCTGAACGAGGAGGTCCTGAAGTTGCTGGGGCGGGCCTGCCCACCGGAGACGGCGCGGAAGGCTCTGAGGCTGGCTTGCCGGCATTTTCCGCGGGTCAGCGCCGACTGGATTCTGGGGCCGGGCTTGCGGTGGGATGTCCTGCGGGCTGAGCTGCAGGAGGCCATCGCCCTGGGCGTGGAGCATTTTTCCGTCTACATCCTGGAACTGCACGCCGGCACGGAGCTGGAACAGAAGGTGCGGCGCGGGGCGGTGACCCTGCTGCCGGATGAGGAGACCGAGGCGCAATATCTGGCCCTGGTGCGCTTCCTGGATGAACAGGGCTTCCGGCACTACGAGGTGAGCAACTTCGCCCGGCCAGGCGCCGGCAGCCGGCACAATCAGGGCTACTGGCGGCGTCGGCCCTGGCTGGCTCTGGGCCCGGCGGCCCACGGCGGCTACGGGCGGCGGCGTTACGCCAACCTGAGCGATGTGGGGGCCTACTGCGCGGCGGTGGAGGCGGGGCGCATTCCGGAGGAAAGCGAGGATCCGCTGGATTTGCGGGCGCGCCTGCTGGAGAGGATCATCCTGGGCCTGCGCACGGCCGCGGGGGTGCCTTTGGCCTGGTTGGCGCCCCACTGCCTGGACTGGGAGGCCGGGCGCGTGGAAGGCCTTTGGCGCACGGACGGCGGGCGGTTGCGGCTCACCCCGCGCGGCTTTCTGATCATCGACGCGATCGAGGCCCGGATACGACCCGCGGGAGCCGGCTGCGGGCGGGTTGACACCGCAAAAGGCCATTGATTACCTTGTGGCCTCCACTGGAAAGAACGTGCCCAACGATGGCCGGAATGCCATGATCAGCAAAGATTCCCGCTCCCTGGAAATCCTGGACGCCGTGGTGCGCCTGAATATCGAGACCGGCAAACCCGTCAGCAGCGGGCTGGTGGAGCGCTTTCTGCAGCGCGCGGTCTCGTCGGCCACCATCCGTGGCGTGATGAAGAATCTGGAGAATGCCGGGTATTTGCATCAGCCCCATACCTCGGCCGGGCGGTTGCCCACGGACCGGGGGTATCGGGTCTTCGTGGACCATCTGCGCCGGGGCTGGGCCCTGCGGGCGCCGGAGGTCCCGCAAGAAATGCGTCTGGCGGCCAGTCGGGATCTAGCCGCGGCGGCGGGGCATCCGGATCGGATTCGGCTACTGGCCGGTCTGTTGAACCGGCTGACCCGGAACATCAGCATCATTGTCGGGCCCAGCCTGGACGGGGTGCGGATCCAGCGGATCGAGCTGTATCCGCGTAGCGGCACCCGGGTGCTGATGGTGGTCATCATGGCCAGCGGGCAGGTGCGCACCGGGCTGGTGACGTTGCGCCGGGAGCACGGGCGGCCGGTCATGGAGCAGGCCGCGCGTCTGATCACCGACCGCACGCGGGACCGCACCGTGGGCGAGGTGCGCCGGGGTCTGCTGGACAACCTGGACATCGTGCACACGCCGGTGACCAGCTGCGCGGCGGACATCGCGCGCGGCGGCAAAAGCCTTTTCCAGGATGCGGAGCGGGGCGAGTTGAGCCTCGAAGGCGTGGCTTCGGTTCTGGATGAGCCGGAATTCGAGGAGCCGGAACCGCTGAAGGCGCTGCTGCGTTTCATCGAATCGCCCGCGGCCATCCATCAGGCTCTCGAGACCCTGGACGAACAGGGCAGCGGCGAGGTGGATGTCTGGATCGGGGATGAGAATCCCTTGGGAAATTTGCGGCAGTTCAGCATGCTGACGGGCCGTTTCGAGATGGATGGCCGACAAGGTCGGTTGGCGGTGCTGGGCCCCCGCCGCATGTGGTATCAGAGGGCGCTGCTGGGCATCGATGCCATGCGCCGGATCATGAACGCAACCCCCTAATGACGAGGAGCGCGACGCACAATGAGTGAACGCCGCAAGGAAGAACTGGAAAAGGAACAGGCCATGCAGCAGGATGGACGGCAGGCGCCCGAGGAAGAGAGGGCCGAGGCCGGTGATGCCCATGAAACCGGCGAAGAGAGCGCAGCCGGTGAAGATATCGGGGCCAACGAAGATATCGGGACCAACGAAGATACCGGGGCCAACGAAGACCCCGAAGTCATCGTGCCGGAACCCGACCCCTGCCTGGAGGAACAGCTCGCTCTGGAGCGGGATCAGTTCAAGGACAAGTGGATGCGCGCCGTGGCCGAGACCGACAACGTGCGCAAACGCAGCCGCCGCGAGGTGCAGGACGCGCGGCGTTTTGCCCAGGCCGAGACCCTGCGCCCTTTTCTGGAGGTCTACGACAACTTCGAGCGGGCGCTGAGATCCATGAACGAAACGGAACTGGATGAGCAGGGCCAGAGCGTGCGTCAGGGCGTGGAATTGATCTTCCAGCGCTTCCAGGCCGCCTTGAAGGAGCGCGGCGCCAAGCTGATCCCGGTGGACGGGTGCGAGTTCGACCCCAGCGTGCACGAGGCTGTCGGTTCCATGCCCCGTGAGGGTGTGGAGGCCGGTCACGTCATCGAGGTGGCGCAGCAGGGATTCCAGTTCGGGGACATGGTTTTGCGGCCCGCGCGGGTCATCGTCAGCAGCTAGTCATCGGCAGTAGCTAGATTATCGTCAGCAGTCAAGGGAACGAGGCAAGGATGAGCAAGAGGGATTATTACGAGGTGCTGGGCGTGGGCAAGGACGCCTCCACCGCCGAGATCAAGAAGGCTTACCGCAAGCTGGCCATCAAGCACCATCCCGACAAGAACCCCGGCGATGACGGCGCGGCCGAGCGTTTCCGTGAGGTGACCGAGGCCTACGAGGTGCTCAAGGACACCCAGAAAAGAGCCCAGTACGACCAGTTCGGTCACGCGCCGGAAGGCGGGGGCTTCGGCGGGCCGGGCGGCTTCGGGGCCGGCGGCGTGCATGTGGATCTGAACGACGCCCTGGAAAGCTTTCTGCGCAACTTCGGCATGGGGGGCGGGGGCGGCTTCGGCGACATCTTCGGCGGCGGCGGTGGTGGTGCCGGCGGCCGGGCCCAGCAGCGGGGCCGGGATCTGCAGATCGCCCTGAAAGTGGACTTGCGGGACGCGGCCAAGGGCGTGAGCAAAAAGATCAAGGTGAACAAGCAGGTCGGCTGTCGCGATTGCGGCGGCAGCGGGGCCGCCAGCGGCAGCAAGCCCGTCACCTGCCAGCAGTGCGGCGGTCTGGGCCGGGTGCGCCAGGTGCGCCAGAGCCTGCTGGGGCAGATGATGACCGAGACGGCCTGCCCCTCCTGCCACGGCCAGGGCCAGACCATCAGCAACCCCTGCGGCAACTGCGCCGGCAGCGGCACGGTGCGGGGCGAGGAAGTCATCGAGGTGAAGATCCCCGCCGGGGTCAGCAGCGGCAACTACATGGAACTGCAGGGCAAGGGCGACAAGGGGGAGCGGGGCGCCGCCACCGGCAACCTGCGCGTGGTCTTCGATGTGCAGGAGGACGAAACCTTCGAGCGCCATGGTGACGACCTGCTGATCGACGTGCCCGTCTCTCCGGTGGACCTGATGCTGGGTACCAAGGTGGAGGTGCCCACCCTGGGCGGCAAGGTGGCTCTGAAGATTCCTGCCGGGACCCAGAGCCACAAGGTCTTCCGCATGCGCGGCAAGGGCATCCCCCACGTGAACCGGCCCGGCACCGGAGACCAGCTGGTGCGCGTGCTGTCCTGGACGCCGGACAAGCTGGACAAGGACACCAAGGCCCGGCTGGAAAGCGTGCGCGAGGCTCTGGCCGGCAAGGTGCCCGCGCCCGGCCGACACCTCTACGACTAGGCCGTCCCGTGCGCCACTTCTACCTGGCAACGGAGAAGGACCAGCGGCCTGAGGTGGGCGATGTGGTCACGCTGGACCGGGAGGAAAGCCACCACATGGGCACGGTGCTGCGTGGCGGGCGCTGGCCCCAGGTGGTGCTGACCGATGGCCGGGGGCATCGTTTCGCCGCCCGCGTCACCGACCGCAGCCGCCGCGA
>PDQT01000016.1 GCA_002747875.1 bacterium DOLZORAL124_64_63
CTGCGCCATTTTCCGACGGCGAACAGCGGCCAGGACCGGTAGCAGGGCGTCCCGGGGACCACCCCATTCGCAGACGTAGTCGGGGAAATCGCCCCCCTTGCCGCAGAAAGCATAGGCGGCGATCCGGCCATCGGCAGCCCGGGCCACCAGTCCTCGGGTGCCGGGCATGGTGTAGTAGGCCTGGCTGTCCCCCGGTTCGCGCAGGGTGCGCCAGCGATGGCGCCGGTACAGGGCTTCCACGCCGGGAAGGTCCGCCGGGGTGAATTCCTGGACCTTCAGTCGGGACGCGGGGAGGTCGGAAAGCTGCCAATCGGCCAAAGAAAGGTGTATTTCCCAGCCGGCGTCGTGAAAGCCCCGCCCGGCATAAATTTCCGGTTGGTCGGTCCAGAGCACCGCCAGGGGAATATTTTTCCGCTTCAGACGATCCAGCAGGGCATTTTGCAATTGGCGGCTAAGCCCTTGGCCCCGGAATTCCGGGGCCGTGACCACAGAACCCACCCCGGCCACGGGGATGTCTCCTGAACTTGTTCTTAGAGAACGGATTAGCGCGGCAATGCAGCCTGCAATGCGCCCTTCCGGGGTCTTGTAAACCAACTGCCAGGGGCTGTTTTGGGGGCCCAGGATGACGGGAAAATCGTCCACGGCGTTGGTTTTTGCACGATCTGGCCTGATCTCTGCATTGACCAGTTCGAGAAAACAGGCGCGGTCCTCAGGTTTGGCGTGAGTGATGGGCATGATCCCTCCCGGATCCAGGTTCAGCAGTCGCCGCCATTATGGACCACGCCGTGACCAAGGCAAGCGGCAAGTTGGAAGGCCGGCTCCGGCGGACATCGCAGGAAACCGCCCCGGGTCGGCCCCTTCATGGAGGATCGAGAATGGGAATCCGCGTCAATACCAATGTCGGTTCGCTGAATGCTCAGCGACACCTGTACAACACCACGATGAAGTTCCAGAAATCCATGGAGCGCCTCAGCTCCGGTATGCGCATCAACCGTTCGGGCGATGACGCCGCCGGCCTGGCCATCAGCGAGAGCCTGAAGTCGGACATCCGGGCCCTGCAACAGGCCAGTCGCAACGCGGCCGACGGCATCAGCCTGGTGCAGGTGGCCGAGGGATCCCTGGACGAGGTCAACAACATCCTGCTGCGCCTGCGGGAGCTGGCCGAACAGAGCGCCACCGAAACCCTGGGCGAGAACGAGCGCGAGTACCTGAACGACGAGTTCCAGGAGCTGCTCCAGGAAATCGATCGTATCGGCACCACCGCCGAGTTCAACGGCATCATGCTGCTCGATGGCACGGCCAACACCCTGGACGTGCAGGTGGGTATCGGCACGGTGGCCAACACCAGCACCGTGCCCATCGACCTGACGCAGATCATCAGCGCCAGCGATCTGGGGCTGGTTTCCGGTGGCGGCGGCAGCCTGACCATCACCGGCACCAACGGCGACACCGCCCGTGTGGCCATCGGCTTGGTGGAAGCGGCCACGGGCACGGTTTCGGAAGTGCGCGCCGGCTTCGGCGCGGCCCAGAACCGTCTGGAGACGAGCATCCGCAACATCGGCATGACGGCAGAGAACCTGTCGGCCGCCAACAGCCGTATTCGCGATGTGGACGTGGCTCTGGAGACCTCGAACATGACCAGCCTGCAGATCCTGCAGCAGGCCGGCGTGTCGATCCTCTCCCAGTCCAACATGACATCCCAGCTGGCCTTGAACCTGATGGGCGGCTAGGAGGCCATGGCCTCCCAGGATCCCTGTATCGGCACGCCCAGGTTGTGACGCAGGGCCCCATCTCCGGAAATATTGCCTCTGCCTTGAGCCGACCTATCCCCCATGCCGGGGGTGGGTCGGTTTTTTTTTACAAAATTTGCTAAAGCCCTCCCCTGCCTTTGCGAAAACAACCCCGTCCGGCGCAGATGATCCGAGTGGCAAAAGGAATTGCCCGCCCGGTTCGGAGCCGGAAGACAACACCCCATATACGGTCAACAACGACCTCAGGTCCCTGTAGTTTTCAAGGAGGAAAACAAAATGGGCATCCGCATCAATACCAACGTCTCGTCCATCAACACCCGCCGTCATCTGCAGAATTCCACCAACATGTTCGGCAAGAGCATGGAGAAGCTCAGCTCCGGTCTGCGCATCAACCGCGCCGGCGATGATGCCGCCGGTTTGGCCATCAGCGAAGGTCTGAAGAGCGATATCCGGGCCCTGGATCAGGCTTCCCGGAACGCCGCCGACGGCATCAGCATGATCCAGGTGGCGGAAGGCGCCCTCGACGAGGTCTCCAACATCCTGCTGCGCATGAGGGAACTGGCCGAACAGAGCATGAACGGCACCCTGAGCGATACGGATCGGGATTACCTGGATGCTGAATACAGTGCCCTGGTCTCCGAGGTGGATCGCATCGCGGCCAGCACGGAGTTCAATTCCGTGGGGCTGCTGGACGGCTCTTTGGATGTGAGCATCCAGGTCGGCATCGGCACCACCGCCAACGACCAGGTAGACGTGGTCTTGAACACGAACATGAATGCCACGGGCATCGGCCTTGATCACGGGGTCGGCGGCACTTCCGACGCGGCCACGGCCATGGGCGAAATCGACGGAGCCATCGAGTCGGTCGTGACGGCCCGGGGGGATTTCGGTGCTCTGCAGAACCGTCTGGAGACATCCATCCGCAACATCAACATGACCAGTGAGAACCTGTCCGCCGCCAACAGCCGGATCCGGGACGTGGATGTGGCTCATGAGAGCAGCAACATGACGTCCTACCAGATCCTGCAGCAGGCCGGTGTGAGCATGCTGGCCCAGGCCAACATGACGACCAGCCTGGCCATGAGCCTGCTGGGCGGCTAGGGCATGACGCTGTCGGGGGGGCATTCGGCCTCCCCGTTTCACGGGGCGTGAGCCCCAACTGTGGCACGGCATGGATGCCGAACGCCACTGACTTCAAGGAGGAATGATATGGGTATCCGTATCAACACCAATGTGTCCTCGATCAACACCCGTCGTCATCTGCAGAACTCCACCAACATGTTCAGCAAGAGCATGGAGAAGCTCAGCTCCGGTCTGCGGATCAACCGCGCCGGCGATGACGCGGCCGGTCTGGCCATCAGCGAAGGCTTGAAGAGCGACATCCGGGCCCTGGACCAGGCTTCCCGGAACGCCGCCGACGGCATCAGCATGATCCAGACGGCGGAAGGTGCTCTGGACGAGGTCAGCAGCATTCTGCTGCGCATGAAGGAACTGGCCGAACAGAGCATGAACGGCACTCTGAGCGACACGGATCGGGGCTTCCTGAATTCGGAGTATTCGGCCCTGAGTTCGGAGATCGACCGTATTTCGGCCAGCACCGAGTTCAACTCCGTGGGGCTGCTGGACGGCACCCTGGATGTGGACATCCAGGTGGGTATCGGCACCACCGCCAACGACCAGGTAGGCGTGGAATTGAGCACGAACATGAACGCTGCGGGCATTGGTCTGAGTTCCGGCATCGATGGCTCCTCCGGCGCTGCTGCGGCCATGGGTGAGATCGATCAGGCCATCGAAAGTGTCGTGACCGCTCGCGGGACTTTCGGTGCGCTGCAGAACCGTCTGGAAACGTCCATTCGCAACATCAACATGACGTCGGAGAACCTTTCCGCCGCCAACAGCCGGATCCGGGACGTGGACGTGGCGCACGAGAGCAGCAGCATGACGTCCTACCAGATCCTGCAGCAGGCGGGTGTGAGCATGCTGGCCCAGGCCAACATGACCACCAGTCTGGCCATGTCGTTGCTCGGCTGACGGGCGCGATTCTGGCTCGGGTCGGATGCCATGACGACCCGGCTGACACCCTGGGGGCCTGCGGGCCCCCTTTTTTTTTGTGCCTCGTTCTTCCTGGGAATGGCCGGTTGTGCCCCGGAAAGTCTCCCCATGCCGTGGCCATCCCTCCAAAAATAGTTTTTGATATTTTATCCTAAAGAATTTGCCGTTTTGTGACGATACATGTTCCAAGTTCGGAAAAATTAAACCATCCGGACAAGAAAGGAGCCTCTCAGAAAAACCCCAGCGGTCCGGAACGGAATTCCGGCTGAGAGAAAACAAGGCAGCCCACTCATTTCAGGGAGGAATGGCATGGGACTCCGTATCAACACCAACGTCAGCAGCCTCAACACCCAGCGTCATCTGGCGAACACTTCGTCCAATTTCCGCAAATCCATGGAAAAGCTGAGCTCCGGTCTGCGGATCAACCGCGCCGGTGACGATGCTGCCGGTCTGGCCATCAGCGAAGGCTTGAAGGCCGATATCCGCGCTCTGGATCAGGCTTCTCGGAACGCCGCCGACGGCATCAGTCTGGTGCAGACCGGTGAAGGCGCTCTGGACGAGGTCTCCAACATCCTGCTGCGGATGAAGGAACTGGCTGAGCAGTCCATGAACGGCACCCTCAGCGACACCGATCGTGGCTTCCTGGACAGCGAGTACAGCGCCCTGAGTTCGGAGATCGACCGCATCGCGGCCAGCACCGAGTTCAACGGCGTGTCCCTGCTGGACGGCAACTTGGATGTGGATATCCAGGTGGGTATCGGCACCGAAGCCAGCGACGCGGTGAACGTGACCCAGGGCACGAACATGAACGCCAGCGGCATCGGCATCGCCGCGAATATCGGCAGTGCCAGCAACGCGGCCACGGCCATGGGCGAGATCGACAGTGCCATCGAAACCGTCACCACCGCCCGGTCGGGCTTCGGTTCCGTCCAGAACCGGCTGGAAAGCTCCATCCGGAACATCAACATGACTTCGGAAAACCTTTCGGCCGCCAACAGCCGGATCCGGGACGTGGACATCGCCAAGGAGACTTCGGCCATGACCTCCTACCAGATCCTGCAACAGGCGGGTACCTCCATCCTGGCTCAAGCCAACATGACCAGCAACTTGGCCATGGCTCTGGTGGGTTAGCCCTTGATCGGGAGTCCCGCTCCGGCGGGGCTCCCACCCCTCTGAGGGGAGGAAAGCCATGGCCTCGATCAGCACATTCACAGGAGTAGGGAACTCCCCGCTGGTGGGGCAGACCACCGAAAAGATCCGGCCTCCCGGGGAGCAGACGCAGGAAACGGTCCTTCCTTTTTCCGACGTCTTGCCGGAACCCAGCGGTCTCAACGACCCCCCCAGCCCCCTCGACAACGCCCCTGAGGAACGGATGGCGGCCACTTGGCAGGAAACCCAGGAGGTGGCGGCCAAGCTTCAGGAGAAGATGGACGCGTTGTCTCCGGACGACCACCAGGTCTCCATCGCCACGGACGAAAGCACCCAGGCCGCCGTCATCCAGATCAAGGACCGCAGCGGTGAGGTGATCAGGCAATTTCCCCCTGAAAAAGTCCTTAACCTGTACCGGGAATTGGACGATCTGTCCGGCATGGTCATCGATGCGATGACTTGATGGAGCGCAGCGGAGTCGAAGGATCGACGGGCTGACTGAACAGGGAGAATATACATGAGCACGGTCGCTTTTTCGGGCTTGTCCTCCGGGTTGGACACGGGATCCATCGTGTCCCAGCTGGTGGAGTTGAAACGGGCCCCCATTTACCGTCTGGAAAACCGTGTTTCCCAGTACAAGGCACAGATCTCTGCCCTTGGCAAACTCAAGACCAAGTTGACGGACTTCCAGTCCGCCTTGCAGGATCTGGACACCGCTCGGGAGTTCTCCTCTCTGGCCGCCACCAGCACCGATGAAGACCGCCTGACGGTCAGCGCCGACGCCAAGGCCGCCGCGGGCACGTACACCATCGAAATCCAAGAGCTGGCCAAGGCCCAGAAGTCCGTCAGCCAAGGTTACGACAGCGTGGATGACAGCGTGGGCAGCGGCATCATGAGCTTCTCCGTGGGTGGGAAGAACATCGATATCAACCTGACGGGTTACACCAGCCTGGAAGGTTTGGCCAACATCATCAACAACGATGTGGACGGTGTCTCGGCCACCATCATCAACGACGGCAGCGACAGCGGCAACTACTCCCTGATGCTGAGCAGCGAAGAGGCCGGCAGCGATCACGCCTTCAGCGTGGATGTCAGCGGTCTGAGCGGGGGCACCACTCCCCTGTTCACCACCAGCCAGGAAGCCACCGACGCCCACATCCAGATCGACGGGAACTCCGTCATCATGGGCAGCAACAGTTCCGACGACGTGATCAGCGGCCTGACCCTGAATCTTCTGCAGGCGGAAGTGGGCAAGGAAATCACCGTCAGCGTGAACATGGACACCGAGGGGATCAGCGCCAAGGTCAAGAGCTTCGTCGACAAGTACAACGACCTGTTCAGCTACATCACCGACGCCGGCGGCCCGGAAGGGGAACTGAGCGGCAACCCCACCATGCGGGCCGTGGCCAGCCGCATCGAGAACATCGCCATCAGCGCCCTGGATACCGAGGGCGACATCAGCAACTTCTTCCAGGCCGGCATCTCCCGCGGGGAGAGCCGCCAGCTGAAGTGGGACGAAGACAAATTCTTGGAAGCCCTGAGCGATGACTTCAACGGCGTGCGGGACCTGTTCATCGAACGG
Organism: bacterium DOLZORAL124_64_63; assembly: GCA_002747875.1. Lineage (GTDB taxonomy): Bacteria > Krumholzibacteriota > Krumholzibacteriia > LZORAL124-64-63 > LZORAL124-64-63 > LZORAL124-64-63. The sequence goes on from PDQT01000016.1 coordinate 6,535, forward strand.
GACGGCCACCTGGGCAAGATGTATCTCTTCGACCAGGCCATCGAGGACATGACCGACAGCATCGACGGGATGTTCAAGATCAGCAACGACGCTCTGAACAAGCGCATCGACTACGCGGAACAGGGTATCGCGAGGTACGAGCTGAGCGTGGAATCCTACCGGGAGACCCTCGAACGCAAGTTCACGGCCATGGAGATGATGATGTCCCAGCTCCAGGCCCAGGGCAGCTACCTCGCCGGCCTCAACATCTAAACAGATCAGCAGGACAGGAGTTTGTGAATGTACGGCAACCACGGTGTGCAGCGTTACAAGGAGACGAACATCAACTCCATCAGCCGGGAGAAGATGATCGTGATGCTGTACGAACGCATGCAGTCCGATCTGCTGGGCGCGGCCAAGGCGATCGGAGCCGACGACCGGGTGGAAATGACCCGCCTGGTGAACCACAGCCAGCGCATTGTCTCGGAATTGCGGGGGGCGCTGGACCACACCATCGGCGGGGAAGTCAGTCGCAACCTGGAAAGCCTGTACGACTACCTCTTCCACGAGCATCTACAGGTCCTGGTGGACCAGGACGAAGCCCACATCCGCAACAGCCTGC
>PDQT01000274.1 GCA_002747875.1 bacterium DOLZORAL124_64_63
ATCTTATTTTGGTGTCCATTTTTTCAGGCAGGATCAACTTGAACTCTGTGCTGTGGACTCTGCGTTTCTTTGCCATGATAGACACCTCCATGATCGCTGATAGTAAACGATCTTATTTTGGTGTCCATTTTTTCAGGCAGGATCAGTTGTGAGAGGCTGGATCGACTCAGCCCTAGAAGCTTGGTCTGCTTGCTGAGGCTTCGCTTCTTGTTGTTCCGGTCGACCAAGGACTTCCTTCGGCTGCGACTCATTTGCCGAGGGCCTTGGACAAAAATCATTCTCGATGGTCAACTGGCCGATCTTTGCGTGGAGCTTGCCACCGTGCCGTAACCATACGACACTGTCCCAAAACTCGAGATCCATCCCTTGCTCAGGAGGCCAACCATGATCGTCCGCACCATCGGCGAGACCACAGGCACCACCACCACCCGCATCGCCCACGAACCCTCCGGCTCGGTCATCGAGACCATGGCCCCCGCAGACAACGGCGGTGAGGGGTTGCTGTTCTCCCCCACAGACCTATGCGCCACCAGCCTGGGTGCCTGCGGCAGCACCATCATGAGTATGTACGCGGCCAATGCCGGCATCAAGCTTGAGGGCATACGGTTCACGGTGGAGAAGGAGATGTCGGCCAACCCGCGACGCATTGGCAAGCTGGTGGTGCAATACGAACTGGTCACCGACTGCGACGGGACGGAGTTCAAGAAGCTGATCAATGCTGGCAAGAGCTGTCCGCTGCGGCACTCATTGCATCCGGATATCGTGCTGGACGAGACCTACACGCAGGTGAGCAAGTAAGAACACTTCCTATCGTCATCTACCATCCAGGCACTGGTCGGGTATTCCCTCTAAGGTCCACCATGTGCCAGGAGGGCCATTCTGCGTGATCTGTCTCCGAACACACGGAACAAGGCATCCGGACGCGGCACTCAGGAACCGTCGGCCTCGAGACGGTACACGATGACGCAGAGTTCGGCCTCAATCTCGGCGTTTGGGTCCTCCAGCGGTACGAGGGAGGTCGACAGGGCCACGCGCTCCGCGTCCAGGACGAACAGCCGACCGACGTACCGCGGCTCTGCCGTCTTGAACGCAGTTTCCCCCTGGACAGGGCCGGCACAGGAAGAACCGCATCAATGACAAGATTCTGATGGAAGTGACCAGCATTTTTTCTAGCTGTTGTTGCCGCGATGCGGTGATGATCAGTTATACTTCCCTCATTGAAACCAACAGGGTGAACAAGGATCTCTATATAGTGATGACAGGAGGGCGTGATGCCGCAGACAACCATTACACTTGGAGCCGCCGCTGGTAAGCCGATTGAGCAATTGGCAGGGATGAGTAACCGGCATGGCTTGATTGCCGGAGCAACAGGAACCGGGAAAACGGTCACTCTGCAAGTTCTGGCCGAGGGCTTTTCACGACTTGGTGTGCCGGTCTTCGCTGCGGATGTCAAAGGTGATCTGTCGGGTCTCGCCGTTGCAGGCGCATCACATCCCAAAATCGATGAGCGTCTGGCGCAGATTCCCTTGCCCGCTTACCGTCGGCAGCCCAGTCCGACCCTATTCTGGAGCATCGATAACGACAAGGGGCATCCCGTACGCACAACCATCTCAGAGATGGGGCCGCTGTTGCTCGCCAATCTGATGCAGCTCAACGACACCCAGAGCGGCATACTCTATGCCGCCTTCGATATCGCTGATGATGAAGGTATGCTGTTGCTCGACCTCAAGGATTTGCGCTCGCTGCTGTTATGGATGGGGGAGCATGCCAAAGAGTTACGCAATGAGTATGGCAATATTTCTTCAGCCAGCATCGGTGCTATTCAACGTCGTCTGCTGGTGCTTGAAGAGCAGGGCGCGGAGCGGTTTTTTGCCGAACCGGCAGTGCAACTCAGCGATCTGATGCAATGCGATTTTTCCGGTCGCGGTGTTATTAGTCTGCTCGATGTCAGCAGTCTGATCCATCAATCCCCTCGCGTTTACTCCGCCTTTCTGATCTGGCTGCTGGCCGAGCTGTTTGAGCAACTCCCTGAGGTCGGCGACACTGATCGCCCCAAACTGGTGCTATTTTTTGATGAGGCTCATCTGCTCTTTGATGGAGCCGACAAGGGACTGTTAGAAAAGATTGAGCAGGTCGTGCGGTTGATTCGCTCCAAGGGCGTTGGTATCTACTTTATCAGCCAGAGTCCCCTCGATATTCCCGAAGATATCCTTGGGCAGCTGGGGATGAAGATTGAGCATGCTCTGCGCGCCTTTACCCCGAAGGATCGCAAGACCATTAAGGCCGTGGCCGATTCCTTCCGCCCCAACCCCGATTTCGATACTGCTGATGTGGTGACTGAGCTGGGAATCGGTGAGGCACTGGTCTCTGTTTTAGATGAGGATGGAGCACCCACACCGGTCGAACGCGTACTGATCTCACCACCGGAGAGCCAGATCGGCCCCATCGACGCGGCGACACGCCACAACCTGATACAGCGCTCACCGATCGGCAACCGTTACGATCAACCCGTTGATCGCGAGTCGGCCTATGAGCTGCTACAGGCCAAAGCACAGAAGGCCGCTCACGAAGAGCAGGAGGAGTTGCAGCGCAAGATTGAGGAGAAGGAACGGCTCAAGGCCAAGCGCAGTAGCGGTAGACGCAGCTCCGGTCGGCAGACGGCTACCGAGGCGATGGTCAAAAGCGCCGCCCGTTCCATCGGTAGTCAGATCGGTCGCCAGATTATTCGTGGCGTTCTGGGATCGATCTTCGGTCGGCGTTGATCATTCATATTATTTATCGTCGAGCCGTCCCTATGTCTGGGGCGGCTCTGTGCCGTTGGGTCGTTTGTGGACGTCAGATTGAGACCAGAACTATTGCCAGTCAACCCGCCCCACATACCGCCAAACCCCATACCCCGACCCCAAACTCACACCCAGCAGCAACACGCCTAGCGGCCACGGCCCCAACAACAATTTCCCCACCCCAAAAAGCGCTCCATAAACCGCAATCACCGACATCACATACGCCGGCACAGCACTACTGGGCCGGGCATCCGGCTGCACATCCGGCAAGCGTTGCGCCACCTTGTCCCACAGCCGACCACCAGGCCGAATACGGCGATAGAAATTCTCCAGAACCGCGGCATCCACCGGCGCGGTCAAGAATGTCACGACCAGAGCAATAGCCACCGTGATCGGCACAATCAGGTACAGCACATGGGGGTAGGGCAGGCTCAACCAGAAACGGAACACCACGGTGCCGATGACAGCCGAAACCATGGCCGCGATCTCGCTCCAGGCATTGATGCGCCACCAGTACCAGCGCAACACATAGATAATCGAAACACCGCCACTCATGGCTGTGATGATGTACCAACCATCCCGAATGGACTGCATGAGTGTGGTGACCAGCATCCCCAGCACCGCCAACACCACGGTGAACACCATGCTGGCCACGATATAATGCCGCTGACTGGCTTCACGTCGGAAAAACCGCTTGTAAACATCATTCACGAGATAAGAAGCACCCCAGTTCAGATGTGTATCGATGGTGGACATGTAAGCCGCAAAGAACGAGGCCAGAACCAGCCCCAACATGCCATTGGGCAAGAATTTCTTCATCAGCAGAATGTAGCCCGTCTCGGGATCTTCCAGACCGGGATACAGGGCCGCCGCGCACAACCCCGCCACGATCCAGGGCCAGGAGCGCAAGCAATACTGTGCGATGTTGTACCACAGCGTCCCCAGATAAGCATGTTTCTCATCGCGCGCGCTGAGCATGCGCTGCACCAGGTAGCTGCCGCCGCCCATGTTTGAGGCAGCCCACCACTGGAAGAAAATGAAAGTAAGAATGGGCAGGAAAATATCAGTGCCCGAGCGCGGGAAGATGCTGGTGATTTCCGCCGCGCGCTCCGCACCCTGCGCGGCCACCAGAGCCTCCTTCACGCCCCCCATACCCCCCAGCCCATGCACCGCCGCCACCGCCAGATAGATGGCGCCGAACATGGAGATGAAGAACTGCACCAGATCGGTGGCCATGACCCCGCGCAAGCCCGACATCATGGTGTAGACAAGGCTGAAAATGAAACAGAAGTAGAGGGCGTGTTGCTCGTTCACCCCCACGGTGTTGGTCAACACCTTGACCATGGCCAGGTTCACCCAGCCGATGGTGATGCAGTTCGTCAGCACCCCGGAGTGAATAGCCAGATACCCGCGCAAGAAACTGGCCGGCTTGCCGCTGTAACGCACCTCGATGAGTTCCACATCGGTGGTGATGCGACTGCGCCGCCAGAAACGCGTGAAGAAAAAGACCACCAGCAAGCCACTCATGGCCGAGGCCCACCAGTACCAGTTCCAGGAAATGCCGCTCTTGATGACGAAGCCGCTAACGGCCAAGGGTGTGTCGGCGGCGAAAGAGGTGGCGGCCATGCTGGTGCCCAGCAACCACCAGGAGGCCTTGCGTCCGGAAACGAAATATTCGTCCAGTCCGCTGGTGGCCTGGCGCATGTGATAAACACCAATGCCCATGGCCAGCACCAGAAAACCAATGATGATGCCCCAGTCCAAAGTGCTCATGATTCTTATCCTGTGGAGGGTTGCCAGGTGAAATTCTGATCGAAGGGAAACAGAGGACGTTGCAAATGCCGGTGCCCCAGACTCGAGATATCCTGGCTGACGGCACCGGGCGTGAGGGCCAGGAAATTGTGGGCGGCGATCTCCGCCAGTTCGGAGACCAGGTAGCCCATCTTGACGATCAACAAGGGGAACTCGGTAGGATCCAGGTCCAGCCGGTGGAAATCGCGCAAATGGTGAAACGGTGTGCGACGCTGCGTGAGCACGACAGTCACCCCATCGACCCGGATCACCGCGGCCTGCTGGGGAATGGACTGGCTGGTCCCCACGGAAAAGGGCACCACATGCAACGCCAAGACCTGGGCCTGGACAGAAAGCGGTTGCCCATGAATCGGGTCCAGTTTACCGCCGATTCTCAGGTCGACCGCAGAGCCGGAACCGGCGGCCCGGCAAGCGGCCACGGCGGCCTCATCGGCAATACCGGCAACCAGAGCCCGCGGGGTCCCGGCCGCCAGCAGCCGCTCCAGCATATGGGGCACATCGCCCACGCCACCGGCCGTGGGGTTGTCGCCGGAATCACTGATGATGACAGGATAATCCGTGCAGGCGGCGGCCCACTCCAAGCACTGATCCGCGGTGCCGGCAGGAACGCCAAACTCGAACTCTCCGCGCGCGGCCCAGAAGTGCTCAGCCAGCTCGCCGGCCGCAGCCTCGGCGTCACTCCAGTCCTCGCTCAACGCGATCACGGAACCACCGGCGCGCGGTTCATCGGCCCACACGTAGCCGATGAGCAGAGAAACATCGAGCAAGTTGTGGCGGTCGATCAGATCGGGAATGCGCGCGTAGAGACTGTGGGCCGGCTCAAAGTCGGTGCTGGTTTGCTCGCCGGGCAGCAAGACGGGAACGGGCACAAAGGCCAGGTGGGGTCGGATGTTGTTCTCCAGACAATGCACCAGCAAGCGCCAGGTGCGCTCGAGGGTTTCGTACCAGTCCCTGTGCGGCGCTAGGCGGTAGGCCGAAAGCACGTCCAGATGCGTCGCGACCCTCGCCGAAACGTTTCCGTGCAAATCATAGCTGGCGGCCAGCAGACAATCCGGCCCCACTAATTGCCGGATCTTCTCCAGCAAGGAGCCTTCCATATCGAAACGGCCTTGCACGTGGGCCGCGCCATGTAGGTGAAGGAAGAGGCCATCCCAGGGCCCATCCTGTTCCAGCCGCTCCAGCAGTTCACGCTCAAAGCGGTCATAGAAAACGGGCTCGATGGAGCCACCGGGGATAGCCCGCGCGCGCTGTAAGGGCACCGCTTCGACTTGTGGAAATTCAGCAAGAAAACCGTACTCGGCCAGAAGATCCTCGCCCCGCAGTTCCACAAAATCGGCAGCACGGGAAAGCCAGGGCGAGAAGGTGCAGCATTCGCAACTGATCCCCGCCAACCCGATACGCAAACGCCGGCTCATCACACATCCTCCACGGCAGCGCACAGGGCGCGGAACTGCGCGGCGGTCGTTTCCAGCACGGCGTATTCGTCCAGTTCGGGGTTCGTGCCCATGAACACATGGGGATTCACATACTGCATGGCGCTGGGCATAGGAACGCTGGCGTGAGCATGGATTTCGCGCGCACCGGTCTCCCGCACCAATTGAGCCGCGTTCTCCGGCGTAATGCCCGCGCCTGGCAAGATGATGATCTCATCCTGAGCGGCCCGCACCAGGTCGGCAATGAGGGCCGCGCCGGCCGGAGCAGAGGGTTTCTGTCCGGAGGTGAGCACACGCTCAATCCCCAACTGTTTAAGATCCCCCAACGCCTTGCGGGCATCGGCCGTCATGTCGAAGGCCCGATGAAAGGTGGTGCTCATGCCGCCGGCCAGGTCGACCAGCTGGGCATTGCGGTCCAGGTCAACGCTGCCATCGGCTCGCAGAATCCCGAACACCGCACCATCGACCCCTTCGTCACGGCAGCGCTTCACCTCGTCCTTCATGATCTCGAATTCCAGGTCCGAGTACAGGAAGTCACCACCGCGAGGGCGCACAATGACGTGCAGTTTTATCTCCAGGTACTTGCGCGCCATGGCGATGCTGCCGGGGCCGGGAGTGGTGCCTCCATCGTGAAGATTGTCACATAGTTCCACGCGTTGCGCCCCACCGGCTTGCGCCGCCAGGGCAGAGGTGACGGTGGTGACACAGGCTTCCACGCAGATGGGGGGCTTGTTCATGGGGAGTTGACCTTTTCATTGCGGACTTCGATTGACGACAGCCAATTTAAAGCGCGAAACCGTTGTTGGGAAAAGGATTCTCATTGGGCGCTCAGGATAGGGGGCGGGAGGAAAACACGAGACGTCGGGACGAATCCGTTCAAGCAAGCACAAGTTCTTGGGACGAGGTAAAAGCGCTGTTTAGGCCCTGATTGTCTCAGGGCCATGCCCGGAAATACCGTGAGGTCACCGACGATTCCCACCGATGAGATTCTCCAAAATGGTCGCCAACTCCTTCGGATTATGGCTGTCGGCTACCAGTGTGCCGCTCTGGTCGATGACCAGCAAACGGGGCAGAGTGGAGATACTGGAAACTTCCCACCACATGCGCCGGGAATCCATATCGGGGGGCACGCTGACTTGAGGCCAGGGTAACTTGAGATCTTCCACAGCCTTTTGGGCTTTGCCCACATCTCGATCGAAATTCACGCCGACTACGTTTAGCCCTGCTTCGTGCCAACGTTCATACCATTGCTTCAGGGTCGGCATCTTCTTCATGCACGGCGTGCACCAGGTGGCCCAGCAATCGACGAGGATGACGCTGCCAAGCATGGACTTGCTTTCGATTGTCTGGCCATCGACTCCCAGCAACTCGAACTCGTAGGGTTGGCCAACGACGGGCAAGGGCAGAGGGCGCAACCCCGCAGCAAATGCTTCAACTGAAGCAACTGCCGAAGCTGTTTTCCATCCATCAGGGGACAGCACCTCGACCCCGACACTTTTCACTTCGGAAAACGGTAGGGAATCCACAGAAGACATGTACCGAGTGAGTGAAAATTCACCACTGCTACTACCCGTGCCGTAGAGTTCGTGGCGTTTCCCCGCGGAGTCGAATGCTACGGCGCGGTACGTCGATCCCTTTGATGGCGCTAGCGCAATAACAACATCGAGACCGCCATCGAACGATCGGGTCGTGAGCCCCAGAACGCCAAATTCGCTCCATGCTGAAGCCGTGGTTGGTTTCGGCTTGATCAGCCACACCCAGCCGGGAGAGTTTTCGGGAGTCGCGGCGGCACACAATTGCACCAACAATATGCTGCCCACAACCAATAAGATAAGCCGGGTCATACGAGTTGCTTGAGACAATGCTCCACCCTCCCAGTTCATTGTTTTCGCACACGATTAAGTAACAGAGCCACCAATTTCGATGCCCACACCAAGAAAGGCCTTCTTGATGCGATCCAATCTACCAGAGGTGCCCCGGGAATCTCAAGAGGTGATCCGAATGATGTGTGTCTGGAATGTCCCGCTGTCCCACCTTTGGAGATCAATCCCGCGCGGTTGGCACACGAATCGTGGGACATCGTGGTTTGAGGAGCACCTTTGTTTCCTCACAAGTTAATGCTATTTAGTTAGTTAGCTTTTTGTCAGGTCCTCGGTACGAAAAATGATAGTCCACTCGGTTGGCGGAAACCCACAACGAGGAATAGCCAATCTGAGAATTTTCTGCTGATGCCTTGCCTGGGCCCGTCAACAAGGCCACAGACCGTGCCGGTCCGGAATCCGGTTTGTGTTTTCCATCCAGCGGAGAAGACTTAGGATGTTGGCTCACTTGTTCTTGGCCATAGCTGCAGAACTCGTCCAGGAGAACATGAAATGAATAAAAGATCTACCGTCCTCTATTGGGGCCCCTGCGTGCTCTTGGCCATCGCACTAATTTTCAAGCGGATCGGGCGCGGCTATATGTATTTAGCCAGCGACTATCTCTTCCTCGCGGTCTCGCTGATAGCTGGCGTCGGCCTTACCCAATCAGCGGTCCAACTGGCGAAGGGCGGCGGTGCCCCCGGACGGGTTTTCATCAAAATTCTTTTCGCCTTGGTGGTATTGATTGGGGCCCCTACGTTCTTTCTGGCCGGGAATATCGGCGCCGATACCTGGCTGACACGGGCGCCGAAGGATTTCGATACCGCCGGTGCCCGCTCGACGGCGAGGGCTTTCGAGACCCTCGATGATCCAGGCCCTCAGCTTCTGTCGGCGATCAGCGAAGCGGTACAGAGACGCCGTGTTGTCGGGTTGGGCGAAGGCCACCACCTCACATCGGAGTATTCGCAGGCGAAGGTCGCGCTGGTCCGTTACCTGCATGAGCACGAGGGTTTCGACCTGCTGGCCTTCGAGTCTCCGATCGCCACCCTGGAGCTCGCTCTTCAAAACATGAAGGAAAGCAACGATCCGGAAGCCGGATTGTCCGGCCTTTTTGCGGTCTGGCACACCGAGGAAGTGTTGCCTCTCTTCAAGTACGTCCTGTCAACCTGGTCGACGGAGCGACCTCTCCGGCTGGTTGGCATCGATCCGCAACATTTCTTCCAGGATTGGAATTCGGCTGGGAAATTTCTGCAAGAGACCCTTGCCGAGGTGGACGGACCTCTCGCCGCCGAAGAGGCTGCTGAACGCAACCGGTGGGAGAGCATTATGCGAAAAAGGAAGCATTGTCGTTCCGACGATCCGATGGTGGCCGCTGGTCGGGATTTGTATCTCCGCATGGCTGATGTCCTGCGCAATGAAGCTGAGGCCCGGCGCGAGAGTACCCCGGATCGGGCCCTGAGGCTGGAACTGGCCGCAATGGTAGCCGATGGCATCGCCGTCGACTGGGAGATTCTGACCTTGTCCAATCCTGAAAGCTTCTATCTGCGGGACCGAACCATGGCGGCGAATATCATCCGCCTGGCCGATCAGCTTTTGCCTGACTCTCGGATTATGGTCTGGGCGCACAACACCCACCTGACACGTCGACCGGATCTGCAACAGGGGTTGGCCCTGGACGTCTACCGCTCATCTATTTGGTGGCGTGGGGGACGCAGACCCTGGGAAATTACCATGGGACGTCTGCTGGGGGAGCATTTCGCGGCGGATTATTATTCCTTGGGATGGCTGACGCGAGGCGGCCGCTGCGGCTCGATGTATCGCTTCGGGGATTGGGATCCGGTACGCGCTCTTCGTCGCGACTCCGTAGAGTCCCTGCTCGGCCCCGAAGAGGCTCCCGCCGTCTTCCTGGACCTGGACAAACACCGGTCCTATTACGCAGGCCGGTCCTTGTGCTTCCGCGAGGGACATTCCACTTGGTGGCGGGCGGAGATTCAACAACAGTTTGACGGGTTGCTGATTCTCGATAAGGTCTCGCCGCCCGATCGCTCGCCTCTTCGGCATTCCGTCTGAGAATTCAGGGGATGGGGAGACCCAACTCGCTTGGGAGAGGCCAAGGCTAAGTTGCGCTCTTTGGGGTTTGAACGACCTGTGGTCCGTATTGACGGGATTGAGTGTGGTGGGGGCGCCGTGCCGGTGAAATTTCTTCACGGCACGGTAAAACCACACGGTAAAGCGCTGATCGATGACTTGCGCCTTGTCACCCTAGCCCTCCGTCGCGAGGCCCCGCGGTGAATGTTCCACCATCCTCAATCTCTCTGTACTTGCTGGCCAGAATCCCATTCTCAATCCTGAGGCACGGAATGCCCCCCACAACAGGATAAACCACCAGCGCTTCCGGGCTGAAATACAGCCCGCCAAGCTTCTCCAGCGGCGTCTTGAAGCGCGGGCAGGCCAACACCTCGTCCGGCATCTCGGTGTCGGCGTTTTTCTCAATAATGGTCAGTGCCGTGGGATTCAGGGGGTTGGCCGTGTGGGGGAAAAGCTGATGCCGTAAGATACGGTAGCCCAATTCCTGGGCCGCGGCCTTTATCCCTCGACAGTAGCCGTGGCTCCGCATATGTCGCCGAGCCTCAGGAGAAGCCAGCTCATAACCCGGCTCCAGGAGGACCAGGTAGCGGCGCGCCACGCGGTACAATTCCTGGATCAGGGTCTTCTCCTGGCCGCCGTTGGGCTCTATGGTGTGGGAAGTGTAAACCACGTCGATGGAGCTGTCGGCGTACGGGATCGCGAAAAGATTACCCGTACACAGAGTGGCCAGGCGGATTTTCTGCTTTTCCAGGTACCGGCGAGCGAAGGCCGCGCGAGACCAGCTCAGATCGAAGCCGTGAGCCCGGATGCCGGCCGGCAGGTTTCGCAAGACGCCGGCCAGAGTGGTACCCTCGCCCACACCGGCTTCCATGACACTATCAGGTTCGCAGAGGGAGAGAATGGTGCGGGCCACCTCCGCCGTGTACTCTTGTTTGTGGTCCGCATATTTCGGGTCGCTCATGCCCTGGATGTAAGAACCCGTCTGCAGATCATAGGCCATCTCGATGATGTCGGCGGTATTGTGATCCAGGCCGCGTTCCGCGCGGAGCAGGCGGGTGATGTTATGGCCCTGGTCGTACAGAGCCTGCAATTCTCGGGGTGTTTTCATGTTCGGAGACCTTCGGTAAAGACTCGCTGACTCATTCTCTCCCTCCAGAGACCATTTTACACAGAAACAATCCTTGTCGAGCAACGATGCCGCGTCTCAATGCCGACGGACAGATCAGATCTCGAAACGATAGCATATAACCCCCGGCTCGGAAGCCGCTTCGTCTTCCATCCAGGGCCTTTTTATGCCGGCCATACCATGCAGCGCGTCCCGGAAGCCGCGAATGAGCAGCACGCGGTCGTCACCCACGAACTTGAGCAAGTCCAGGTTGGCGTCTCCCTCCACGAAAAGATGAACCGTGCGGTCGAACTTACCGTCAGCGGTAAAGACATCGTAACGGAATTCGCCGGGGGCGTGCTCGTAGGAGGCTCGGCCCGTGCGGACCCATATCGTTCCGTCCTGTCGCCACTGGAGATCCAGAATCTCTTGTTCTTCTTCTTCGAGGCGGATGTCCAGCACGCCCATCCCCTGCCCGATCAGGCGCATGTCGTTCATCACGAAGTATTGGGCTCGTTCTGTCCGCTTCCAGTTTTCGTTGGGTTTGTGAACGACCAAGGTCGAGCCATTATCAGGATCGTGGATCTCGAAGAGATATTGGTCGGGGCGCGGCGCAACCACCACCCGTCCTTCGGGCGATACGTCGAAGGGACATTCAAGACGAGCGAAATCACGTTCGAAGAAGGGCTTGCCTGGTGTCAGGGTCACCTCTTGGCGGTAATAGATGTGGCCTAGCGATCCGTCTAAGGCTAGCTGCTGGAGACGCGAGTCTATGACGACATTTTGGGCCTCCTCATTGATCTCCGTTTGGAATATGCTCACCACCAGATTCGGCCCTCCGCGCAGGACGCGCTTCATAGCAAGCATCTGGCCTGTGGTCCCGGATTCCACGTCGATGTTCGGGCGGGGATCGCCACCGGGTAGGAGGCCGATCAGTTTGCTGGGAAAGGACTGTGCCACTCCGATGCTGGCGTCGGGCAGTATGACCAGCGATAATGCGCTGCGGAACTCGCCCGGGCCGTCTCCGGAGCGGCCGATGGTGCGCAGGTACTCGCCGCTCGGCGAGAGGACCTTCACATCGCTCAGCTTTGTGTCAAGGACATAGAAGAGGCCATCGTCGTCTACGACCACATCGCTCACAAGTCCGAAAAACACCTCGCTATCTTCGTCGCCGCCACAGCGCCAGATCTCTACCGGATCGACACGCACACTCTCGTGGGCGGGCTCGTTACCGTTGTGAACGTGGCGCGCGCCATCGGTCGCGGCGTCATCCTCGGCCGGAGCCGATGTGGCAATCAGAAGAAAAAGCAGAGAGGTTATCCAATACTTCATGTCAAAGTCCTTTCGGGTTAGGACAGGGCCAGCCCGGATCGTGGCGCGTCGGCGTGGCATTATGGCATTGTGGCAGGAGTATCCGCTGCATTCATGACTCGGCTTGTAGAATACCCCTACTAACCGTTGTTATTCAACATCGCCTTTGGCCGATGGCCTAACGAACAGGTCGCTATCCCGCCACTTTCCGCATCAATGACTCGATGGGGCCGCGCTTGAACTTCTGATTCCAGATGAACGCGTATATGGTCGCGAGGAGGGAAAAGATCAGGGCGGCAACCGTGGCCGAAACGATCGACTGGCCACCGAGCATCCCCAGCGCCTCCAGGGTCCACATCCCGACCAGGATGTGGGCGATGTACAGGGTGAGGGTCTGCCGACCGGCGGGCACGACCAGCCGCATTAATCCCGCGGATTGGGCCCAGCCGCTGATCAGCAAGCAGGCGCCGATGGCGATCGAGGATGTGCCGATTCCGGCCAGGGTGTAGAGGGGCATGGGCGGGACCGGATGCGTCGAGCCGAAAACGGCGAGCTCAACATCGAGGGCGCCCAGCCGCGGCGTGATGAACCGGCTGAATGCCTCCGCGATTCCTGCCGTCACGACACCGCCGAATAGCAGCTTGCGTTGCACGGAACGTCGCGCAAGGGATGTCCGACTCAGGATGATTCCGAAAAGCAGGAACCCCAGCCACGGAATCACGGGATGCCAGCCATTGAAGAACAGATTCCGGATGAAACCCGTCGGCGTCCAGAATCCCGTGTAGCTGTAGTTGTTCCAGTTCCAGCCGGTGTCGTAATTCAGGATCAGAATCAAGACAACGAAGGCGACGTTCAACATGACGATGCCGGCGACCAGAAGACGTGTGCCCGAGCGAAGCAATAAGGCCCCGAATAAGAAATAGAACGCGTAGTAATGTAAGATGTCCGCATCGAACACCAGCATGTTGAGCAACCCGATGGCCAGCAGGAACACGGCCCGCTTGACCGTGACCCCGACGGTCTGGGATATTCCTTTGGTGCCGGCAAGGCCTAGCCCGATACCGGCCAGAATGACGAAGAGCGCTGCCGCGCGTCCCTCGAGGGCGCCGGTCGCCGCGGCCAGGATGCCCCCGCTGGTCTCCGCACCCATCACCACCTTGAAATTGACGATGACCCTCCCCACGAATGCCAGGTAGCGGGCAAGGTCCAGTCCGCCTAGGCGCCCGGTCTGCTCTGTCGTTGCTGAGTTCATGAATGCTTACCCCTTGGGTGTGAGATCGGGTATCGATGAGGCCCCGGCGTGAGCCGGGGCCTTTCCTGTCGGGTTCGTCCAGTTCAGTCCTCAGGCAACAACTCGGCAGCAAATGATGCCTGGTCCCATCTGTCGTATTCACGCAGCCTTTTATTGCCGTTGGTGTGTTTCGCCTCGGCATGCAGGTGGACGGAGAACGAGCATTTCGGAACCGACAACCCATCAAGCAGATCATGGAAAGAGATGCTGCTTGAGGGCTGGGGCTCTCCGATGTCCATGCTTGGAGGCGCGTTCTGGGTTCCTGAATCGAGCAATTGGTACGGCCCGTTCAGGCCTCGCTGCCACCACAGCCGCCAGCGGTACAGGAACGAATTTCCAGGAGGGCCGGCTTTGTGGTACGCCCTGAGACCCAGGGACAGGTTGTCCGCCGGTTCCCCGCTGAGAAACTGGCATTGGGCCGTGCTCGGCACACCACCTTTCCTGATGTCGACGATGTCCCCGTAGACGGATGTGTTGTCGGTCCAGAACAGGTGTGTGAGGGCGGCGAAGGGGACTTTGTCGAACTCGACGGGAGTCTTCCAGTGCAGGAAGTCGAAGGCCTTCTCCGTTCCCGCGCCGGTGGACCCGGAGGGACGGAGCCGGTTCCCGCTGGCGTCGAAGATCTCCACGATCAGCAGGTACTTGCCGCCGGGTTGGTCTGTTGTGTCCCAGGATTGATGGTACTGGTTCGACAGCCAGGCCTCGTCGCTCCAGTAGGGTATCTTGTACAGGCTGTTCTCGTTACCGACGGTTACCGGTCCGAGCGCTTCGCCCATGACCGTCGGCATCCCGTCCACGTATTCGACCTTCGACCACGAGCGTGGTGCGTCGAAATAGACTGGAGGGGCATTGGAGGCGGGGTTCCCGTTGCTGTCTGCCGCGACCCGGCCTATCCGGTAGTACTTGGCGCCAAGCGCCTTCATCCCCTCATCGATCATCAGCCTGATCGAGAGCGTCATGGCCCAGGGGCAGTCCTTGAGGCCGTCGACGGTGTCGGACGGAGTCGAGGGATCGGCGAGTCCGGCGTTCGGTGGTAGCGGTGCGTTGATGCCCAGCTCTGATTGTTGCAGCGGGCTCATCAGACGATGAGCACGGGTTCCGCCGATTCGATCGAGCAGGACAAAGGGCTTGTCGTTGTCCACGTCCACGGGCTCGGGATCCACACACGCCCGTGCGAGCGGGTGATAGGTCTTGAGCAGGGCGGTCTCGTCCCGGGTGAAGTAGTCGTGCGTCAGCATACCATTGTAGACGACGACCCACTGGTTCTGGTTCCACTGTTTGATCAGGAACGTGTACGTCGTCCTGCAGACGGTGTTGGGGAGGGCCAACCAACCCCGTGGATAGCAGAACCGGAATGATCCGTCGGGATTGAGAGTCGTCTCCCCAACTTTGCGTTGACGGCACTCGCAGAACAGATGGTGCAGGTGGGGCCGTTTGGTCACGAAGTCGTGCCGTTGGTGGGCAGGAAGCGCCTGCATCTCCTGCAGGTCGTTCATGACACGCCTGGAAATGGGCATGGTTGAGGCGAGGTCTTTCGTGGCGGTGTAGTGCTTCAAGGCTCGTTTGGCCATCGCCTCACCGGTGCCGCAACAGGGCTTGGTGCCTTGTGACCGTTCTGGCCGGACGGCTCGCTTGGGGTCTTTTTTGCGCAGCAAGCCCCAATCCGGTTGGTCGGGGATGGGGATGTCCGGGATCTGCTGCAAACCTTCACAGAGCTCCGGGAATTTCTGGCATATCTCTCGCCAGTCAGGGACCGGAATGATGTGCGGGAAATCTCTGCAGCAGCACCTGTGCTCGATCACTTCGACGATGCCGTCGCACATCGGCTTGCAGGAGTGAATCGGCGGATGGATCCACGATAGCCCCATGCTATGGTCAACGACATGCTGCTGTTCTTGGGCTGCGATGGAGAAGGAAGGCCTCGGGTAGGGGAACTGGAGGGTGCATTTTTGGGCCGTCCCGGAAACGCAGATCTTATGCAGGAACCAGTGCTGCCAGAAGTCAGCCGGGACATCGATGTGCGAGGCGTCGATCCAGTGTTCGATCGCCTGCCGGCTGCGGAACTGCATGAGGCCGTCTCGCTGCAGCTTCGCGGTGTCCTCGACGTCGGGCCCAAGCGCCAGAACGGGGCCGGTGTTCTGCCATGCGGTGTCGATGGCGATTTCCCCAGAGCGGATCTTGCCGAGTTTCTTGAGAATCTTGCCACCATGGTCGAGCGCGTAGATGGCCATTTCGGGGGGTTGTTGGTCTGGTTTGAGGTTTTGGAGGGTGACCTTGACTTTGGAGACACTGTCCGGAGGTTTTGGTGATTGCGGACACATGGGTACTCCTTTCCTCAACAGAGGGAAGAACGCGGCCTCGGGATTGCCGGAGGCCCGTTCAGCTGGGTCCGGCCCCTGCGGCCGGGTCCTCTTTAATATTTTAGTGCAGATTCTCGGGGCTCGCAGGAGGGTTGTTGCGGGATGCCGCCATGCCGGGTACGCGACCGGTTGCCGCGGGAACGTCGGGCTTTCTCTAATCGCCTCTCCGGGAGGACGCTAGCCCGCTGTCCCTCGCCGCTTGGCGAACGACAGGATCAGCCCCAGACCCAGGCTCAGGTACGCCGCGCAGACCACGCGGAACTGGGGCGGCAGGGAAAAGGTCACCGTGTGGGCCGCCAGCCAGAAGACCACCAGAGAGATGAGCACCACCTTGGCCCAGGCCGCCGTCTGAGGGCGGCCCATGAGCTGCCAGGGCCACACGAACTCGCCGTCGATGAGGTGATCGGCCCAGTAATGGGTGAACATCATGGTGAAGCCGTAACCGCTGAGCACGTTGAGCCAGAGGCTGAGGCCGAAGGGCCCGACGGCGTCGCTCCACTGCCCCTTGGCGATGAGGCCCTGGACTCCGGCGGCCACGAGCACGAAATCGGCACCGATCCAGATACCGAACACACCCCAGACCATGGCCCGGATGATCACCCGCGCGGGAAGCCAGACACCCGTGGTGAGCCGGTTCTTGAGGCACTCGCCGAAGGTGGCCAGCAGGGCGAATTTGATGAAGCTCATGAGGGCCGGATGGGCCTTGGTCAGGTTGCCGACCTCGGGCGTGTAGGCGAACAGGGCGGCCGTGAGGGCCACGATATAGACGATGCCGATGAGGTCGACGGGACGGAATCCAGCGGTGCGGGGGGTGGTGCTCACGGGGCTGCTCCGGGCTTGGGTGATGGTGGTCTTGCCTGTGAGAATCTGCTAGCTGTCCGCGTGGAAGGCAAGCCGTCCGGGGGATCTGTCCGTCCGGGGAATCTGGAGCGGGGCCTGCCGTCTTGCCTGCCCGCGCCATGGCCTGATCCGGCATCAAAGAAAAAGAAAAACCTCGTTGGCCCTGTAGAATCAGGGAGTTAAGCTACGTTTACCACAACCAAAGCTTAACCAACGAGGTTAGACGAATCATGGCACAAGGTATTTTGCCTTTCCAGTACAAAAAAGAGCGATGCCGCATCGGAGTCACAGGTCTGGCTGGGCTTCCTCTTTACTTGGAGCTCGCTAGCGCGGCCAAGCTACAGCAA
>PDQT01000131.1 GCA_002747875.1 bacterium DOLZORAL124_64_63
GCGGCCTCTGGGCTCCCCCTTGCTGACCCTCTTCGCCGACTGGACGGTGAACCACGACCAGGCCTTCTTCCAGGATGGCTCCTGGGGCGCGGGTGTGGAGATCCGCCCCCTGCGCGGCCTGCACCTAGGCGCCAAGTGGCGGGACGCGCCCCTGACCGACACCACCGAGTGGCAGATCAACGCCGGCATCACCCTGGGCCTGTCCCACATGACGGGCGGCGCGCGCCATGACCAGGACGGTGAACACCTCGACAACCACTTCATGCTGCGCCTGAATCCGCCCTTCCCCGGCCTGAAAGACGACACGCTACCGCTCTTCAGCAGGAAAACCTATTACTACCCCATCGACCTGGAGAACAAGGTCGTCACCTACCAGAAGTACCAGCTTTTCGATGACACCCGCGTGGCCTGGCTGGACCTCATGCGCCGGCTGCACCAGGTGCGCGACTGCCACCGCATCCAGGGCGTGGCCATCAATCTGGCCGGCACCCGGTTCCGCACCTCCCTGCTGTGGGAAATGCGCCGGGAGATCCTGGCCCTCAAGGCCGCCGGCAAGGAAGTCATCGTGCATCTGGACCGCGCCGACGCCCGACTCTATTACCTGGCCAGCGCCGCGGACCGCATCACCATGGATCCCTACGGCAGCCTGCAAATACCCGGTCAGGCCCTCAGCCGCAGCTATCTGAAGGGCACCTTGGAGAAGCTGGGTCTGGGCTTCCAGCCGCTGCGCTTCTTCAAGTACAAGAGCGCCGCCGAGACCCTCAGCCGGGACCACATGAGCGACGCCGACCGGGAGCAGCGGCAGCGCATCGTCGATGTCTTGTACGAGACGATCCGAGACGCCGTGGCCCGGGACCGAGGCCTGGAGCCTGGACAGGTGGACAACCTGATCGATGACCTGGGCGAGGTGCTGACCGACGAAGCCATCGCCCACGGCCTGGTGGACGCCGCCGGGCGCTGGGACCAGATGGGCCGCTGGCTGCGGGAGAACCGGGGCACGGGGTACGCCCCGGACGGCACCCTGCCCCCGTTCCTGGCCCGTACGGACGAACCCTGGGGCCCCCTGCCCACCATCCCCGTGGTCTACACCGTGGGGGAATGCGCCATGGACAGCGGCATCAAGGGCCGCGCCACCAGCGCCTACCTGCGCCGGCTGGTGAAAGACCCCAACGTGGTGGCGGTGGTCCTGCGCGCCGATTCCCCGGGCGGCGATCCCCTGCCCAGCGACCTGATCACCGACGCGGTCACGCAGCTCAAGAAGGCCGGCAAGCCGGTCATCGTCAGTCAGGGCGACGTGGCCGCCAGCGGCGGGTACTGGATCAGCATGGAAGGCTCCGAGATCCTGACCACGCCCTTGACCGTGACCGGGTCCATCGGCGTGATCGGCGGCTGGATTCATGACGATGGCCTGGCCGGCAAGGCGGGCGTCACCAGCGACGTGGTCAGCCGCGGCACCCATGCGGACCTCTTCTCCACCGTGAACATCCCCTTGCTGGGAGGCGTGCCGCGCCGCGCCATGACCGAGGAGGAGCTGGCCCGGGTCGAGACCATCATCCGCGCCATGTACGACGACTTCATCACGGCCGTGGCCAAGGGTCGAGACATGGACAAGGACGCCGTGCAAACGGTGGCCCAGGGCAGGGTCTGGATGGGCGGCGACGCCATCGACCATGGCCTCTGCGACACCTTTGGGGGACTGGGCGACGCCATCGACACCGCCCGGCGCCGGGCCGGTTTGGGTCAGCGCCGCTATCAGTTGGTGGAGTATCCCCCGCGGCAGCTCTTCGAATTGCCGAACCTCCTGCCCAGCATGCCTTCGCTGCTGGGGTTCGGGACCCGCATCAACCACCTGCTGGCCGGCCTGGTCCCGATTCCCGCACCCGTGGAAGAGACGGTATCCGGCCTGCCGCGGAATCTGCCCGCCGGTCTGGATCGGGACAGCATGCTGTATCTACGGGCCATCAACGACGCCATGGGGGGACCGCTGCTGATGATGTCCCCGGATCTGCTGCCCGCCGGATGGCGTGACGCCCCCTGATTTCTCCGCTAGCCCTTCCCTTTGGCCCCCGGTCCTCCTGGATCGGGGGCTCGGGGGTCTGCCTTACCCCCTGTGATCCTTGCCGTTACATCTTGGGCCGCGCGGTGGCTGGAAGTTTATGCCGTAGATTTCCACGCCTTGAGCAAGGCCAGCAGAATGCGGCCAACAATTTCAGGGGCACCACTTTTTGTGTTCGAACGGCCACTTCAGGGGTGTGTCCATTTCGACACACGCCGAGCGTGGCCCGCCACCGAATCGCCATCAATTAACTGTTATAAAACAACTTAAAATTTTCCTGAAAACATTCCCCCATGGTCACCCCCTTGCAACCTAGTCGGTGAGAGTCCAAGCCAAGGCCGCCCGGTGGCCATCATCGACCAACCAAGGAGATTACCATGAGCAAGCAGAAGCAGGATCACCAGCAGGAAAAGAACATGAAGATGGCCGAGGCCGGCGTGCTTTTCGTCCTCGTGCTCGGAGTGCTGATCTTTGTCGGCGTCCACTTCTCCGGCGGGGACAAGCAGGCCGCGCCGATCACCGCCCAGCAGGAAACCGTCGCGCCTGCCCCCATGCAACAGGCAACCGGATCGAAGGATCCTGCCGGCGGGAAAGCGGTCGTCACCAAGGGAGACGCCACGGCCAAGCCCGCAGGAAGCGTTGACCCGGAGCAGGGTTCGGAGCAGGGTTCGGAGCAGAGCTCGGAGCAGAGCTCGGAGCCGGAAACCACGCTGGAAGTTGCGCAGAAACCCCAATCCGAGCCCGCGCAGGAGCCCGTGACCAAGCCCGTCGTCGTGACCTATTGCATGGCCGAGGATGCCTACCACATGGGCCAGTACGCCGGTGCCGCCGAGCTCTTCGACACCTACACCGACGAGCATCCCGACAACGCCTGGGGCTACTACATGCTGGGCCTGAGCCAGTGGAAGGCCGGTCAGGCGGACATGGCCGAGGAAAGTTTCCTGACCGCCCTCGAGTTGAAGCCCGACCACCAGAAGAGCCTGATCAACTACGGTCGCGTGCTGATCGACCTGGATCGCAATGCGGAAGCCCGTGAGCAGATCGAAATCGCCCTGGCCGCGGACCCCGCCGACATCAGCGCCCGCCGTGTCCTGGGCCGCATCCAGCACAACCTGGGCGAGTTGGAAGCCGCCGAGCAGACCTACCTGGTGGTGCTGCGCGAGAAGCAGAACGACGCCTGGGCGTTGAACAACCTGGGCCTGATCCGCATCCAGCAGAAGCGATTCGCCGACGCCATCGCGCCCCTGGCCAAGGCCACCAGCCTCAAAACCGGCGTGGCCTGCTTCGAGAACAACCTGGGTGTGGCCCTGGAACAGAGCGGACATTACGGGGCCGCCGGCGAGGCTTTCGCCCGCGCCCTGGCCGCCGACAGCAGCTACGAGAAGGCCGAGATCAGCCTGGCCCGTATCGAAGAAATGGGCAACACCGAGCAGGATACGATCGATGTGGCCGCCCTCGCGGAAAGCTTCCGCGTCGAACCGGCCGTCCCGGAGGTGGAGGACATGGAGGTCGCCGCCGTCGGAACGATGCTGCTGGAGGCCCTGGAAGAAGATCGTGAGCCCGCCACCACCGAAGTCGTCGTGCCTGAGGACGACGGTCATCGGAACCGCTGAGCCCGAGGTGGGGGCAAGGGGGCCCGCGGGTCCCCTTGAAAAAAACCGCCGGTCTTCCCGAGGGATGACCGGCGGTGATTCGTTGTTCCCGAATCAGTTGTTCCAGTTCTTTTCCACTTCATCCCAGTTGATGAACGTGGCCACTTCCTGCAATTCCCGGAAGGCCTCCTGCATGTTGTCCAGCAGCTCCTGGGCCCCATCCAGATTCCCTTCCTTGGCCTTCAATTCCAACTTCAGGGCACAGTTCACAAAATTCCGAGCACAGAAATTCGAGGCTCCGCCTTTCATCCCGTGAGCATCCACCGCCACCTGCTTGACATCTCCCGCTTCGATCCCGGACTGGATGGCGGCAAGCTGACCCTCCGCCGTTTCCAGAAAAATTTCCATGATCTCCTGCAGCAGTTCGGTATCACCATCAAGGTTAGACATGGCTTCCGCCAGATTGAGCACACTCTCCACAGTGCTTGTTTCGACAGACATGGGCTCTCTCCCTAAAGAATAATTCCGTCCCCAGACTGGTGGTGGGTAAAATGACCACCATCAGTTCGGATCAATTCGGGAATTCTTTAGCCCCGATTACGATCGGGGGTGAGAAAACCGATCTCATGACGCTCCTGCCTGCAGGGCCCTGGTTCAGGGCGTGTCGGTACCTCCGGCATCTTTGCGCGAGGTGGTTTTCTTCTCGGCCGCTTTGTTGGCCGGGGCCTTCTTGGTGGCGGCTTTCTTCGTCGTCTTCCTGGTACCGGCCTTCTTGGTCGTGGCCTTCCTGGTGGACGTCTTCTTGGTGGACGTCTTCTTCGCCGTTGTCTTTTTGGTCGTGGCCTTCTTGGTCGTTGTCTTTTTGGCAACGGTCTTCTTGGTGGACGTCTTCTTCACCGAGGCTTTCTTGGCCGTCTTCTTGGTCACCGTCTTCTTGGTCGGAGCCTTCTTGGTGGACGTCTTCTTGGTGGACGTCTTCTTCGTCGTCTTCTTGGTCCCGGCCTTCTTGGTGGATGCCTTCTTCTCCGAAGACTCCGGACCGCTCTCTTCCCTGCCGGATCTGGATGCCTCCGTCGGCTCCGTCCGACCTTCAGCGGAAGATTGGCGTTGCCGCCCCTTTTCCTCGGGCGCGGACGCCTGGCTGGTGTCAGGCACCGGCGCCGTTTCTTCAGCCTTCCCGTCGGAAACATCCGCGGTATCCGCCGCCTTGCTCTCCTTCTCCGCGCTGTCCGCCTCGCCACCCCGCTTGCGGCCGCCGGAACGACGACGCCGTCGCGAGGAAGAAGTCCGGCCACCGGAATTTTCCTCATCCAAAGGTTTGCCGTCGCCCAATCCCTGCACCACCCAGGTGCCTCCCGCGCGGGCGTCCCGCTCCACCACCAGCAAGCCCAACCGACGGGCATCGTCCAGCATATCGCCGAAGGTACTGTAACCGTAGCTGCGCTCGTTGAAGTCGGGCATCTTGCGGGTCATGGTGTCCTTGATCAGCGAGGAGTAGAGCACGCCCCGGCTTTCCTGCAGCAGACTCCGCACCGTACCTACCAGGAACTCGAACATCTCGCGCTTGTCCGCCGGCACGTTGGCCACCGGCCGAGCATTCTGTCCCTTGGCGTCGCGGTAGATGTTGTCGTAGAAGAGGAATTCGTCGCAGTTGTTGATCAGCAGATGGCTGCTGCTGTTCTTCACCCCCACGCCCACCACGCGCTTGTTGTTCTCGCGCAGCTTGCTGACCAAGGGAGAGAAGTCGGAATCACCCGAGACGATGACGAAGGTGTCGATATGCTCGTTGGTGTAGCACAGCTCCATGGCATCCACGACCAGCTTGATGTCGGCGCTGTTCTTGCCGCTGATGCGGGGCATGGGGATTTCGATGAGTTCGATGGCCGACTCATGCAGCGGCTGCATGTGTTCCTTGTAATAATGCCAATCGGCATAGGCCTTCTTGACAAGGATCTTGCCCTTTTCCAGCAGACGCTGCATCAACAGCTTGACGTCGAAACGCTGCCGGGCGTCGCGCGCGCCGAGGGCCACGTTGTCGAAATCCAGAAATAGCGCGATGGTGGTGTCCCGGTCTTGGCTCATGGAAGAAGCCTCCTTGCAACTTTGAACCTGCGAAAAATTTCGAGCCATGGAACAAGATAGTCCATAATATGGGATGCGTATACAGATGAATCCCGACCTTTGAACGGAGGATCCCATGAGCCGGAATCTCACATCCGAAGACCTGCGCCTGCTGATCCAGCGCGTTTTCCAGCCCACCGCCGCCGACCGGGGCCTGGCCATCCTGGTGGACCTGCCCGACGCGCGGTTGGCCGACAACGACCACTGGGCCCAGCGCCGGGCCATGGCCACGGAATGGTTTCTGGCTTTGCAGGAGGAGAAGAAGGCTTTGGGGCTGGAAAGCCTGACCCTGGCCTGGTACCGCAACGCCGGCGGGAACAACGCCGATCTGCCGGCCACCTACCACGCCGGCGATGGCCACACCGTCTACGCCACGGCCGATGACCTGCCGGCCGACCAGGAGGAATTCGCCCAGCTCTTCCGCACCCACACCATGGTGCTGGCGCCCACGGAACTTTCCGCCACCGCGCCCCTGAAGGTGGCCACCCGCGAGGCTGAGGCCGCCGGCCACGGCTTCCGCGCGGCCACCATGCCCGGCTTCCTGCCCTCCATGATCCCGGCTCTGCGCCTGGATTACGAGTTGATCAACCGGCGGGTGAATATGCTGGCCGGCCTGCTGGATCGTGCCGAGCGGGCGGACTTCGTTTTCCGGACCGCCGGCGGGGACCACCAACTGGTGCTGGACCTGCGGCACAACCAAGGCCACGCTTCGGGTGGGCTCTTCCCGCGCAACGGCATCGCCGGCAACCTGCCCTCGGGCGAAGCCTACATCGTTCCTTACGAAGGGAATATCGACGGCGACACCAGCCGTAGCCACGGCATCCTGCCCGTGCAGATCGACGGCGAGGTGGTGCTGTACCGCATCGCCGCCAACAAGGCCGTGGAGGTCCTGAGCCAGGGCCCCGTCAGCGCCACCGAAGCGCGGCGCATCGTTCAGGAACCGGCCTACGCCAACCTAGCGGAACTGGGGCTGGGCGTCTTGGGCGACTTCAACCTGAAGCCCACCGGCAGCATCCTGCTGGATGAAAAGCTGGGGTTGCACATCGCCTTTGGTCGGAGCGACCACTTCGGCGGTTCGGTCCGTCCGCAGGATTTCTCCAGCCCGGACGCGGTGATCCACCTGGACCGGGTCTACATTCCCGAAACCCAGCCGGACGTGCACGTCACCAGCGTGACCCTGCGCGGACCGGACCTAGAGCGGGAGATCATTCGGCATGGGGTATTCCAGGGATTGGATGAGGATCAACCCGGATAATATACGGGCAGCAACCACAGCGGTCGGCGGGCAAGAAAACATCCCCCCCAAAAAAAAGGGGGGCCGGGATCTGTCGATGAATGACTCTCGCCCTAAGTCATCCTGACGTGTTGATCCCGGCCATATCTCTCTTAACGCATAACGAGCTATAAAGAAGTTGGTTTTTCTGAAGAGAACTTTAACCATTTCCTAGAGGAATGAACAGTTTTTTCCTCTGCCAAAAACCAATGAATTTTTTTGGAAAATTGGGGAAGTATCATTATCACTATATTTGACAACAGCTTGGAGGCAAAGATTTCTTTATAAAAAGACTCTGACACTACCCCGAAAACTGGGAAAAAAACTTTTTTCCTGGCCGGCCCAAGTCCTTGTACCCTTCCCGGAAGGGCACAAGGTCGGCCGACCGCTGTGACTTCTACATGACTAACGGGGAGATCCAATCCGGGAACTGGAGGCTGCCGTGGATCACATCGGACATATCTTTCGCCCGCCCTCGGAAGCCCAAAGTCTGCTGTTGCAGGTCTCTCTTGGCTGCAGCCACAACAAGTGCACCTACTGCGCCATGTACGATCATCCGGAACAACGCTTCCGCCCGAAGGAATGGGAGACCATCGCCGCGGATATCGACGAGGCCGCCACCCTCGATGCCGCCGGACACACCATCCGCCGGGTCTTCCTCTGCGACGGGGACGCCCTTGTTCTGCCCCAGGACTTTCTGTTGCGCATCCTGGATCGCCTGAACGAACGCCTGCCGGCGCTGCGCCGTGTCGGTATCTATGGCGATGCTCGCAGCATCCTGCGCAAAACCCCGGAGCAGCTACAGGCACTGCGGGAGCGCGGCTTGGGCATCGTCTATCACGGGGTGGAGACCGGGGACGAGAAGATCCTGCGCAGCGTGAACAAGGGCAGCACCGCCGCGGAGGCGGCCACCGCGGCGGACCGTTTGCGCGCCGCCGGCATCCGCCATTCGGTCATGGTCATGCTGGGCTTGGGCGGCCGCAAGCATTCCCGCCGCCACGCCGAGGCCACAGCCCAACTGCTGACCCGCATGGATCCCCCCTTCGTGGGGGCCCTGACCACCACGCTGATTCCCGGCACCCCCTTGCACGCCGCGGCGGAACGGGGCCACTTCCAGTTGCCCGATGCCTGGGGCCTGCTGGCCGAGCTGCGCACCATCATCCGCGAGGCGCGCTTCACCCGCTGCCGCTTCCACGCCAACCACGCCAGCAACTACCTCCCGCTGAGCCTCAATTTGCCGACGGATCAGAAGCGGGCCCTGGATCTTCTGGACCAGGTTCTGTCCCGGCGAGACGACGGCGACCTCAAGCCCGAGTTCTTGCGCGGTCTCTGAGCCTGGAAGCCGGGCAAGCGAGAAGCCGGAAGGTCGTCTTGACACCAGGCCGCGGTGGCCTGAATATCTTTGGACACGTCCCGCCTGAAAGAGAAAGAGCCCTCATGATCGAAGGAAGCGAAAAACCCATCCGGTTGCTGCTGGTGGATGATGAGGAAGATCTCCTCACCTTCCTGGGCCATCGTCTGCGTAAACGGGGCATGGATGTCACCATGGCCCGCAGCGGCAACGAAGCCCTCAGCGCCGCCGCCGAGCTGACGTTTGACGTGGCCGTCGTGGATCTGAAGCTGCCCGACCTGGACGGGATTGCTGTCATCGAGAGGCTGAAGGGTATGCAGCCCTTTGTGGAAGCCCTCATGCTCACCGGGCACGGCAGCCACCAGTCGGCCTGGGAAGCCGGGCGCCTGCAGGCCTTCCGTTATCTCATGAAGCCCCTGGATTTCCATGAATTGCATGACCTCATCACTGCCGCCGCGGAGCAGCGCCGGCGGCGCATGAAGGCCGAGTTCGACCAGAAGTTGGAAGCCCTCATGCTGAGCACCACCAGCCCCCGCGACCTGATCCAGTTGAGTGAGGAACTCCGGCAAGAGTACGAACAGGAATGAACGGCAATCGTATCAGGATGGCTTTGGTCGGTCGCGGCCCGCAACTGGACGATCTGCTGGCCGGCCTGGACATCCGCTCCCATTTCTTGCGCCTGCGCGTCTCCCACGTCGTGGATCTGGACGCTGCCCCCGGCAACAAGGAACTGTGTCGGCGGCTGGATCTGCCCGCCCCTTCGCCCCGGATGGCCGTCCTCCGCGAGGGGCCGCGGCCGGGCCTGATCCTGGCTCGCGGTCTCACCGCCCAGGAAGAAGAGGAACTGCAGCGGCTGGCGGGACCCACCACACCCGTGCTGGGTGCCGGGCAGGATGCCTTCCTGCAGAACCTGCTACAGCTGATGGAGAAGAACCGCGCCCTGGCCCTGGACAGCCGGCGCCTCAAGGAAATCCGTCGGCAGCTCAACCTTTTCGTGCAGACCGCTCCTCTGGCGGTTTATGTCAAGGACACCAGGCACCGCTACCTCCTGATGAACAGCCATGCCCGGCATGTCCTTGGTCTGGGCAAGCAAGACGTGGCGGGGCAAGACGACAGCCAGGTCTATTCCGGGGCCCGGGTCCCCTGGTTGCGGGAACTGGAACAAGCAGCCATGGAAACGGGCAAGATCCTTTGCGCCACCGGCACTCTGCCCGCCCCCGCCCAGGAGATGCAGGCGCAGGTGACCATTTTCCCCATCGTGGAAAACGGGATCACCACCAGCCTCTACGGCCTGATCGAGGACATCACCGAGCTGTACGAAAAAGAGCGGAAACTGCACAAGGTGGACGAGCAGCTGGACGAGACCCAGAAATACCTGCGCGAGGTGCTCGAAAACAGCCGGGACATGATCTTCCTGACCGATCCGGACGGCAGTATCCTCAGCTTCAACAACGGGGCGGTGACGTCCCTGGGCTACAGCCGGCAAGAGATCATCGGCAAGCCGGCCGACAGCCTGTGTGAAACACCCGCGGAATTCACGGCACTGTTCAGCAAGGCCCTCCGGGAGGGGCACGCCGTCCGCTACGAAGCCCGTTTCCGGACCCGGGACGGGGAAACCGTCATCAGCAACATCAGCCTGACGCTGATCAGGGACGCGGAGGAACGGCCCCTGGAAATGGTCTGCCTGTGCCGGGACATCACGCGGCGCCTACAGTTGAAGAACGACCTGATCCGCAGCGAGCGCCTGGCCGCCATCGGCAACATGGCCGCCGGTGTGGCCCACGAGATCAACAACCCCCTGGCGGTGATCGACACCATCGGCGGCCTGGTGGACGAGGCCCTGGACGACGACGGGCACCTGCTGCCCGCGGACACACTCCGGATCCTGCGCCAGGGCATGGAGCGGCTGCATCATCAGGTGGAGCGCTGCACGAAGATCACCCACAGCCTGCTGGGCTTCGTGCGGAAGGACCAAGCGGGCATAGCCCCCGTCGACCTGGAGCAGATACTGAACGAAAGCCTGAATCTGCTGGAACTGGCCATCCACAGATCCCACGCTACCATCCAGACCCTGCACGATCCCGAGGTGCCCGTCATCCGTTCTGATCCCGCTCTGCTGCAGCAGGTCTTCCTGAATCTCCTGAAGAACGCCCTGGACGCCACCGAGGAGGTGCCCGAGCGGGAGAACCGCATCACCATCGTGACCCAGTGGGACAGCCACCGGGTGATCATCAGTATCGAGGACAACGGTGTGGGCATCCCCGTGGAGAATCAGGAACGCATCTTCGACCTCTTCCACACCACCAAGCCGGCCGGCAAGGGCACCGGGCTGGGCCTGAGCATCGTGCACGATCTTCTCAAGCGGCTGGGCGGGAACATCCGCGTGGCCAGCGTGCCCGGCAAGTGGACACGCTTCCTGGTGGAGTTGCCGGTGGTGCCGCCGGACGATCCGCAACCGGATCCCACGTTCCTGGACCTTTGATCCACAGCGCGGATCTCCCCCCCCCGCGAAGCCAGGCCCTCTATCTTGTCAGAATCATCTGGTCAGAATCATTTTGCCGGAGCGCACGCCCGCGGCGGTCTCCAGACGCGTGAAGTAGATGCCCGAAGAAACGTCGCGGCCACCCTGGTCGCGACCATCCCAGACCACCTCATGCGCGCCGGCGCTACGTTGGCCATCGATCAACCGGCAGACCCGCTTGCCCGTGGCGGAAAGCACGTCCAGCCGCACGCCCATGTCCCGCGGCAACGAAAAGCTGATGGTGGTGCGCGGGTTGAAGGGATTGGGATAGTTGCCGTCCAAGCGCAGGGCCTGCGGCGTTTCGGGCGCGGCCGACGGGATGACGAAGGAGCCCTTGAACTGCATGATGGTGGTACGCCCGAAGGCGCTGTCATCGTCCCACTGGTCGTTGTAGTAGGACCAGGTGGTCACGCCGTTATCCTGTATCTGGCCCGCCATGCCCGGGTTGCTGTAGCCGAACATCATGGTGGCGCCGGCGGGCACGATGACACCCTCGTCGCTCACATCGATGTAGGTGTAAGAGCTGGGCGGGTACTGGTACCCATTCTGTGACGCGGGCAGGAAGCTGCCGTAATAATCGAAATTGAACGGTCCCTCAGGCAGGGTGTCCCGAATCCACACGAACCAGAACTGGGCCCACACGCCGCCGCAGGGCCAGGCGAATTCGTCCAGACGCACGTCATGGCCGGTGTCGTTGTCCCAGCGGGTGACGAAATCGGTGCCCCAGTTTTCCCAGTCGCCCCCGTCGGTGGCCGGGGTGTCCATGGCACCGGCCGTGCTGTATTCGACATCGCTGGCAAGAGCGACCGCGGGTACCAGCCAGCAAAAAAGCAGAAGAGATAGCAGGAGGTATTTTATGGTGCGCATTGTCATGACCTTTCAACCAGAATGGCAATAGAGTGTAGAGTGAGTTTCGCATTGTATCATTTTTTCAGAGCTGATGGAGATATTTTCAATGTTGTGTTTTCATTATCATCTTCGCCGCAACGTGACCAAGGTCACATCGTCCCCGATGGGGGCCTCTCCCCGGAATTCCGCCAGTTCCTCCTGCAGGCGCGCGAACATCCGGTCCGGATCCTCGTCACGATGGGCGACCAGGAACTTCTGGAACATCGCCTCGCCATACTCTTCATCGTCCAGGCGCTGGGTCTCGGGAATGCCGTCGCTGAACAGGGCCATCATGTCGCCGGCCTCCAGAGTGATCTCGCCCCCGCCATAGGTGGAGTCATCCAACATGCCCACGGGCAACCCTCCGGGCGGGCACTCCTCGATGCTGCCGTCGGCCCGCACCACATAGGGCGGATTGTGCCCCGCGTTGACATAGCTCACCCTCCCGCTGGCCGGCTCCAGGTAACCCAGAAAGAGGGTGGTGAAGCGCACGGAGTCCGTGCAATCGAAGATGGCCTTGTTCAGGCGCGTGACCAGGGGCTCCGGCTCCCAGCCCTCGCTGACCAGGAAACGCGTCAGGCTCAACACCGTGCTGACCAGCAGGGCCGCGCCCAGGCCCTTGCCCGTCACATCGCCGATGAGGAAAGCATAGCGGCCATCGGCCATGGGCTGGGCATCGTACAGATCCCCTCCCACCGCGAAGCAGGGTTCCAGATTGGCGCGCACGGTGTAGCCATCCAGCCCGGGCATGGCAGGCGGGATGATGCTGGCCAGAATCTCGCCGGCCGTGGCCAGCTGGGCATCCTGCAGACGCTTCTCTTCTTCCAGCGCGTGGTACCGGGCCTGGGTCAAGGCCACGGCGATGATGTTGGCCAGCAGGGTGAAGGCCGCCAGCTGGTCCTCGCTGAACAGGCGGTGCGGGCGCGTGTCGTCGGCGTAGAGAATGCCGATCACGTCCTCGTTGTCGAACAGCGGCACGGCGATGGCCGAACGGATGCCCTGGCTGATCATGCTCATCATGCCGTCGTAGGCGGTGTCCGGCAACTCATCGCTGGTCAGGAAACTCTTCTTCTCATCCAGAACCTGGCGGACCATGGTGCGGCTCAGGACCAGACCGTCATCGCCTCCGCCGTGGATGCGGCGGGCCGCCACGTCGGGCTCCTGGGCCCCCTTCTCCAGCAACAGGACAAAGACGCGCTCCGGATTCAGCAGGGCCGTCTCCACCAGATCCAGAATGGGTTCGTACATCTCCTCGGGCGCGCGCGGGAGGGTCAGCAGATCGCCCGCCTCGGCCAGAACGCGGAACAGGAGGGATTGCAGGTTCTTTTCCTGGGCGCGGATGCTGCGCACCTCATCCCAGCTGATC
The DNA here is from genome assembly GCA_002747875.1 of bacterium DOLZORAL124_64_63. Classification (GTDB taxonomy): domain Bacteria; phylum Krumholzibacteriota; class Krumholzibacteriia; order LZORAL124-64-63; family LZORAL124-64-63; genus LZORAL124-64-63. The sequence goes on from PDQT01000131.1 coordinate 13,169, forward strand.
TCCGCGTTGGCCCGCAGGCTTTCATGGGCCGATGCCAGGCCCGCCCCTTGCCGCACTCTCCGCACCAGCAGACCGATGTCGGCCACTTCCAGACGATCCCCCTCCGCCAGGAGCACGCGCCCCTCCACCCGCGTCCCGTTGATCCGGGTGCCGTTTTGGCTGTCCAGATCGCGCACGGTGATCCCCTCCGGCGTCACGCTGATCTCCGCGTGGCGACGCGAGACGCTGCTCCGGGCAATCTTGAAAGTCGCCTCATCCGAGCGCCCCAACAGGTGCGTGCCCGGCGTCAGAGGGAAGGCCACTTCCCGGTTGTTCACGCTGCCGACAAGTTGCAGATCCGCCATCATCCCACACTTTCCCTTTGATCCTGACCTTCCCCTTGCCCTTGCCCCATGGCCGCCCAGGCCCCGTAGAACGCCAGCAGAATCAGCACCCCCACCAGGATCAGCGATCCCTGGGAAGTCCAGCCATCCATCTCCAGCGGCCGCGCGAACCAGACGATGTACATGGCCACACGCTGCATGATGAACGCCACCACCCCCCAGCGCAGCAGGATGAAGAGGCTGAGCGCCGCACTGACCAGCTCCAGCAACACCCTCTCCAGACTACCCGGACCGGCCAGCAGCACCCACACCGCCAGGGTCAGCACCACCGCCAACTTAGGCCGGCGGACCACAGCCCGGATCAGCACCAGGGCCATGATGTGCAGCAGCAAGTAACCGATGAGCATGGAATGGTTCAGGGCCAGCCCCAGGGCCTGCCGCTGGCTGATGATCTTGGAAAGGTCCACGGTGTCGATGGGGTGCGGCTTGCCCAGCAGGGGCTCGACAATATCCCAGCGCAGGGGCCCATCCAGCAGGAAGATCAAGCCCGCGCCGATCAGCCCCACCAGCACCGACTGCCCGATCAAAGGGTCGCGCCGCGGCATCCGCGCCTGGCTGAAAAGCCGGCTCGACGAGACGAACATGGTGGGCCAGATGCGGCGTCCCAGCGGCTCCCCCGCGGTATACATGGCCCAGGCTGTGACGCTGGTGAAGACGGCCCCCGCGATAATCGGCCAGATCTCGATCCCCCAGATGGGGGTGAAGATGGTGTGCGACAGGAGCCCCTCGCCCAACAGGAAAAGGAAGAAAACCATGCTCGCGAAGCGCAACGCCCCCTGGCGGTCCGCTCGCCGGGCGGAGGTGTTGCGCCTACTCACCCGCACCGAGAACACGACCAGAACGAAAATCACGAAGGGTTGCAACACCCCCTGCAACCAGAAGGCCCCTCCCCATTGCCAGTTCACCGGCGGCTGAGCCAGGGACTCCAAAGCCTCGGGCGTGGCGACGTTGAAAAGCACCGGCCGTCCCTCCCAGGCCCCCGCCTCCACCCGCAGGGTCACATCCGGCAGGTCGGCCCGCGTGCCCAGCCAGGCGCGCCGCAGATCCGAAGCCTGAAAGCGTTGATACAGCGGCGTGGTGGGACGGAACCGCGCCGTGTCCAATTCCGCCGCGGCAAAGAGCAAGGCCCAGTCCGGTTCCGACGGTCCCTCGACAGCCATACGCCGCGGCATGACTTCCAGCCGGCGTAAACGCCCCGCCAAGTCCATGACCACAACCACTTCGCCCGCCGTCAGCGGCGGGGGATTGGACAGGGCCAACCGCCCCCGCAGCATGGTCGGTCCGCCCCTCGTCTGGGGCATCAGGACCTGCGGCGACTGACGGTACCACACGCCGGCCGCGTCCGGCCGCGCGCGCAGGGCCGCCCAACGGGAAAGGTCCGTTCCGGTCTTACCGACCTCCTCGATCACGCTCGGCCAAGTGACCAATCCCCAGCCCTTGTCGACGGGATCCTGGTAGACCGCGTCGTCATAGCCGATGGTGGCCAGCAGTTCCCGCGCGCGGTCGATCAACACCGCCGGTTCCTTGTCGAGGGGCAGATAGTTCAACACCGACAGCCGGGCCGCCCAGTGGGCCCCACCCGCCAGCAACGCGACGGCCACGGCGGCCAGCAGCATCGCCTTCCAGGACGCCATGCCGGGGCGCTTGCCCACCTCGGCCATCAGTTCGGGCGAGGGGGTTTCGCCGGCGGCCAGGGCGGCGGCCAGGGGATCGCCCCCGGGCAGGGCCGCCGACACCGCCAAGGCGGACGCCGGACGCCGGGCCGGGTCCTTGTCCAAACAGCCCATGATGGCCCGCTCCACCGCCGGGTCCAGACCGGGCACGTGCTGCGTCGGGCTCGAGGGCAGGCTCTCGTTGTGCAGGGTGCGGTACTCCGCGGCGCTGTCGGCGCGGAAGGGCGGCCGTCCGGTGAAGATTTCGTACAGGACCAGCCCCAGGCCGTAGATGTCACTGCGCACGGTGACCTCGCGCCCGGAAGTCTGCTCGGGAGACATGTAGGCCGGCGTGCCCGCCCGCGCGTCCTCGGCGCCCAGGCCCGCCGCCAGACCGGCCAGACCGAAATCCGTCAGCTTCACCTGGCCGCGCCCATCGATCATCACGTTGGCCGGCTTCAGATCCCGGTGCAGGATGCCCTGCTCGTGGGCCGCCGCCAGACCGGCGCAGATCTGCCGCGCCACGGGCACGGCGCGTTCCTCGGGCAGGCGCCCGGTCCGCTGCAGACTGGTGGCCAGGTCCTCCCCGTCCACATACTCCATGCTCAGAAAATGCTGGCCCCCGAATTCGTCGACATCATACACGCGGCACACGTTGGGGTGCGTCACCTGCCGGGCCGTGCGCACCTCGTTCAAGAAGAGGTGCAGGCGCGACGGATCCTGCTCCAGCCCCCGCGGCAGGAACTTCAGGGCCACCTCCTGATCCAGCTTCAGGTCCTCGGCTCGGTACACTTCACCCATGCCGCCGCGCCCCAGCAAGCCCACCACGCGATAGCGATCATTGAGGATGTCACCGGGCACGAAGCGCGCGCGGTTACGGGAGAACGAGCCGCCCAGCGTCAGGTGCGCCGGGCGCGGCGCGGCCTGGGGCCGATCCGGAAGGGGCAGGGTCAGGTCCGCGTCCTGGTCCTGAACGGGTAGGGTCTGTTCGGGGTCCACGGACACGGGAGCGGTGGCGGTGGCGTCCCCGGAGGGCACAGCGATAGATGCCCCGCAGTGGGGGCAGAAGGCGGCATCCGCCGGGTGGGGACGGTGGCAAGAAGGGCAAGAAATCATAGCTCTATTCTATACGTTTCCCCCGGCAAAAGCACCAACTGATACAAGACCCGCCGCTACACGGCGCGTTCCGGTGCCGCTACCGGGGATAAGCATCCAGGGCCAGGTGCCCCGCGAAGTCGATCCCGTTGTCCAGACCACGCCGCAACAGCACAGGCCGGCCATCGTTCACCCCCGGCAAGACCAGGACCGTCACCGGACCGTTCTGCGCCGGCCCGGCCAGCCAATCCCGCACGCGCGCGCTCTGCTCCACCACCAGCGGGTTCGTCAGCCCCGCCTCCGCGACATTGCGCCGCCACTCAGCCGGACGGCCACCCACCAGGACGGGCACCACGGGCAGATCCCGCGCGCGCAACCGTTCCTGCAACCGCGCGATGACCGGCAACATGCGTGTGGCCGGCTCGCCGGGCTGGAAGAGGAAATACAACCCGCCGGTCGGGGCCACCAGGTCCAGATCGGCAAAAGACGCGGCCAGGTCCGCATCCACCAGCACGGCCGGGTCCCAGCCGGCCTCTTCCAGATCCGCGGACAGGGTCACCACGGTGGTTTCATCGGCGGCCACCGAAAAACGCTTCAGGCGTCCACAGGCCGACCCGCCCGGCACCCGCAGCGTGGCGCAACACCAGTAATCGCCGGCGGGCCACTCCTGCAGCCCCTGGACGGGGCCCCACCACGGGGTTTCCAGGCGCCCCTCGGCCTGACGGCTGATCATGAAGTGGCGATAGCTTTCGGCCTGCGGCCAGGGCAGGCCGCCGTGGGTGATCGTCAGGTCCAGCCAGCCATTACCGGTGGGGGCGGCCTCCCCGGCAGATTCGTTCTGGCCCGGTCCGTTTTGGTCAAGGGGGTCCACATCCTGCCAGCCCTCGCGCCACCACTGCACCTGACCGTGGCGATAACGCGCCGGCACACCGTTGGCCCGGCACAACCCCACGAAGGCCACCTTCAGATCCGTTTCCGTGCCACGGCCCAGCAGGAAGACCTCATCGGGCGTCAACGGGTTGCCGAAGTAGCGGCGCTCTGTCCGCACCCAATCCCGCCCGAAGGCCGCCAAGACCGCATCGGGGTCGGCCCCCACCGCGGGTAGCGCGCTGCGCCAGTCCTTGGCCGGCTCCCGCTGGATGCGGCTGCAGAGCACCCCTTCGCGCCAGACATCGTCCGGCAACGAGCCCCGCGCGGCCAGGGCGCCGTCCACGTGGGCGCGCACCATGCGCTCGTCCAGCTCCAGAAGATCCTTGTCGTCGCCATCGGCCAAAAGCCAGGTCAGGGCCTGCCGCTGCTCGGCGGTGCGGTACCAGGTCAGCAGGCGGATGAAAGGAGCAAAGCCGGCGCACGGTTTTTCCAGGATGGCATCCCATTCGGCGCGCAGATCCGCCGGCAGGGAATCCAGCACGGCCTGCTCGGTCTCGTCCAGTTGGCGCAACTTGCCGCGTTCGGCGGCACCGGCGGCCACCAGCAGGCGATGGTGCCGATCCGTGGCGTCGCTCACCAGGTTCTCGTGGCGGCGGCGATCGGCGTCCTCTTCCGGATAGGTCAACCAGAAGCCGGTGCCGGCCTCAGCGTCGTACAGATCCGCGACGGGATCCAGCACCACGTCCAACGTATCGCCGGACTGGCCGGTGATGACCTTCAGCAGCAGGCCGCCCGAATCACCTGTTGCTGTATCGTCATCTATTGCTGCATCATCACCTATTGCTTGGGCCGTCAAAGCAAAGCTGCCCGGCCCCAGCACCAAGGAACCGTCGGCCGGCACCCGCGCGATGGCCCGCAGGGTGCCGTAATTCAGGACGTTCACGAAGACCGGCGCGTCCGGATGCCCGGCCACCCGCGCGCGGACGGTGAACGGGGTCGTGTAGACCGCCGTGGAATTCACCACCGTCACGCCGTTCTCGGCGCGGTACAAGGGCTCCGGGCTGGGGTCGAACTCGCCATAACCTTCGCTGTCCACGAAGCCGGCGCGGCTGGCGGAGCCGCTGAACCAGGAGTCGTTCAGGCAGCGGCGATCATCGCAGCTCTCGGCGTAATACCAGCCGCCGTTGACCCAGACTTCCACCCAGGCGTGGTTGTCGTCGGTGAAGGTCCAGTATGGGGTGCTGCAGGTGCGGGCGGGGATGCCGGCGGCGCGCATGGCGCAGACCGTCAGGATCATCTCTTCCTCGCAGCGGCCCAGGCCGCGCTTCATGGTCGTCAGGGGCCCCATGTCCCGGCCGCTGGTGGGCGTGTAGGTGGCCTGCTGGCGGCACCAGCGGTTCACCGCCAGGGCGGCCCGCTCCATGTCCCGGTAAGGAGCCACCACCGCGGCCAATTCCTCGGCCATGACCCGCCGCCAGGGCTGCAACGGCTCCTGGCTGACCCGATGCGGCACCACGAAATGCAACCAGGTGGCGCGCGGCAGGCTTTCCCGCCAGGGGCTTTCGCGATAGGCGCGGCAGGCCAGCGTCACATGCTCCTGCAGCAGCATCAGATCCAGAGAGACCAGATCGCTGTCCGGCAGCCAGGCCAGAATCCACTGGGCCGCTTCCCGTTCCAGGCTGCCCGCGGGCAGGGTGGCGTACCAGCGGCCAATCTCCGGGCCCTGCGGATGCCGGGCCAGCACCCCCTCCACGCGGCCATCCAAATTCGGGTCGGACAGGTCGGTGCAGGCGCCCAAGAGAAGGATGGCCGCCAGGAGGGAAGCCTGCAGGAAAATCCCCGGCAGCAGTCTGTTCATCGCTGTCCTCATTCATCCAGAAGGGTCAGAATTTCCGCGGTTTTTTCCCGCATCAGGGCCGTGTCGCCGCGCGACTCCACGTTCAAGCGGATCACCGGCTCGGTGTTGCTCAGGCGCAGGTTGAAACGCCAAGGCCCCATGTCCAGGCTGAGGCCGTCGGTGCGGTCGCCGGACACCGCGTCCGGCGCGTATTTCTTCTCCACCCGGGCCAGGGCGCCTTCGGGATCCTGGAGACGGCGATTGATTTCGCCGCTGGCCGGATAGCCGGCTTGCATGCCGCGCACCAGCGCGCCCAGGGTCTGGCCGGAACGGGAGATCTCGCCCAGCATGTACAACCAGGGCATCATGCCCGAATCGCAGTACGCGAAGCTGCGGAAGTAGTGGTGGGCGCTCATTTCGCCGCCGTAGACGGCATCCTCGCGGCGCATGCGCTCCTTCATGAAGGCGTGGCCCGTCTTGTTCATGATCGGCACCCCACCGGCCTTGCGCACCCGGTCGATGGTGTTCCAGGTCAGGCGCGGGTCATGCACGATTTTCCCGCCGGGATCCTTGCGCAGGGCCGCTTCCGCCAGCAGGGCCACCAGATAATAGCCCTCGATGAAGTCGCCGTTCTCATCGAAGAAGAAGCAACGATCGAAATCCCCATCCCAGGCCAGGCCCAGGTCCGCGCCGTGCCGACGGACGGCCTCCGCCGTGGCGCTGCGGTTCTCCGGCAGCAAAGGATTGGGGATGCCGTTGGGGAAGTGGCCGTCGGGCTCGTCGAAGATGTGGATGAACTCGCAGGGCAGGTGCTCCGCCAGGGCGCGCACCACCGGCCCGGCGCAGCCGTTGCCGCCGTTGGCCACGATCTTCAAGGGCTTGATGGCGGCGGTGTCCACCTTGGCCAGCATATACCGCACATAATCCGCCTGGATGTCCTGCCGCGTGACGGTGCCGCGCCGGCCTTTGATTTCCAGATCGATCTCCAGGGCGCCGGTGCCGATCTCATCCAGCCCGCTGTCCCCGCTGATGGGTTTGGCGCCGGCCCGGACCAACTTCATCCCATTGTGGTCCATAGGATTGTGACTTGCGGTGACCATGACGCCACCGTCCGCCTCCTGACTGAAGGTGGCGTAATAGACCATTTCCGTGCCGCACTGGCCGATGTCCAGCACGTCCGCGCCGCCATCGGTCAGCCCATGGGCGGCGGCCGCGCACAGTTCCTGGCTGGACAGGCGGCAATCTCTGCCGACGATGATCTTTTTGGCCCTCAGAAAGCGGGCCATGGAAAGCCCGATGCGGTAGGCCAGATCCAGGTCCAGCTCCGCGGGGACCTTGCCCCTGATGTCGTAGGCTTTGAAGCAGGCCGGCTTGGCGGGATGTGGTATCATGACCGAAAAGACCTTTCACGGGGCGTCCGGAGAAAAACGGGCATTGTTTCCCCCTTCAATAGCATGAAAGAAAACCGGGAGCAAGGATGCTACAAAACAGGATGCGACGAAAACACGGGACGGAACATCACCCGCAAGGGAACCTCGCGCTTTGTTCTGGCGTACATATTGCTAACATATCATCATTGTGTCGAAGCAAGCACATCCCGGACCCGCCCCGTTCGGGTCGACTTTTTCCCACACCAGGAGGCATTCTCTTGAAGAAACTGCTGATCCTCATGCTCACCCTGGCCGCCGGCGCCCTGCTGACCGGCTGCGTGCAGATGAACAACCAGACGGAGATCAAGAAAGACGGCTCCGGCACCATGGACATGACCATCACCTTCAGTGACGTGATGCTGGAGGTCATGCAAGACGAGACCGCCGGCGACGAGATAAAGGACCTGGGCCAGCTGTTCGAGATGGACAAGGGCGAGTTGAAGAAGAAGCTCAAGGGCAAGGGCGTCAAAATCAAGACGCTGAAGAAGGGCACCTTCAACGGCAAGCAAGGCATGAAGATCAACCTGGAGTTCAAGAACCTCGAGGGCCTGAGCTACGCCATGAACTCCCTGATGGGCGAGGGTGGAGGCGAAGGTGGCCTGGCCATCTTCGACGAAGGCAACGGCAACTATGCCCTGCGCCCCTTCGACTACAACTTCCCCGCCCCTGAAGCCGAAGAAGAGGCCTCGGCTGACGATGACGAAGCCCCGGCGGATGAGATGGACCCCGAAGCCATGCAGAAGCAGATGGAGTTGATGGGCAAGCTGATGGGCGCCATGGGTGAGATATCCATCTCCATGTCGGTCACCGTGCCCGGCGACATCGTCGAAAGCAACGCCCCCAAGGTGGAAGGCCGCACCAGCACCTGGACCATCAACGCCGGCAACATGATGACCGCCGGCAACGACATGGAGCCCAACATCGTGTTCAGCGCCAAGGGTCTGAAGATCAAGGATTTGAAGTAAGGGCACAGCGGAAGACGCTGAGCTTCTGAACGCGCCTGAAACGAAAGCCCGGTCGGGAAATCCCGGCCGGGCTTTCGTTGTTCGGATGAACGGCCACGCCTAGGCGCCGGATCCTTGCGCGCCGGAGGGGAGCGACCGGCTGGCCAGTTCGCGGTCCATCATGAACAGGGCGGGGCCATCGGCGCCCATCATCTTCAGCTTCTTGACGATGTTGTCCACGCTGGCCTCTTCCTCGACCTGCTCGCTGACGTACCACTGCATGATGTTGTTGGTGGCGTGGTCGCGCTCCTCCAGGGCCAGGTTGGCCAGATCGTTGATGTTCTTGGTCATGAGCTTCTCGTGCTCCAGGGAAGCTTCGAAGCAGATCAAGGGGCTTTCCCATTCCTTGGGAGGAGCCGCCACCTCGGACAGCACCACACGGGCGCCACGCTCGATCATATAGTCGAAAATCTTCATGGCGTGCTGGTGCTCTTCCTGGGCCTGCATGCGCATCCAGTGGGCCATGCCGTCCAGGTCATTGTCCTCCAGGTAGGCGGCCATGGCCAGATAGATATAGCTGCTGAAGTACTCCTCGTTGATCTGCCGGTTCAAAGCAGCAGTCATTTTTTCGGACATCATGGCGTTTATTCCTCCCGAAGGGTTGTTAACAGAAATGATTCTCGCTGATAAACTATACTCAACAAGGCCCAGGGGCCAGAGGAATCCTTCCTGGGGACATCCTGCCCTCTTGCAGATTCAGGCCGATCGGTTATCATGTTCGACCAGCAGAAAGCGACAAAATGGGTCCTGAATCCGACTTTTTCTGCGTTCCACTCACCAAATCACCCCCAAAATGAAGAGGTGTCTCGGCAATGCCGAAAAAACCCGTGGCGAAATTCAGCGTCCCGCACATCCAGGTCCTGGATGAGAGCGGCCAGGTGGACGCCAAGCTCGATCCGAAGCTGAGCGACGACCAGCTTCTGGAAATGCACCGCTGGATGCGGCTGGCCCGCGCCCTGGACGAACGCATGCTCAAGCTGCAGCGTCAGGGCCGGCTGGGCACCTTCCCGCCCTGCACCGGGCAGGAAGCCGTCAGCATCCCCATTGCCCTGGCCATGCAGAAGAACGACTGGTTCGCCGGCGCCTTCCGTGAACTGGGCGGACGCCTGGTCCGCGGCGAGCCCCTGGCCAACACGCTCTTCTACTACAACGGCTGGGAAGAGGGCAACGTGCTGCCCAGCGACGACCTGCGTCTGCTGCCGGTCAGCGTGGTCATCGGCTGCCAGTTCCCCCACGCGGCGGGTCTGGCCTACGCCTCCCGTTACAAGGGCGAAGACGCCGTGGCGGTGGCCTTCATCGGCGACGGCGGCACCAGCGAGGGCGATTTCCACGAGGGCCTGAACTTCGCGGCCGCGTGGAAGGCCCCCGCCGTCTTCGTCTGTCAGAACAACCAGTGGGCCATCAGCATCTCGCGCCACGACCAGACACCCAGCGAGACCATCGCCCAGAAGGGCATCGCCTACGGCATTCCCAGCGTGCAGGTGGACGGCAACGATCCCCTGGCCGTGCACGTGGCCATCACCGAGGCGTTGGACCGGGCGCGCAAGGGCGAAGGCCCCACCTTCATCGAGGCCATCACCTACCGCCTGATGATGCACACCACCGCCGACGACCCCAAGAAGTACCGCAGCGAGGAAGAGGAGCAGCTTGCCTGGAAAAAGGAACCCCTCCTGCGCTTCGACAAGTACCTGCGGGCCAAGGGCATCTGGGACGATGCCAAGGAAGAAGCCCTGGTCGCCGAGCTGAAAGCCCAGGTGGACCAGGCCGTGGCCGACTTCGAAAACCCCGAAGCCATGGCCGGTTTCGCGCCGGACGTGCCCTTCGATCACGTGTACGGCACCCCGCATCCCTACATCGAGGAACAGCGTCAGGATTATCTGGAGAATCTGAAGAAGGAGGGCGGCCATGCCTAAGATGAATATGGTGCAGGCCATCAACACGGCCCTCCGTCAGGAGATGCAGAAGGATAAAGATGTGCTGGTGCTGGGCCAGGACGTGGCCCAGGACGGCGGCGTTTTCCGTCTGACGGACGGGCTGCTGGAGCTGTTCGGCAAGGAGCGGGTCATCGACACGCCGCTGGCGGAATCCGGTATCATCGGCACCAGCATCGGCATGGCCATGGCCGGCCTGCGGCCCGTCTGCGAGATGCAGTTCTCCGGTTTCAGCTATCTGATGATGGGCCAGTTCGAGGCCCACGCCACGCGTATGCGCTCGCGCACCCACGGACAAATCACCTTGCCCATGGTCATCCGCATGCCCTACGGTGGCGGTGTGCGCGCCCTGGAACACCACAGCGAAAGCCGCGAGGCCACGTACGCTCACCTGCCGGGCTCCAAGGTGGTCACGCCCAGCAGCCCGCGCAACGCCCGCGCCCTGCTGGTGGCCGCCATCCGCGATCCCGACCCCGTGGTCTTCATGGAGCCCAAGCACTCCTACCGCGCCTTCCGCGAGGAGGTGCCCGAGGAAGAAGAGGTCCTGCCCCTGGGCAAGGCGCAGGTGGTGCAGGAAGGCACCGACCTGACGCTGGTCAGCTGGGGCGCCATGATGCGGCCCACCCTGAAGGCCGCCGCCCAGGTGGAGAAGGCCCGTGGCGTGAGCATCGAGATCATCGATCTGCTGACCATCTCGCCCCTGGACGGGGACACCGTGGTGGAGTCCGTGAGCAAGACGGGCCGTTGCGTGGTGGTCCAGGAGGCTCCGCGCAGCTACGGGGTTTCCAGCGAGATCATCGCCCGGATCAACGACAAGGCCCTGCTGTACCTGGAAGCCCCGGTCAAGCGCCTGACCGGTTACGATGTGGTCACGCCCTACTTCGGCCGTGAGAAGAGCTACATTCCGACCGCGCCGCGGGTTGTGCGGGGTATCG
>PDQT01000026.1 GCA_002747875.1 bacterium DOLZORAL124_64_63
GCCTCGTACAACTCGCGCGGGATGACCTGCAGTCCCGCCAGGAAGATCAGCATGTTGTACCCGAAGTTCTTCCACACGCCCATCAGGATGATGGCGGGCATGGCCCAGTGGGGGTCGCCCAGCCAGTCGATGGGCCCCAGCCCCACCAGCCCCAGCAGGTAATTCAGCAGCCCGTACTTGGGGTGGTACAGGTACCGCCAGACGATGGCCACCGAGACCAGCGTCGTGACCACCGGCGCGAAGTACACCGTGCGGAAAAACCCAGGCAGCCGCACCAGCCGGTTGTTCAGCAGCAGCGCCGCGGCCAGGGAGGTGGCCAAGGACAGGGGGCCGCCGATCAGCACGTACTGCAGCGTGTTGCCCAGGGCGTTCCAGAAGTCGCCCGTGCTCAGCAGGTAGCGGTAATTCTGCAGGCCGACGAAGCGGGCGATGCCGGGATCGCCCACGGCGTAGATATCGAAATCCGTCAGGCTCAGCAGCAGCCCCGCGCCCACGGGCAGCACGAAGAACAGCAGCAGCAGCAACATGGCCGGGGCCAGGAAGAACCAAGCGGCGCGCGCCTTCTTGCGGGCCAGGCGAGTGCTCATGGTTCTTGCTCCAGCAACCAGCGGCGCTTGGTCAGTATGCGGTCCACGTCCTGGTCCAGGTCCTGGAGGGCCTCTTCCCGGGTTTTGCTGCCGCGCACGGCTTCTTCCGCGGCCACCCAGACACGGTTGGCGATCTGCTCCCACTCCGGAATCTTGGGCGTGGCCCGGGTGTGGTCCAGCTGGGCGCGGAAGGCGGCGGCCTTGGGGTCGGCGGCCAGGCGCGGGTCGTTCCAGGCGGCGCGGTGGGCGGGCAGGTCGCCCGTCAGTTCGTAGAAGCGGATCTGCTGGGCCGGCTCCAGCAGGAAGGCCATCAGCAGGCGGGCCGCCTCCTGATTTTCGGAGTGGCGGAAGACGACCAGGCTGGAGCCCCCGGCCAGGCTTGTCCCCGGCCGCGCGTCGGTCATGCCGGGCAGCGGCGCTGTGCTCCAGGCATCCTGCAGTTCGGCGGGCAGGCGACGGCGGAACTCGCCCAGGTTCCAGGGACCGGAAATGTACATGGCGAAGGTGCCGCGTTCGAATTCCTGGTACAGGTTGGCGATCTCGTTGTTGCTCACCGGCGGGCTCCAGCCCTCGGCAAAGATGGCGGCGTAAAAATCGAAGGCCTGCCGGAATTCCGGGCCGCGGAAATCCCCGCGCGTGCCGTTTCCTTTCAGCAACGTCGAGCCCGTTTCCAGAGCCAGGGCCACGGGCTGGGACCATTCGTTCAGAGGCAACAGGATGGCGTAGCGGCCGGATCCGCCCTGCTTGGTCACCGCCCGCATGGCCTGCCGCCAGCCGGCCCAGGTGCGGGGGAATTGATCGAACCCTGCCTGCCGCAAAATATCCGTACGGTAGTAGATGACCCGTGTATCCACATACCAGGGCACACCGTACAGCGTGCCGGCGATGACGTTGGTTTCCCAGATGCCGGAGAAGTGGTCGGCGGGATCCACGGCAGGGCAGGCGGCCACCCAGCCGTCCAGGGGCGCCAGCGCGCCAAGGGCGGTGAACTCCGGCACCCAGGTGTTGCCCAGCTGGGCCATGTCCGGCATGGAGCGGCCCACGTACGCGGTCAGCAGCTTCTCGTGAGCGGCGGACCAGGGGATCTGCTGCACGACCACGCGGATGTCCGGGTGCGAGGCCTCGAAGTCGCGCACCAATTCCTGGACCACTTCGCCTTCGCGGCCCATGGCCCAGAAGCGCAGGGTGGTCACGCCGGAATTTCCGGAGCGGGAATCTCCAGCCTCGCAGCCGGCCACCAGCAGGGTGACGGCCAGCATGACGGCCAACGTGACGGCCAACGTCTCCATGCTCGAACTCAGCTTGCTCAAGCTCAGCCTGCCCAAGATCAGCTTGCTCCAGCTCAGCCTGCCTACCTGCCGCATCATGGCCGCTCCGTCACCTCATCCAGCCAGCCGCCGGTGAACCCGGCCCGCTTCAGCCCCCGCGTGATGTGCGGGTTGCGCCGCAGGGTGTTCCAGACCAGCCCGCTGCGCAGGTTCTCGATCATGATCACGATGGGGCCCTGGTCGATACCCAGGTAGTCCGTGTCGTACCAGCCCACGCCGGGCACCACACGCCCGTGCTGCACCGGCACGTCCAGGGTGAAGGTGGGGTTCAGGGCGTCCAGAAAACCGTACTTGCCCCACAGGTGCTCACCGTGATCCCGGCGCATGGCCATCAGCGTGGGCACCACCACCTCGGGCGCGAAGGCGATGGACGCCGCGCTGGCCGACGGGCAGATGGTGCCGTCGTCGTGGACCTCGGTGGCCGCGGCGCCACGCGCCCAGTAGGTGTGGAATAGGCGTTCCGTGCCCTCGATTTCGAAGCGGCCGTGCACCGGGCCGTCGCAGGCCGTCAGCCCCCACAAGCGCCGACCGTATCCCCGGAACCCGCCGGGGTTGGCCATGGCGTAGGCCCGTTGCCCCAGGGCCGCGCGCCGGCTGTTCTCGAAGTAGTCGATGCCCTTCTCGCGGCAGTATTCATCCCGGATGCCCCGGAAATCGATCCAGCAATGGCTGAACTGATGCCCGAAGAGAGGGGCGAAGTTGATGTGCTCGAAGCCGTAGAAATCTTCCCAGCGGTAACCGGCGGTGAAGGTGTCCCAGGCTTCGGGCCGCACCGGGAAGGTGGGCGAACCCAGGGCCATGATGTACAGCAGGGCCGCCTCGGTGTACCCGCCGTAGTCGTATGGAAGGTGGCCGTGCTCCGGCCCCCAGCCGTGCCCGACCATGGGCGCCCGCGGTGATGCCCACTGCCAGTCCACCGCCCGGTACAGCTGCTCGGCCAGGGTGCGGATGCTGTCCTCGCGGGCGTTGGCGCCATCGAAATAGGTTTGGCAGAACAGGGCCCCGGCCATGAGCTGGGCCGTGTCGATGGTGCTCAGCTCCACCTTGTCGAAACGCAGCCCCGTGTCCATGTGCACGAAGTGGTAGAAGAAACCGTGGGTGCCGGCGTCCTGGCTGGGGTCCTGGCCCATGGGGGCGGTGGCGAAGAAGCGCAGGGTGCGCAGCACGCGCCTGGCAGCCTGATCCCGGGTCACGTAGCCGCGCTCGACCCCGATGGGGTAGGTGGTCAGGGCGAACCCGGTGGCGCTGATGCTGGCGAAGCTCCGGGTGGGTGCCCGGTCCGGCGCCAGGCCGGTCACAGGGTGGCACTGCTCCCAGAAGAAAAGGAAAGTGCGGTGCTGTAGTTCGTCGATGAAAGCGGTTTCATCCGCAGAGAAAGAAAAAGAGCCGGGGTGGGGGGACGCGCCGCCGGAGCAGCCGCCAAAGGTTGAACCGCTCAGGATCAGGGTGAGGATCCCAAGGGCCGCAACGAGGGCACCAAGAAGTGCCGCCATACGGCGAGGGTGGCCCGGGGTGCTGGTGTTCAAGTGCTGGTTGCTCATCATGGTCTGATTATGCGCCGGCTGGGGCGGGGAAGCAACCCAAAGGTTGATCGGGTGGCGTGTCATCAAGGGATGGATGTCCAGGCGGGCATGGACCACTTCCCTCCATGGCGGTTTCTGACAATATCGGCCTGACAAAGCCCGATAAATGCCAATTTGTCATGACAGAAGACTCCGTTTAACGCCGTTGATTTTTTGTATACGGTACACGGTTTTTTTAAAATACTACAATAAAACAAGTAATGAGTTTTTACCCCTTTTGGCACGCCCCATGCGATAAACCCACCGAAGAAACCAATCCCGGCGCCCCGCCGCGCCGCTGACCGATAGATGGGAAGGAGCACCCATGAAGAACTGGACCGTGAACGCCATGGAAGCCCTGCAGAAGGCCCAGAGCAAGGCCTACGAAATGGGCCACGCGGAGATGGCGCCCCTGCATTTGCTGTGGGCCCTGC
>PDQT01000027.1 GCA_002747875.1 bacterium DOLZORAL124_64_63
TGCTGAGCGAAACCGGCCTGGCCACCAACGCCCTGCGCAACCTGGAGCTGGATGCGGACCTCATCGCCCGCACCGTGGAGAAGGAACTGCAAAGCCTGCCCACCGTGCAGCAGAAGGACGTTCCGGGGGCCGGCCAGGAACTGCAGAAGATTTTCCTGGAGGCCCAGTCGCGGGCCGGGCAGGGCGGCATGGTGGGCACGCGCGAGCTGCTGCTGGCCATGGCCCGGGACAAGGGCCGCGCCGGCACCCTACTGGCGACCTACGATGTGAGCGAGAAGAAGCTTTCCACCGCCCTGCAACAGATGGGTGCCGATGGCCGGTACAACGGCCAGGACGAAGGCGGCATGGGCCAGGAAAACGACTCGGCCCTGGAGAAGTACGCCACCGATCTGTGCGCCGCCGCGCGTCAGGGCAAGATCGATCCCATCATCGGCCGCGATGAGGAAATCCGCCGCGTGGTGCAGATCCTCAGCCGCCGCACCAAGAACAACCCGGTGCTTATCGGCTCGCCCGGCGTGGGCAAGACCGCCGTGGCCGAGGGCCTGGCCCAGCGCCTGGTGGCCGGCGACGTGCCCGAGGGCCTGCGCGACAAGCGCCTGCTGGCCTTGGACATGGGCGCGCTCATCGCGGGCACCAAGTACCGGGGCGAGTTCGAGGACCGCCTCAAGAAGGTCATCAAAGAGGTCACCGAGGCCCAGGGCCAAGTGCTGCTGTTCATCGACGAGATGCACACCCTGGTCGGCGCCGGCGCCACGGGCGGGGCCATGGACGCCTCCAACATCCTCAAGCCGGCCCTGGCCCGGGGCGAGCTGCACTGCGTGGGGGCCACGACCATCGACGAGTACCGGCAGCACATCGAAAAGGACCCGGCCCTGGAGCGCCGTTTCCAGCCGGTGATGGTGGAAGAGCCCACCTGGGAGCAGGCCGTGGCCATCCTGCGCGGCCTGAAGGAGAAGTACGAAGCGCACCACGGTATCCAGATCAGCGACGGGGCCATCGTCGCGGCGGTGAAGCTGAGCCAGCGCTACATCGCGGACCGGCAGCTGCCGGACAAGGCCATCGACCTGATGGACGAGGCGGCCAGCCGCCTGCGCATGGAAATCGACAGCGTGCCGTCCGAGGTGGACGACCTGCAGCGCAGCCTGAACCAGCTGGAGATGGAGAAGCTGGCCCTCAAGAAGGAGACCGACCGGGCGGCCGTGGCGCGGCGCGACGTGATCGAGAAGCAGATTGCCGAGCTGCGCGATGAACTGGATCAGGTCACCGCGCGCTGGCGGACGGAGAAGGAGGCCATCGACAAGATCCGCAACCTGCAGAAGCAGCAGGACGAGCTGGCCTTCGAGATGGAAAAGGCCGAGCGCGCGGGCGACCTGGCCCGGGCCTCGGAACTGAAGTATGGCGTGAAGGCGACCCTGGCGGCGGAGATTTCTGCGGCCAGGGGGGAACTGGAGCGCATCCAGGGGGTTCATCCCCTCCTGAAGGAGCATGTCGAGGAGGATGACATCGCTCAGCTGGTCGCCAAGTGGACCGGCATCCCCGCCCAGAGGTTGGTCGAGGACGAGATGGCCAAACTGCGCGACTTGGAGAACAGGATCTCCGCTCGGGTGGTTGGGCAGAACGAAGCCGTGGAAAAGGTGGCGCGCACCATCCGCCGGTCCCGCGCGGGACTGACGGATCGGAACCGGCCGCTGGGCTCGTTCCTCTTTCTCGGGCCGACCGGGGTGGGCAAAACGGAGCTGGCCAAGAGCCTGACCGAGCAGATGTTCGGCGACGACACGCACATGGTGCGCCTGGACATGTCCGAGTACATGGAGCGCCACGCGGTCAGCCGGATGATCGGCTCGCCTCCGGGCTACGTGGGGCACGAGGCCGGCGGCCAACTCACCGAGGCCGTGCGGCGCCACCCCTACAGCGTGGTGCTGCTGGACGAGGTGGAGAAGGCCCACCCCGAGGTCATGAACGTGCTGTTGCAGCTGCTGGATGATGGTCGGCTGACGGACGGCAAGGGCCGGGTGGTGGACTTCAGCAACACGGTGGTCATCATGACCAGCAACCTGTGCCAGGAGACCGAGTACGCCGACGTCCCCGAGGCCGATCTGCTGCGTGGCCTGAGCGGCCATTTCCGCCCCGAGTTCCTCAACCGGCTGGACGCGGTGGTGCGTTTCCACAGCCTGGGGCGGGAGCTGATCGCGCGGATCGTGCGGCTGGAGCTGGCCAAGGTCAGCGCGGGGCTCCAGGAGCAGGAACTGCGCCTGGAGGCCACCGACGAGGCCGTGACGAGGCTGGCCGCCGAGGGCTTCGATCCCAATTTCGGCGCGCGCCCGGTCAAGCGCGTCATCCAGCGCGAGGTGCAGGACCGGCTGGCGGATTTCATCCTGGCGGGTGAGGCCAAGGCCGGCAGCACGGTGGTGCTGGATGTCCAGGAGGGGGATTTCCTTTTGC
>PDQT01000197.1 GCA_002747875.1 bacterium DOLZORAL124_64_63
GGAATAGTCCGGCCCAGGCAGCGCCCGTCGGCAGCGAGAGCAGGGCCGGCAGGAGCGGCAGCAGCAGCAGGCGTGTGGGCAAGGCTTTCACGGATTACCTCTTGAGCCGGTTGATGGTCTGCAGCATCTCATCGGCCATGGTGATGGTCTTGCTGTTCAGTTCGTACGCTCGTTGGGCGGAGATCATCTTGACCAATTCGTCCACCGTCTCGACGTTGCTCATCTCCAGATACCCGCCGGCGGTTTCCCCCATGCCTTCCAGGCCCGGCGTGGCCAGGATGGGCGTACCGGAAGCCGGGGACTGGGCAAAGATGTTGCCGCCCCGGGCGTCCAGACCCGCGGCGTTGGGGAAGCGGGCCAGCTCCAGCTGCCCGATCTCCTGGATGTTGGCGTCATCGCCATTGGTCAGCACGGCCACGATCCCGCCCCGGGAGATGGAGATCTCCGTGGCGTCCGCCGGCACGGTGATGGCCGGCTCCAGAGTGTAGCCCTGGCTGGTGACGATGTTGCGGTCGGCGTCCAGCTTGAAGCTGCCGTCGCGGGTGTACTTGATGGTGCCGTCGGGCAAGCGGACCTGGAAAAAGCCGTCGCCCTCGATCATCAGGTCCAAGGGGTTGCCGGTGCTGACCACCGTTCCCTGGGTGAAGCTCTTGTTGGTGGCCGACATCTTCACCCCGTGCCCCACCTCCACCTTGGCGGGCAGAGCGCGTCCCTGAGCATCCACCTGCGCTCCCGGCGTGACCTTTTCATACAGCAGGTCCTGGAACTCCACGTGGCTCTTCTTGTAGCCGGTGGTGTTCACGTTGGCCAGGTTGTTGGCGATGGTGTCGATGTTCATCTGCTGGGCCTTCATGCCCGAAGCGGCGGTTCCCATGGCTCGGATCATCAGTCTATCCCTTCACTGGGCCTGCCGGGCCCACTAGGCGCCGGCAGTCCGGGGCAGCTTGGAGACGGTGGTGGCCAGCATCTCGTCCTCGGTGGTCAAGGTTTTTTGTTGGATTTCGAAGGCGCGCTGGGCGCTGATCATGGCCACCAGGGTGTCGATGGCGTTGACATTGCTGCCCTCGACCTGCCCCTGGGCCACGATCACATCGGCCGGGGACCGCTCTTGGGCCTCCATGTCGGCGGGCGGTTTCAGCAGGTTGTTGCCCTCATGCTGCAGCTTGTTGGGGGCCGAGAAATCCACGATCCGAAGCCGACCAGCAGCCGCGCCATCCACCATCACGGTTCCGTCGGTGCCGATGGAGAAATCCTCTCCGCCGATCACGATGGGGCCCCCATCTCCCAGAACGGGATTCCCGTCCGGCGTGACCAGGCGATGTTGGTCGTCCAGGACGAAAGACCCGGCCCGTGTGAAACGCTCCCCGGCGGAAGTTTGGACGGCAAAGAAACCATCGCTCAGGATGGCCACGTCCGTTTCCCGGCCGGTGCTGGTGATGGGGCCGTGCCGCACATCGGTCGCCTGGCTCATGACCAGAGGGTTGATCTGCACCCACTGGTCCCGCGACCCCGGCTCCAGCGGCGTCTTGCGCAGGGCGTTCCGGGTTTGCATGCCATCGGCGGTGATGCCGGGCTGTTCGGCGTCCGCCTCGGTGACCCGGGTCAGGATCTGCCGAAAGCCGGTGGTGTTCACGTTGGCCAGGTTGTTGGCCAACGTGTCAATACGCACTTGTTGCCGTTTCATGGCCTGCTCGGCCGTGTGCATGCTGCGGATCACAATTCGCCTCCCCTGGTGAATGCACTTGACAGCGAGGAAAACGCAATACCCGTGCCTTGTGATGGCGCGGGGCGGGACCATGGGCTGCGGGCAGCGAAGGCAAAATCTACCGGGCGGAAAGGCCGCTCAGGAGGGTTGATGGCGGAATTTTCGGGACAGGCCGCGGAAACCGGCAAAAAGTTCCACCCGAAGCAGAATGTGCCGGGTGGTTCTCTGACGCGTCGCGCTGAATGGAAATCGACCGGTTCCGTCCGGAAGCAAGGCAGCCGCCGTGGTTGCGGGGCGTGTTGTGGGGCATGTCCGCAGGAGCGTCACGAGGGTGGTTCAACCAACCGCGGCAACTCCTTCATGGGGTATCCGGGTCAAAGCAGCCGGATATCCTCTTCGGCCAGGATTTCCTGGTCCACGATCATGCAGGCCCGGTCGCTATCGGCCAGGGGCAGGGTGAAGGTGAAGGTGGTTCCCTGCCCTGCTTCGCTGGCCACCGTGACATGCCCGCCGTGGGCCTCCACCAGCTTCTTGACGATGACGATGCCCAGCCCCACCCCCTTGATGGTGCGCTGGGAGTTGCCGCGGGTGTAGGGCTCGAAGAGCACAGCCAGTTCCTCGGAGGACATGCCGATTCCTCCGTCGGCTATGGAAACCTGGGCCCATCCGTTCTTTTTGATGGCTGTCAGACGGATGTAGCCGTCGTCGACATTGTACTTGATGGCGTTGCTGATCAGGTTGCGCAGGATCTGGGTCACTCGCAGAGGATCCCCATAGACGTTCAGGGCGTCGGACGGCAGATTGATGGAAATACGGATGTTCCGGCTTTCGGCCATGGGTTCCAGGTCCTCCACCACCTCGTGCAGCAGTTGCCCCAGGTTGTGGTTCTGACTCTTCAGGTTCACGAAACCCGCGTCCATCTTGCTCATGTCCAGGAAGTCGTTCAGCAGGGCCGTCATCTCCGCGATCTTGCGATTCACGCTCTCCAGGAATTCCCGCTGGGTTTCGTTCACGGGGCCGGTTTTGCCGGTGACCATCAGGGAAACATAGCCCTGGATGACGGACATGGGCGAGCGCAGATCGTGCGCGATCATGCTGTGGAAATCCGCGCGCATGCGCTGGTTCTCCACTTCACGGGTCACATCGCGGAAGACGTAGGCCATGGCCATGTCGCCGTCCTGCAGTTCGATGGGAGCGGTCCGGGCCAGAAGGTAGCTGGTGGCCCCATCCAGATGGATCTTGAGCTGGATCTCTTCGCTGCACCCCCGACGCAAGCGGTCGATGACCTCGGCGGGCACATCGTGGGTTTCGAGAATCTCGCTCATGGTCTTGAAGCGGCAGACCTCGCGGGGCATGTGCATCAGGTGCAGGAAGGTCTGGGTGGCCAGGACCATCTTGTCTTCCGGATTGCAGATGACCACCGGTTCGTGCAGATGCTTGAAAATCTGGTTGAGCTTGTCGCTTTCATTCTGCAGCTTGTCCTGCAGGTCCTTGATGCGCAGAAAAGCCTGGATTCGGGAAAGCATCTCCTTGTGGGTGATTTTTTTGGAGATGTAGTCCGCCGCCCCCATTTCCAGGCCGCGGATCTTTTCCCGGGTGTCGTCCTCGGCGCTGATCATGAGAATGGGGATGCCTTTGGTGTCCGGATGGTCCCTGAGGGTCTGGCTCACCTTGAAGCCGTGCATCTCCGGCATTTCCTTATCCAAGAGGATCAAATCCGGAAGATTCTCCAGAGCCGATTTCGCCCCGCTGAGGCCGTCATGGGCCAACAGAACCCGATACCCGTCCTTTTCCAGCCGGCGCTTGAATACGGTGCAGGTGAACTTATCGTCATCCACGACCAGAATGGTTCGTTTTCTTGGACTGGGCATCCCTCGCTCTTCTGTCGTTGGGGCCGAAAATTCAGCTTGGCCTTCTTGTCATCGGCAGGAGGAATGAGGGCTTGAAAGAAAAAAACCGAGAAATTCCCCAGGATTTGATGAAATTCCCCGGGATTTGATCCGGCGGAATCCGGATAGTTCAGGCAGGGGCCGGATTCCGGCCATGGGGTTGGCGGGCGCGCCCGGCCATTCAGCTGTCAGCCGCGATCAGAAGCGTGATATGGCGCTCCAGGTTGACCATGCCCGCGGGCTCGATGTGGGTGAAAAAGACCGCCACCTCGTATTCCGAGCAGCCGTCGGTGGGACCTTCCGGCTTGACGCGTACAACCAGCCCCTCGCAAGGCACGGTGGCCGTTTCCCCGGAGGGGGTGCCATCCTCGGCGGGCACCAGGACTTCCAGGTCCATGCTCAGCTTGGTCATGGGCTCGATGAAGTGGTCCGACTTGAAATAGATGCCGGAAGAGGAAATGTTGATGGTCTCAAGCCTGGCGGTCTCTTGCCCGCCCTCAGGGCTTGGAATCTGGACTTCAAGATGCAGATTGGCATCGACACGCGTGGCGCGGCGCCTCTCGTTCTTCACCCTGGTGTTATGATCCGTCATGCCGGAACTCCTTCCATGGGCAAGGTTTCGGAGAGTGGGCCACGACCTTGAGGATTTTGCTTTCAGAGAGCCGATCAGCCGGCACCACGTCAATGGTGCCGGCCGCTCTGGCTCTGCTTACTTCTTCTTGTGACGGTTCTTGCGCAACCGCTTCTTACGCTTGTGCGTCGCGATCTTCTTGCGCTTCCGCTTACGCCCGTTAGGCATAACGACCAGCCTTTCCTTGAGAACACTAGATTCAGGGACGGTGCCGCAGCACCCTTCCTGCGCGAATGAGAAGGCGCAAAGGAGCCAGAGGGCCTTGCAACCTGAAACGACACGTCAAGATAAGCGCCGCCGGGGGTTTCGACAATAAGAGTTTCCCCGGCTAGCCATCTTTTTGGTTGATGCGACCTTTGAGATCCTTGGAGGCCTTGAAATAGGGCACCCGCTTGGCCTCGACCTGAACCGAGGCACCGGTCCGAGGGTTGCGCGCCTGACGCGCCTGGCGGGTCTTGACTTTGAAGGAGCCGAACCCCCTGAGTTCGACCTTGTCGCCCTCCACAAGAGCCTGGCCAATCTTTTCCATGATGAGAGTCACGATCACGCCGGTGTCCTTCTTGTTGACTCCCGTCGCGTCGGCGATGATTTCGATCAGCTCGGCTTTGGTCATCCTGCAACCTTTCCACACGCTTCCACCTCGGCTGAGCCGAGGTTCCTCAGGTTTTCAAACTGCTATGATTTGAAACACTTAGATAATCTAGAAGTATCACAACTATGGGATTTAGCCAAGAAAAAAATGTCCCCCGCATTCTGCCGGGTGACCACTGACGGGAGCTTACAACACAATTCGCGTAAGTTCCTCAATGCCCAAGCCCTAACAGTGCAGAGAACATTTTATCGGACTTTTGCAAAGGGTGGACCAGGACCATGAAGGCCTGCTCCGGTTGTTCTCTGATGTTTTGTAAGAGGCTTTCGATGAATGACTTATGTCGCGGCCGGCAAGGGGGCGGGCGAGGGCGCCAGAGGGAAGTCCAACGGACACAGGAGGGCAATTGGAAACATTGCCCAAGAACACCGTTGCAGAATGCCGACCGGTGAAAAGCGTCTCAGAACCCAGCCAGAAAAACCATCATCTCCCGATAGGCCGGCACCATGCGGCAACCCCGCCGGCCCAGCACGACTTCGGCCGTGGCCATGGCCCGCTGCACGTCATAGCGAGGATCCTGCGGTCCCCCGCCCCAGGAGAAACCGGGCACGAATTTGGGGGGCATCGCGCCTCCGAAAATGTTGCTGGCAAAGCCCACGCAGGTGCCGGTGTTGAAGAGCGTGCCGATGGCGGTCTTGGCGTGGTCCCCCATCATCAGCCCCACGAAACGCAGGCCCGTGTCGAGGGTGCCGAATCCCAGATCCACCCGTACCGGTCCGTAGTTGTTCTTCAGATCGCTACAGGTGGTCATGGCGCCCAGATTGGTGAAACTGCCGATGACCGCGTGTCCGATGAACCCGTCGTGCTGCTTGTTGGCAAAATCCAGAAATGTGCTTTCCCCGATTTCCCCGGCAATGCGGTTCCCGATCCCGAAGCTGCTTTCCCCGTAAATGGCCGCGCCGGCCTTGACGCGGGAACCGGGACCCACGTACAGGGGGCCTTCGAGGTAGCTGAAGGGCATGACCTGCACCCCGCGGTCCAGGATCACGGGGCCGGCGCTGTCGTCCAGCACCACGCCGTCGGCCAGCCGCACGTCATCGCCCAGGAAAATGCCCTGTCCTTGTTTCCGGTCTTGCCCTTGTTTCCGGCCCTGCCCTGGGTCCTGAGCAGGGAAGCGGCCGGCGTGTTCGGGGTGCTCGCCGGCGGGGCGAAGGCTGGTTTGCAGGGCCCACACCGGCTTGGCCGCGTTCTCCGCGGGGAACAGCCCGAAGGGAGAGCGTCGCCAAGGACGTCCCTGCCGTAGGAAGAGAGCGTCGTCCCGCAAGGTGGCCGCGGTGGCGGGGACCACATCGAAGAGGTAACCCAGGGCGGAAATATCCCAGGGACAGGTTCCGTGGGGCTGGAGCCCCTCCCAGGCGGCGGGATGCTCCCGGTCGGCTTGTCCGGCGGCCCACCGCCACCAGGAAGCCAGGGCGGCGGCGCTGTCGGCGGCCTCCAGCCAGGCCACCAGCGGGCCGTGTTCATCGCCATGGACGAAAGGCGGGGTGCCGGGCAGGCCTTGCAGCAGGTCCTCCAGGAGGGTCACCGAAAGTCGGCAGCGCCCGTTCAGCCACAGAACCGGGCCGGCGGCATCCAATTGCCGGGGGTTGATGGACCAGTCGGCGCAGGTGTGCAGGGGGGCCAGATAGGGCCGAGTCAGCAGGGCGCCGCGGCCTCCGGCCAGTTCCGTCCTTTCGCGCAAGTTGAACATGCCCACACGCAGCTCGGTCACCGGCAGGGACCAACTGACGGGGCGGAAGTGGCGCAGGGTGTGGTCTTCGAAGAGAACGACGGTCGGCTTCACGGCGGCATCCTTGGCTGAAACATTGGTGGGCGGACAAGCACCGGAGAATACTAGGGGAACCGGGCAGAGGGTCAACACGGATTATTCATGGCGACTTTGGGCCAGGGAGGACTATCGTCACGATAATCCGAAAAACATTAATTTTATAGCAAAAACCCCACCAGAAGGGAAAAATTATTGGTTTTTTCATGATTTTGAGCCGGACGGACCGCCTGGGGCGGGAAATGTGTTATAATCACAGCTACCCGATTCTTTGTTCCCCCCATTTCCCGGAGATTGCCATGCGTTTTGTCGCTTCTTGTTTTTTGCTGCTGTTCGTCCTGAGCCTGGGTGCCGTGCCCGCCCTGGCGGAAAAGGATGTGGACGGCCTGGAGGAACTGATCCCCCACGCCCCCGGCACCCTGGAGATTGAGCGTTACCAGGCGCCCGGCTATCCCCTGCCCCGGCTGGATTTTTCCCGTGAGGCGCCCCTGGGGCCCATCCGCAACTGCGCCGAATGGGAACCCACCACCGGCGTCATGATCCGCTACCCTCTGGGCCTGCCCTACGATCTCCTGCGGGATATGGACGATCAGGTAACCCTGCACGTGGTGGTCAGCAGCGGCTACCTGTCCACCGCCCAGAGCAACCTGGCCGCCAGCGGGGTGGATATGGATAAGGTCCAGTTCCTGGTGAGGAACAATGACAGCATCTGGACCCGGGATTACGGCCCCTGGTTCATTTTCGACGGCAACGGGGAACTGGGCATCGTCAATCACACCTACAATCGCCCCTACCGCCCCAACGACAACCTGATCCCCCTGTACTTCGGCCAGGAAAACGGCATCCCCGTCTACAGCCACAGCATGTACCACACCGGTGGCAACTACATGACCGATGGCGCCCACATCAGCGCCAGCACCCGCCTGGTCTATGACGAGGCCGCCAGCGAAAACGGCATGACCCAGGCCGAGGTGGACGCGCTGATGCAGCAGTACTACGGCATCGAGAACTACGCCGTGCTGGATTATATCGAATTTGGCGGGATCCACCACATCGACACCTGGGCCAAATTCCTGGATGAGGAGACGGTGCTGGTCAAGGAGGTCTGGCCCGGGCACCACACCCACGACACCCTGGAACAGCGGGCCACCCTGCTGGCCTCTCTGACGGCCAGCACGGGCCGTCCCTACCAGGTGCACCGGGTCTATTGCTTCAACTCCTCCGGCGGCGATCCGGCGGCCTACACCAACAGCCTCATCCTCAACAACCACATCTACGTGCCCCTGTTCGGCAACAGCACCCATGACGCGAATGCCCTGGAGGCCTACCGCGCGGCCGCGCCCGGGTACGAAGTCAGCGGCTACCTCTACAACGGCTTCCTCAGCGACGACGCCCTGCACTGCCGCACCAAGGGCATCATGGACGGCGGCATGCTGCGGGTGGGCCATATCCCCCTGCGGGAAGAGACCCAGGGCGACGCCACCATCGAGGCTCGCTTCACAGCCTACAGCGGGGCGGACATCACCTACGCCGTGGTCTACTACAAGCACGCGGGCGGGTACTGGATGACGACGGACATGAACCCCGCCGCTGACGGCACCTGGCAGGCCACCATCCCCGCCCCGGAAGAAGCCACCACCTGCGAGTATTACATCCATGTTTCGGACGCCAGCGGCCGCAGTGCGGGCATGCCCCGCTCCGAGCCGGCGGCTTCCTACAGCTTTGCCCATCTGCCGGCGTCCTCTTCGGCCGTGGGTCAGGTTGTCCCGGCGGCGGCCACCCTGGACGCCAACTACCCCAACCCCTTCAACCCCTCCACGTCCTTCCGCTTCGAGCTGAAGTTCGCGGGAGAAGCGGAACTGGTCATCCTGGACATGCGCGGACGCCAGGTCCGGACCCTGGCCCGGGGAACCCATGGCCCGGGTGAGCACGTCCTGCACTGGGACGGGACCGATGACGCCGGCCGGGCTCTGCCGTCCG
The DNA here is from genome assembly GCA_002747875.1 of bacterium DOLZORAL124_64_63. Classification (GTDB taxonomy): domain Bacteria; phylum Krumholzibacteriota; class Krumholzibacteriia; order LZORAL124-64-63; family LZORAL124-64-63; genus LZORAL124-64-63. The sequence continues at coordinate 8,620 of PDQT01000197.1, forward strand.
GGGTCTATCTGTACCGCCTGCGCGCGGCGGGTCTGCAGTACACGCGCGCGGCCACGTTGGTGAAGTAGTCCTCTTATGGAAAACGGGCCAACCTGCAAACCAGGTTGGCCCGTTCGTGTAAGGTGGGTCTGCCCCGTTGGGGTCAGCGCCCTCGCCGTCCCAAGGTCAGGGCGATGGTCAGGCCGCGTTTGATGGGCTCCAGCGTGGAGTACATCACCGGCACCACCACCAGCGTCAGGAAGGTGGCCACCGCCAGCCCCCAGATGACCGCCACCCCCATGGGGCCCCAGTACGCGCTGGAGTCGCTGCCCAGGACAAGAACCCCGTCCAGATTACCCGCGAACAACGCCGTGAAATCCAGAGACATGCCCGTGGTCAGGGGGATGAGACCCAGAATGGTGGTCAAGGCGGTCAGGACCACGGGGCGGAAACGCGTCTCACCCGCGTGCATGATGGCCTCCATCTTGTCCATCCCCCTGTTGCGCAGTTGGATGATATAGTCCAGCAGCACGATGGCGTTGTTCACCACGATGCCCGCCAGGGAAACCACCCCCACGCCGGTCATGACGATGCCGAAGGGGGTGCCCGTCACCAGCAACCCGGTCAGAACCCCGATCAATGACAGCAGCACGCTGAAGATGATCACCAGCGGCACGGTGATGCTGCTGAACTGGCTGACCAGCACCACGAAGATGAGCATGATGGCCACGCTGAAAGCCTCTTTGAGGAAGACGGAAGCCGCGGCTTCGTCCTCGCTTTTGCCGGTGTAGGCCAGGCTGTAGCCGGCGGGTAGGTTCAGGTCCGCCAGGCGTTCCTGGACCAGAGCCAGCTGGGCTTTTTCGTTGTAGCCGGTCAGCACGTCGGCAGTGACGGTGACGACGCGCTGGGCATCGATGCGATGCACCGCCGCCAGCCCGTTGGTGAAGCGGGCCTTGGAGAAGGCGCTCAGCGGGACGGTGCGGCCCTCATGGAAAACCGTCATGTTTTCCAGATCCTCGACCCGGCGGCGCGAACCTTCGGCATAGCGCACCACGATGTCGTATTCGTCTTCGCCGGTGCGGTACTTGGCCGTTTCAGAGCCGTGCAGGGCGGTGCGCATGGTCCCGGCAATGTCGAAGGTGCGCAGCCCGTAGCGGCCGGCCCGCTCCACATCCGCCTCGATCAGCAGCTCCGGCAACTCGTTGTCGAAGTTGTCGTCGATATCCACCAGACCGTCCAGGCTCTTGATCCGTTCCCGCACCTTGGCGGCCAGCTCGCCCAGAATCTGGAAATCGTCTCCGCTGATCTCGATGTTCACGGGCTTGGCTTGGGGCGGCCCCTCTTCCCGCTTCTCGACCGTGATGGTCGCGCCCGTCAGATCGGTCAGCTGGTCGCGCAGAATATCCAGGCTCAGGTTGGAGGAACGGCTACGCTCCATCAGATCCACGAACTCCATGGTCACGGTGGCCTGGTGGCTGGGCGGATGGTGACTGCCCAACTCGTTGGCGAAGACGGCGCCCACCACCGTGTTGTAGGCCTTCAGGTCCGGCACCGTGTCCACCTCCCGCTCCACGATCAGGGCGAACTGGTCCGTGGCCTCGATACGGGTCCCGCTGGGCGCGGCGATGTTCACGGCCGCGATGTGGGGATCGGTCTCGGGGAAGAACTCCACGCCGTGGTTGAACCGGTCGTAGACCAGGAAGACCAGGATCAGCATGAGGGTCATCCCGCCCATGACCAGGAAGCTGTGCCCCAGGGCCCACTGCAGGGTGGGCCGGTAGGTGCGCAGCCCGAAACGGAGCAGCTTGTCGCCCACCAACTCGTGGCCCTGGCTGGCCGACGGCAGGGGCATGAACCGCGCGCAGAGCACGGGATTGAAGATCAGCGCCACCAGCAGGCTGCTCAGCAGGGTGATGATCACCGTCAGCGGCAGGTACTTCATGAATTCGCCCATGATGCCCGGCCAGAATACCATGGGCCCGAAGGCGCAGACGGTGGTCAGGGTGGACGCGATGACCGCCGTGGCCACCTGGCGCGTGCCCGTGTCCGCGGCCTCGTCGCCCTCTTTGCCCTTGCCCCGATGCCGGAAGATGTTCTCCACGATCACGATGGCGTTGTCCACCAGCATGCCCAGCCCCAGGATCAGGCTGAAAAGCACCACCATGTTCAGGGTGATGCCCAGGAATTTCAGCACGATGAAGCTGATGAGCATGCTGAAGGGGATGGCGATGCCCACGAAGACGGCGTTCCGCACCCCGAAGAAGCTGAGGAGGATCAGCACCACCAACAGCAGCCCGCTGAGAATGTTGTTCTCCAGCTCATGGACCATGTTCTTGATGGACACCGACTGGTCGGCCACGATGCTGGTGCTCACGCCGACGGGGAACTGGGGTTCCGCTGCCTCCACCACGCTTTTGACGGCCTCGGCGATCTTGATGATGTTCTCGCCGCTGCGCTTCTTGACCAGCAGGGCCACGGCGTCCACCCCGTTGACCCGGCTGATGGTGTCGCGATCCTTGATGCCGAAGGTGACGGTGGCCACATCCCGCAGGTACAAGGGCGGGTTCGCCCCGGGCTCCAGCACGAAGTCCAGGATCTCTTCCGGATTCTCCACCTCGCCCGGTACCCGCACCTGGTAGTCGTACATGCCCAGCCCTAGCTTGCCGCCGGGAATGGTCATGTTCTGCAGGGCGATGGCATCCTGCACATCCTTCAGGCTCAGGTTGTGGTAGATCAGCTTCTCCGGATCCACCATGACCTGGACTTCATTCTCGATGCCGCCCATCAGGTCCACCGACAGGACGCCCGGGATCTGCTCCAGATCTTCCTGCAGATCCTCGCCCAGCTTCTTCAGCTTGAAGAGGTCGATATCACCCTTCAGGTTCACCTGCATCACGGGGAACAGGTCGGCCGCGCTGACCTCCTGGACAACCAGGTCGTTGCGGGGATCTTCGGGCAGATCCGGTTTGGCCAGCTCGACTCGGTCGCGCACGGACTGCAAGGCGTCGCTGATCTCCACATCGGACTGGAATTCCAGACTGATGACGGAAACGCCGTAGGTGGAGATGCTGATCATCTCCTCCAGATCTTTGACCCCTTTGAGCTGCTGCTCCAGCTTGCGCGTCACCAGGTTCTCCATGTCCACGGGGCTGGTGCCGGGATAGGGCGCCGCCACGGAGACGAAGGGGATCTTGACATCGGGACTGCTTTCGCGCGGCAGCTCGATATACGCCTGCACGCCCATGATCACGATGATCACCATGAAGGCGAAGATCATGGGGTAGCGCTTGATGGCTCCGGCAGTGAGGCTCATCGGTCCTCCTCCCCGGGCAAGCCGGCATCCAGCAAGACTTCCGGATCGGTGGGCAGCATGCCGTCCGGTCTGGTGGACACCTCCACCACCCGCACCAGGCTGCTGTCACTGAGGGCCCGATGACCCCGGACGATGAGCTGGTCCCCGGGCTCCAGTCCTCGGCGCACCGTGACCAGATTACCCTGATCCGGCCCCAGCAGCAGCGTTCGCCGCTTGGCCCGATCGCCCCGCACCACGAAGACGCTATCCCCATGGCGATAGGGCAGCACCGCATCCCGTGGGATGGTCAGCACATCCCGGCGCACGACCTTGGGCAGCTGCGCCCGGCCGATCAGCCCGCTGCGCAAATGCCCGTCCTCATTGGGGATGCGGATCTCGATCTTGAACTTGCCGGTGGCCCGGTCGGCCTCCATCCCCACCCAGGCGACGGTGCCGCGCACGGTGGGGCCCTCGTCTCCCAGGGTAACGCGGGCTTCGGCCCCCAGATCGACAAAGGGCACCTCTTCCTGCGTCAGGTAGCCTTCCAACTTGAGCACGGAAGGATCGATGACCCGCACCGCGGCCTGCCCGGGGGCCAGCAACTGGCCCAGCTCCACGTAACGGTCCACGACGATGCCGTCGAAGGGCGCGCGGATGGCCGCCCTCTCGAACCGGCGGCGCGCCACATCGGCGGCGCTGCGGGCCTGCCGGGTGGCGGCCTGGGTGTTCAGCAGTTCCAGCCGGCTGATCTTCTGGGCGTCGAACAGCTTCTGGACCTTATCCAGATTGAACGCCGCGGCATCGGCCTGGCTTTCGCGGGCCTTCATCTCGGCCTCCAGAATGTCCCGCTGCTGCCGCAGGATCACTTCTCCGGCCTGCACGGCCTGTCCCTTGGCGGCGGACAGGGCCACCACCGGGCCCATCTCCTCGGCGCTCAGGTCGGCACCGCGCACGGGCTGGATGGGACCCGTGATCTCGAAATACTCCGTCATGCTGCCGGGGGCCATTTCCAGGATGCGCACGTTGGTGGCTTTCTCCTGAGACTTCTCCCGGGTGTTCTCCTCTTCCTGGCAGCCGGCCAGCAGAACGAGCAGGATCAGGGCGGCACCCGCCAGGGCGCGCAACCGTTGGGCTTGGGTCATCATCGGGAAACCTCCGCGACCAGGTTCGGAATGTCCTGGAGCTGGGTCAGGGGCGAATAGCCGAGGGCGCGCTTCAGGCCCGCGGTCAGGGTCAGGACTTCATGATGGGCGGCGATGACGTTGCTGCGCGCTTCGGTCCGGTTGGCTTCGGCCACCAGCACGTCCAGGTAACGGGTCTTGCCCAGCTCCAGCATGAGCAGGCTTTCCTCCAGCACCTCTTCCGCGTTTTCCAGATTCAGGGTGACGGCATCCAGCAGGCCCCGCGCCAGGCGCAGGTTGGCCAGCAGGTCCAGGACTTCCACCTGCGCCTGGCGGCGTTGCCCCTGCAGCTCGGTTTCGGTGCGCCGGATCTGGGCCTCGGTCTGGGCCACCAGCCCCCGGTTCAGCATGCCGTCGAAAAGGGGCACGGTGACAGAGGCGGCCACGCTCCAGTTGTCATGCCCGTCGTCGAAGACGGAATCGAACTTCTTGCCGATGTAACCGTAGCTGCCGGCCAGGCTCAGGTACGGCATGTTCTCCGATTTCTGGGCCCGCCGGTTGCGGCGCAGGATGTCGGTGAAGGTTTCCGCCGCCTGCAGCTGCGGACGCTGCTGGGCCAGGGTCAAGGCCACGTCGTCGCGCAAAGGCTGCAACTCCAGGCGGGAGTCGTTGACCACGGCCAGGGGATTGCCCGGCTCCACCCCCATCAGGGTGTTGAGGTGGGCGCCGGCATTGCGCAGCTCCGCTTGGGCCACCTCCAGTCGGGGTTTGGTGTTGGCCAGGGCCACGGCCGCCTGCAGCGTGTCCAGGCGGGTGACCAGTCCCAGATCGTACTGCAGCCGGATGATGTCCAGCAACTCCGTCTGGTTGACCAGCTGGGCCCGCACCGCTTCCACCTGTTGCGCGGCGCGGATGATGCTCCAGTAGGCCACCATCACCTGCTGGGTGGTGGCGTGTTCCACGGCGCGCTCGTTCAACTCTTGCCGCTGGATACCCAACCGGGCGGCCCCCACGGCTCCGCCGGTTTTCATGGGGTTGATCTTCCAGTTCAGATTGAGGCTGGCGGACAGGTAGCTCTGGGCCGGGATATCTTCCACGGCCGGCAGAAACGACCCGAATCCCATGATCCACTGGTTGAACCAGTCCGGAGAGCCCGCCGGCGGGGCCAGCCCGCCACCGCCACCGGCAAAGGTTTCATCCAGGGCCATGGCCGGGTTGCGGCTTCGCCGCCAGTTGCCCACCAGATCCAGGGTGGGCAGCCCGGTGCTCAGGGCCTGGTCCATCTGACCGTCCAGTTCTTCCATGCGCAGGCGCTCGGCCTGCAGGGCGTCATTGGTGCGCAGGGCCTGGGCCACGCAGCTTTCCAGGTCCATGACGGGCGCGTCCAGGCCACCGCGCGCCCGGATGACCACGTCGTCGGCCCGGTCTTGGTTCTGGGTCTGGGCCAGGGCCGGCGTGGCCAAAAGACCGCTCACCAGCAACAGGGCCCCCAACAACAAACCGCCACACTTATTATTCATGATGTTCTTCTTTCCCCGGTTCACGCTCCGCCGGGCAGCAGTTCTGGCAGGTGTCCAGCATCTCCATTTCCCTTACGGAGCGCGGCGGTCTTTTCAGGGCGTCGTCCATCACCGCGTGCCCCACCTCTTCCAGCAGAAGCCGCATCCCCTCCCGATTGAGGGGGCCGGCGTGGCCGGTGCATATTTCCGAAGCCAACCCATGGGTGAAGATGGTCATCTTCTTCAGGACCAGCTGGCGCTCGAATTCCGGCAACACGCTCAGCTCCGGAGTCGCCGCCATGATCCGCGCCATGCCCGCCACCAGTTGCCGGTACTGGTCGTCCGGCAGCTGGACCTCCCGGAAAAGGGCGTCATACCAGCGGGGATGGGCCAGGGCATAATCCAACACCCCCCAGCCAAAATCCAGGAACCGGTTGCCGGATTGGGGGTTGCTGGTTTTGGCCATGAAGCGCCGAATGGCCTCCTGGACCACGGCAGCCGCCAATTCGGACATGTTCCGAAAATTGCTGTACACCGGGGCGGTGCTGCTGCCCAGGACCTCGGCGACCCGGCGGGCCGAGAGCTGGTCCCAGCCTTCGGCATCCACCACGTCGAAACCCGCCTGGACCACATCCTCGGGGTTGAAAACCTGTGTCCTGACCATGAATCACCTCAGTTCAGGGAACTTGGGATATTGCATAACGGACGTTATATAACAAATGTTTCACAATAATCCAATAAAAACAAGCGATTTACAAATAAATCACCAGAACCGCCCCCAAGCTCACCAGCAAGGCGGAGAAAGCGCGGCGCAAGCCGAAGGGTTCTTTGAGCAGCACGCTGGCCAGAATCAGCAAGTAAATGGTGCTGGTCTGGTTCAGGATGGCGGACCGGCCGGCGGAAATGTGCTTCATGCCGGCAATCCACAGGATGAGGGCGAAGTAGGAGCCCATCAGGGTACCGGGCACGCTGTAGCGCCAGCTGCGGTCCGGCAAGAACACCCGCCACAGGCGCCGCCGGTCGGGATGGATGAGGGTGACGGGCACCAGCACCGCCAGGCTACCCAACTGGCGGATGGTGGTGGCCCAAAGCACGTTGGCCCCTTCCAGCACACCTTTGGCCAGCACGATCCCGAACCCCAGGAACAGCATGGCCGCCACCCCTAGCAGAACCCCGTACACCAGGGTCCGGCGCGTGGTCCCCGCCGGCGGTTGCACCCGGGTGGCCAGCACGATACCCAGGATCATGATGACCATCCCCAGAAACTGCCAGGACCCGATGCGTTCACCAAGCAGGATATAGGCGAAGAGCACCACCGACGGGCTGTACAGGCTGTCCACGATGGCGTTGATACCCGCACCCACCCGATTCAGGCTCATGTGGAACAGGGTGTCGGCCACGGCGATGGCGATCACGCCGCTGGCCATGAGAATGCCGTAGTCGCGCGCCGGCGCCTGCCCCAGCAAGGGAATGCCCAGCAGAAGCAGCGTGCCCAGAAAGAGCACGCTGGTCAGCCCCACCCGAAACAGGTTCATGGCCAGAGGCGGGATGGTGGTTCCGGACTTCCGGAACAAGATGACGGCGAAGGCCCAGAACAGGGCACAGGCCAGGGCGTAGAATTCTCCCAAATCAGTTCTCCATGAGGGAGCCGTCCCGGCCGGCCGGAGGCTGGTCGTCGTTCAGGAAGGTCAGGAAAACCCGGCAGCCCTTGCCAGGCTGGGTGTCCACCAGCATGCGACCGCCGATGGAACGCATGCGCTCGCGGATGCTGAACAGCCCGAACCCGCCCCGGGAGTCCCGATCCAGAGCCTTGTCCCGGGCCTCATGGAAGTGGAAACCCTGCCCCTTGTCCTCCACCAGGATGGTCAGAAAGCCCTCCAAATGATTCATGGAGATGGCGCACTCTCTGGCTTGGCTGTGCTTATCGATGTTGGCCAGCAACTCCCGCACGGACTGGAAAGCCATGGTCCGGAGGTCCTCGCCCAGCTCGGGGCCTTCCCCATCGACGGAAACCTGGCAGTTGATGCCGGTGCGCTCCTGGAACTGGTGCCCCAGCCAGCTGAGGGCCGCCCCCAGCCCCACCTCATGCAGCACCGGCGGGAAAAGCTCGAAACTGAGGTTGCGCGCCTGGCCCATGGTCTCGTCGATGATGCCCAGGGTTTCGTTCACCAGCGCGGCCAGATCCGGCACCTTCTCCGGGTATTTCATCAGGGTGACCTTGGCCCGGATGCCGAAAAGCTGCTGGGCCAGCCCATCGTGGATGGCGGAGGCCAGGATCTTGCGTTGCCTGTCTTCCACCAGGCTGAGCTGGGAGCTGAGGTCCCGCAGACGTTCCTGATAGTCCAGCAGTTTCCGCTCCGCCAGCTTGTTGTGCGTGATGTCCTTGACCACCGAAAACACCACCTGGCGATCCGGGTAAGGATAAGAACTCCAGCTCAGCCAGAGGTAGCTGCCGTTGCGGCAACGGAAACGCATGTCCAGTTCGTCGATGGGATCGCCCTGGTAGATGGCCTCCAGGGCTTCCCGGGTCAGATCCTGGTCATCGGGATGCACGAAGAACAGCAGGGGCCTGTCCATGAGTTCATCCCGAGACCAGCCCAGCACCCGCACCCAGGCGGGGTTGAGTTGCTGCAGCTTCCCGTCGAAACCCCAGACGGCCAGCATGTCGATGGACAGGTTGAAAAGCCGATCCCGCTCCTGCTCCGCGGCGACACGCTGGGTGATGTCCTGGAAATTGCCCACCAAGGTGCTGACGCGTCCGGTGTCGTCGCGCCGGGGGATGACCCGGGTCTGGACCCAGTGATAAGTGTCGTCGCCAAAAAGAAAGCGGGCTTTGATGGTGATCTCACTCTGACGGCCCACCAACAGGCCTCGGCAGTGGCACCAGACCTTGCTCCGGTCTTCAGGATACACCAGCTTCAGCAGGCCCTCCGGCGTGCTCGGGAAACGGCGGTCGGCATAGCCGCTGGTTTCCAATATGAGCGGGGACACCTGGACGCGCTTCCGCCCCAGATCCCACTCCCACAGTTCGGCACCCAACTCCTCGAGCCCCTGGATCATGCGCGCCGGGTTCTTCTGGAGAGGCGGGGCCTGCTGTCCCTGCTCCTGCTGTGGCGACGGGTTGGGTTCCGGGCGGTCGTCGACAGGCAGAGCAGCATTCCGTTGGTTCGCCTGGCGCTGGCGAAACCAGGCCAGCCACCCGGCCACCAGGAGAATCATCATGACGATGTCGAGCCAGATCGGGAACATGGTTTTGCCGGCACATCCGATTGGGGTGACAGGGACAACGGGTAGCGGGACACCGAAGAAGTTTAGGGCACGGCGTGGCGTGGGGCAACCCCAAGTGCATGTCCCCCAATTGCCTGGTTATCAAGTGTGCGACCAAGCGCACGTTTAGCCGGAGGTATCATCGGCCGGGCGATTTTCCGTTTCCGTGGCCTGGATGTCGGCCACGGCTTGCCGCACCAACCGCGCCACCTGCCAACTGAGCAGCCCCAGGAAAAGGATCCCGACCGCGAGCCCGGCCAGGCGCAAGACCCCCACCCGCCCCTCCGTGGCCAGCAACGATCCACCCCGGGTCACCAGGACCCCGATCCAGACCTGCAAAAGGATGCTGGGCAGGGTGGCCAGCAACCCCATGCAGTAGGCCCGGTAGGAGGAACGTCCTGAGGCCAGGGTGTACGACACCACCCCGAAATTGATGGGCGACAGCCGCGCCAGCAGATTCAGCCGCACGGCCTGCCGGGCCGCCAGGTGCTCCATGGCTTCCAGCCGGGCATCCCGGCGGACCAGATGGCCGGTCAGCCCACGCAGGACGCCCTTGCCCAGAAGGAACATGAGGCTGCCGGAAAGCAGGACGGAGAGAAAGACCACCCCCACGCCCTGCCCGGGGCCATAAAGGGCGCCGGCGGTGAAACCGAGGACGGAAACGGGGAAGCAGAGAGTGGTCAGGCCCACAAAGGTGGCCACGAAGATCAGATAGCCGGTGCGGCCTTGTTGGCTGATGGCCTCGCGCAGGGTGGGCCACCAGGTGGTGCCTTGGGTGGCGACCAAGACTATCCCCACCAGGAGGATGAGGCCGAGCAGGGCGCGGAAGACGGTGGAGGGGGTTGGGGTCTTCATGGGAGGAAAGTGGCACAGGGGGTTGGGGATGGCCAGGGGTTTTCGGAGGGCGTGGGGATTTCCGGAAGGGAATCGTCGAGCAGTTGGTCAGCCGGAATGAGTGGCCACTTTGGCCGGAATACCCAATTCTTCAGAAATGTATTCAGAAAAGTCTGAGCAGTATCTCCACTTGGCCTTCCGCCCCACTGTGGGATCCACCATCTCCCGATAGTTTTTTAGGGCTTCCGCATTCGGATCAACCACATAGAATTCCTCTATCTTTTTGTTTTTGAAATGCGTAAACATGGTTCGGGCCAATGCATCAGTTGGCGGACAAGAATAGCCCACGATCACTATTTTCTTTGCCTCATGCAGATACTCATAGGCTTTGGTCCATAAGAACCTAAATATACTGGTCTTAGTGATTGGCTTGTTCGGAATCGGCGGGATTATCAGCGGGGAAACATCATCTGATGGTTTTGGAATCTTCGACCCATCGATCCAAATAGGCACCGTTTTGTTTTGGTCAATATCACCACGGATCATTTGGTCGAACAGCGTTCGTTCACAACGCCAATTGGTCGATCCATGCAACTTGAGAATTAACGGATGGGCAAAGCACTCCGACATCCTTCTTGCCTTACCGGCCTTCCGATCATCACCCAATCGATCAAAGTAGATCTTCCGCCGGGACACGCCTCGTTCAATTAGGGGACGCTCAATCAGAATATCGTAGTTGAATGTGATCACCCTGTTCCGATAGTCCTCAGGGGTAGTACGGGGAGGGAAAACCGCATTGACGAACCTGCTGGTATTCCCGGACCGATTGGACTTACATTTGTCCAAGTAATCGGTCAGGAGGTGCGATAGATTATTGAGGTACTCTTCATTGGAGATTTTTCTTTTTATCCTTGTCGGGTGGATCTTTGCAAGAAACTCGTAATCGCTCACCCTTTTGATTATTGCCTGCTCAAGGCCGAACTTGGTTGCCTCTGTCCTATCAAACCAATCCTTCAAGACCAACTCAATTGCCTGACGACGCCAACCTTTATCCGGAATACTTTGCTCCAAGCACGAAAGGAAATCCTTGTCTAAGGGAGTTATCGCACGGACGAATTTCCGTTTTTGGGAGTTGATGTACGACAAGCCATAACTGGCACCAGCCCCAAGCACATATAAGGTGTCAACCTGTTGTCGATTCTTGGATTGCTTCATTAGCCCCTCGCCTGTCTATAAAAATCCTCCAGCAACGCTCCAATGATCACAGCCCTCACATATCCGTATTAAATCGGAAAATTCAGAAATATTAAACAACGAAAACCTTCCGGGCGGGTAAATTATTTTAACACAAACAATTATACCCCTCAAAATGCTTTCGTACGAGCTCTCCTACAAAACAGTCTCTTCTTTTTCCAGAACTCATTTCCAAGCCTACGATTGCCATCACCCATGAACTGAACAGCGGCGACATAGGTTTCCCGTGTGACCGGTAAAATAGGGTGTCCCCCATTACCCAGCCCGCTTGAATTCTTCGAAGCGGGCTTCTACCAAATCTCGTCTGGGCCTCAATTCAATATTTGATGGAAGAACAATTGAAGTACCGTCCATTTCTTGCAGCCCGTGTTTAAGCATGGGGCCATCCACTTCTTGGAGGATGTCGGCCCTGATTTGGACCTTTAAATCTGGGGTGATCCCCAGAATATGACGATCAAATGCTGCATGATGGATCTTACACAGAGCCAAGCCATTCGGAACGATCGGTTCACCCCGTGGATCAGAGTCAGGAATAATGTGAGCAGCGTCCAGCAATTCAGAGTGCTTGAGCCGACAGACTGCACACCGACTTCTGTAAGCTCTAATTACCCTCGACCGGAATTTTTGCTGATGCAGACGCCGAAGGGTTACAGTTGTGACATATTGTCTTCGGGCATCCCTTATTTCGCTCGCCAAGCCAGTCGTCGTGTGCCCCACCATGGCTTTGTCATCAATTGAGACACTAAAAGTCAGATTTCTGGGATCATCGGCTACTACAAAAACAGGCCAGGTTGGAAGATATAGACCTTGATCAATTCCAAAGAAGTATACCAGAGGAATAGATTTTTGCATGGCCAGTCTAAGGCCAACATTATCACGGTGTCCAGGGTCCGTTCCCCTGTACTTGTAGGCTAAACGCCCCAAGGAATCCATTCCATCATTGTAAGGGGCCTCTTTGTTTGTCTTGGGAGGTGCTGTGGTAATACTCAGTGGGATGGATTCAAAAACCTTGGGTTTCCAAATACCACTGGCTCCCAAGAGAGGCACACGTTCACCTTGGAACGTGAAACCTTTGGTCAGGAGGTCCCAGCGAAGAACTTCGCCGTATCGATCGGTGGCGGCAGAGAGAAATTCGAATACTTTCGCTCTGATTTGGGATTCAATTTCCAGTCCGCTGAACATGATCACCCCGTCCAACAAACATGCCTTAGGTCGCCTACAACCCAGATACGAAAACACAGGAAGCGACCATGCCACTCCCTGCGTCCTCAAATTCTAGTTGGTGGAGCCAAGGGGGATCGAACCCCTGACCTCATGACTGCCAGTCATGCGCTCTCCCAGCTGAGCTATGGCCCCACCTGATCTCATTGAGCGGCAAATATAGCAGGATCCTCATGGGTGTCAAATTTTTCTCTGTGTTTTGTGCAACTTGACTTTGGGCAGCAAGATGACTAAACTCCGCCTCGGGTCCAGGAACGCCTTGCGGCTTCTCTTGGCCCAACCCAAGGTGCCGGAGTGATGGAATTGGTAGACGTGACGGACTCAAAATCCGTTGTTCCTTGGAACGTGTGGGTTCGAGTCCCACCTCCGGCACCACCCCCTCCCCTTTCTCCCACAATCCCCCCAGAGCCCGTTCCCTTCCTCCTTTGATCTGCCCCGACCGGGCCCCCCTTCAGCATGCCCCAAACCCGCATTACGGCATTGGCCCTGACATTAGACGCATCGGCATCGACATCAACATCGACATTGGCATCCCCCTTGCTCCCTCCCCCCCACAACACCAATCCAAAGCCCTCCCCCAAGCCAGGAGTCCCCGCCATGGACCACCACTTCCCGGAAATGCCCCCCGCCCCCAATCTCCTGGCGGCCTGGCGAACGGCGCTCCAAAACCAGCAACAGGGCATCCTCCAATCCTCCCAGCTAACCCGCCAACAACGGGAAACCCTGCTCCGGGCCGGCCGCCTGCGCGCCATCATGCGCGGCTGGTACCAACTCCAGCCCCATTCCCCAACGGAAGCCCCCAAGCCGGACCTGGCTGCCTTCCTGCCACTGTACCTGGAAAACCGCTTGGGCAGCCGCTGGTGCCTTTCCGCCGCCTCCAGCCTGGCCATCCACGGCAACGACGGGGCCCTGCCCTCCCGCCTGGTCGTCATCTCCCCTTCCGCCGGCACCACGGTGCACACCTTCGCCGACGGCACCCGCCTGACCATCTACCAGGAGGAAAACCATTTCCCCGCCCGCCAGGAAACCATCGCCGGGCTGCGGGTGATGACGCCGGAGGCCATCCTGACCCGCCTGACAGCCTCCCAGTGGAAGAATTCTCTGGAACAGGTCGACCAACTGCTGCCCCGGATCCCGGACTGGCAGAGCTTCGTCTGGCGCTGCCTGCAGGAAGGCCGCCATCAGGCTCTGTACCGCTTGCTGGAGCGGTTTGTCACCCTGGGGAAGCAAGAGGAAGCCCGGATCGTGACCACAGGCCTGCAAGCCGCCGGCCTGGCTGTTCCGAAAACCACCCGCGTGCCTTCGGCGGCCCGGCGGAAACCGGAATCAGCCCCGAACCCAGAGCCCCCCACCGCCTCCTCCCTGGAAGATTGCTGGCGATTCTGGTCCGCCCACATCCCCGCCGGGCGGTTCCGTCCCGACAATCTTCCCGGCAATCTCCTGCATCGCTTGGCCGCCATCGAGAACGGCCTGCCGGAAGACGCCCAGAACCACCTGCGGCTGGCCGGTTACGACATCCCCACCACAGCGGCGCAGACCATTTTCCTGGAACGGGAGCGGGCCGCCGAGATCGCCGGCTGGCCCCAGTGGGAAGAAATCTCCCGCCGCCTGCAGCGCAGCGCCGGCCCTCCCCTGCCCGGCGAGGTGGATCCGGCCGCCCTGCTGGCCCTGCAGGGTTACGCCGCCGCCCTGAAGCTGGTCAAGCGCAGCGTGGTGCGCATGCTGGAAGGCCGCCGCCTGGAAACCGTCCTGCGGCAGGACATGCGGGGCTGGCGGCTGGCCCTCATGGGCCCCACGGTCGAAGCGGGTCTCCTGCCCCGGGGGCAGATCCTGCGTTACAAAGCGCCGGAAACCCGGCGGCTCATGGACACGTGGATCCGTCTGGTGACCGACGAAAAGGACCCGGCGCGGCGCGGTATCCTGGCCTTCCTGGGGCTTTCCCGCCTGGCGCCCTGGACGGCGGGCAACCGCCGCATGGCCCTGCTGGCCCTCAACGCCCTCAACACCCACGCCGGCCTGCCCTGGGTCGTCATCCGCCACACCGAGGATTTCCAGCAGGCATGGCGGGCGGCGCTGTCTCCGGCCTCACCAGAGAAGCTGCTGGACATTCTTGCGACCAGCACTCTGGTGTGACCCGCCCATCATTCCGGCCCCCCAAAGCCACCCTCCCAACGACAGGGACTGACGACAAGGGGCGACCACCAAGGTCGCCCCTCATCATCTAACCTTTGCCACGTCGGCAGGCTATCCCGGCGCTACCGCTCCGACATGTGCGGGTACGGATAATCCCGCGGCGGATCGAACGTCTCCTTGACGGTCCGCGGGCTGGTCCACCGGATCAGGTTCAGGTAGCTGCCCGCCTTGTCGTTGGTGCCGCTGGCCCGGCTGCCGCCGAAGGGCTGCTGGCCCACCACCGCGCCGGTGGGTTTGTCGTTGATGTAGAAGTTGCCGGCGGTGCCCTCCAGCTCGTCCTTCATCTTGATGATGGCGGCCCGGTCCTGGCTGAAGATGGCGCCGGTCAGGGCGTAGGCGCTGCTGCTGTCGCACAGGCGCAGGGTCTTCAGCAGGTCCTTGTCCTCGTAGACGAAGATGGTCAGCACGGGGCCGAAGATCTCTTCCACCATGGACTCGTAATGGGGATCGGTGGCCTCGATGACGGTGGGCTCGATGAAGTAGCCCTTCTTGGCGTCGCAGCCGCCGCCGATCAGGATCTTGGCCTTGCCCTTGGCCTTCTTCGCGCGGTCGATGTAGCCCTTGATGTTGTCGAAGGCGTGGCGGTCGATGACCGCGCCCATGAAGTTGCGGAAGTCCGCCGGATCGCCCTGCTGGATGGTGGCCACCATGTCCAGCAACTGCTGCTTGACCTGCTTCCACAGGGAAGCGGGCACGTAGGCGCGGCTGGCGGCGCTGCACTTCTGGCCCTGGTACTCGAAGGCCCCGCGGACCATGGCCGTCACCAGGGCGGCCACGTCGGCGCTGGGGTGGGCGAAGATGAAGTCCTTGCCGCCGGTTTCGCCCACGATGCGGGGGTAGCACTTGTAGGTGTGGATGTTGGTGCCGATCTGCTTCCACATGTTCTGGAACACGCCGGTGCTGCCGGTGAAGTGCACGCCGCCCAGGTCCGGGCTGGCCATGACCGGGTTGCCGATCTGGCCGCCGCTGCCGGGCACGAAGTTGATCACGCCTTCGGGCATGCCCGCTTCCTTGAACAGCTGCATCAGGTAGTGGCCGCTGAAGACGGCGCTGCTGGCGGGCTTCCAGACCACGGTGTTGCCCATCAGGGCGGGCGCGGTGGGCAGGTTGCCGGCGATGGCCGTGAAGTTGAAGGGCGTCACGGCGAAGACGAAGCCGTCCAGGGGGCGCTGCTCCAGCTGGTTCCACATGCCGGCCGAGCTGTTGGGCTGCTCGGCCATGATCTGCTGGGCGTAGTACACGTTGAAGCGCAGGAAGTCGATCAGCTCGCAGGCGCTGTCGATTTCCGCCTGCATGGGGTTCTTGCCCTGGCCCAGCATGGTGGCCGCGTTCAGGGTCTGGCGGTAGCGGCCGGCCAGCAGGTCGGCGGCCTTCAGCATGATGGCGGCGCGGTGCTCGAAGGGCGTGGCGCTCCAGGTCTTCTTGGCCTTCTGGGCGGCCCGGATGGCCAGCTTGACTTCCTTCTCGCCACCCTTGTGGTACTGCCCCAGAACCTTCTTGTGGTTGTGCGGCATGACGCATTTGCCCAGATCACCGGTGCGGATCTCCTCGCCGCCGATGACCATGGGGATCTCGATCTTCTCGGCGCTCATCTTCTTCAGAGCGGCCTTCATCTCGGCCTTTTCCGGCGACCCGGGGGCGTAACCCTTGACGGGTTCGTTGGTCGGCGTGGGGACTTTGTACTGGGCGTTGGGCATGGTTCCTCCTGGGCGGTCCTGCCGCGGTGGGCTAAGGGAATTGCGGGCAAAATCGATTCCGGTCAAATGACCCTCATTTCCTTGTCAGGATGGCAAAGATAGCGCAAGTTCGCAAGGAGATAGGTCCAGAAGTTGGTTGTTGACCGGAAGGGGCCCGTTGTACTCTTTTGGGTGATCCGACTCATCCGCTTACCGAGCCTGATTCCGGTATTTCGCGAAAGGTGTCCGCCATGACCCAGGCCCCCAAGAACTTGCAGACCATCGAAAGCCACATCCTCGAGATGCAAACCCTGCACCCCAGCGCCAGCGGGGATTTCACCGGCTTGCTCAGCGATATCGCCTTTGCCGCCAAGGTCATCAGCCGCGAGGTGAACAAGGCCGGGCTGGTGGACATCCTGGGCGCCACCGGGGACGAGAACATCCAGGGCGAGGTCGTGCAGAAGCTGGATGAATTCGGTAACAACGTCTTCATCAAGTGTCTGGGTACCCGCAACCAGGTCTGCATCATGGGCAGCGAGGAACTGGATGATCCCATCTTCGTGGATCCCCAGGGCGGGACGGGCAGCTACATCGTCGTCTTCGATCCCCTGGACGGCAGCTCCAACATCGACGCCAACGTCTCGGTGGGCACCATCTTCGGGATCTGGAAACGCAACAGCCGGCGCGACTCCGTCGGGATGAACGACCTGCTGCAGTCCGGGAACGAGCAGGTGGCCGCCGGCTATGTCATCTACGGGTCCAGCACCATGTTCGTCTACACCGCCGGTCACGGGGTGCACGGCTTCACCCTGGATCCCAGCATCGGCGAGTTCCTGCTCAGCCACGAGCACATCACCACCCCCTTCACCGGGAAGATCTATTCCGTGAACGAGGCCTACGAGCCCAAGTGGGATCCCAAGATTCGCGAGGTGGTGCGCCAGTTCAAGTACGGGCGCGACACCAAAACCACCCGCGGCGACTCCCCCAGCGAAGGTGCCGGCAAAAGCAGCCGCTACATCGGCTCGCTGGTGGCGGACTTCCATCGCAACCTGCTTTACGGCGGGGTCTATCTCTACCCGCCCACCCTGGACAAGCCCGAGGGCAAGCTGCGCCTGATGTGCGAGGCCGCCCCCCTGGCCATGATCGCCGAGGCCGCCGGCGGATACGCCAGCGACGGGAAGCGGAACATCATGGAGATCGTGCCCACGGACATGCACATGCGGGTGCCCCTGTACATCGGCAGCCGCGGGGATGTGATGTGGATCGAGAGCATGCTGGTGGACTGACGCCGCCGCCTGCGGTCGGTAGAGAAACCGGCAAAAAAAAAAGGACCCGGCCTTCTCCTGTTGGCCGGGTCCTTTTTGCTGTGCGGTGTCGGGCGCTCAGGACTTGGGGGTCTGCTTCTGCAGCCCCTTGCGCTCGATCACCAAGCCCAGGGCCATGTTCCCGCACCGGGGCTGATGGGGCGCGCCGGCGGGGATGAGGATGCTTTCCCCCTGGACGACCTCGATCGTCTCGCCGTTGATCTCCACCTCGAGGCTGCCTTCGAGGATGTGCACGAACTCATCCTTGTCATGACTGTGGGTGATGTAGTCTCCGCTGTAGCGCACGATGAAGGCGTGGTAGTTCTCATCGATGTCCGTGATCTCTACGGGTCGGAAGGCCTGGTTGAGACCACGGGCCAGTTTCAGGGTCGAGAACTTGTTCAGGGTCGGGAACTTGGGCACGTCATTCTCCTTGGCCGGAGCCTACTCTTTTCGTTCTTCTATCAGCAAGGCGGCCTCGGGGCTGTCGGGGAACTGCTTCAGCAGCCGACCGCCCATATCCCAGGCCTCCTTTTTGCGGCCCAAGGCCAGCAGCGCGGAGCGGCTCTTGTACAGAGCGGCCGGAGCGAATTCCGCGACGGGGTATCTCTGCAGCAGATCCCCGAAATACTCCAGGGCCTTTTCCTGCTCCCCGTTGGCGTAGGCCAGATCGCCCAGCCAGTAGATGGCGTCATCCGCCACCTCGCTGTCGGGATACTTGCGCAGGAATTCCTCGAAACCCTGGCGGGCCAGGTCCGTGTTCCCCTGGCTGTGGTCCAGCACGGCCATATCGAAGATGGCCTGCCCCTCCTCCACGGGGGCGCCGCTGGCGGCGGCATCCCGGGTGGGGGGCTTGTACTCGCCCAGGGTGGGGGTGCCCGTGCGGGTGGCCAACAGGTCCACGCGCGCGCTGAGATCCCGCATGTACTCCGCGTTGTCGTCCAGCTTGTTCATGAGCTGGTCGATCTGGTTGGACAGCATGGACAGGCGGTTCAGGCGCATGGCCGTGCTCTCGTCTCCGGCGTTGCGGTCCATGCGCAGCAGTTCATTCAGCGCCCGGACTTCCGCCATGAGGCGTTTGTTCTCCGCCTTGAGCAGGGACATCTCGTCATGGTTTTCCTGCACGGCCAGTTCGATGCGGTCCAACTGGGGCGCGCAGCCGGCACAAAGCAGGACCGCCGCCCCCCAAAGGCAGGCGGTCCCCAATTTCAGACGAATGCGGGCCTTCCGGCCGATGAGACGCAACATGGGATCCTCTTACGGACGCTCGAAGTGGGCCCGGCGGTTCTTGGCCCAAGCGGCTTCGTTATGACCCCAGGCAAAGGGCTTGCTTTTCCCGTAGGAGGTGGTCCGCAGGTTGCGGGCCGGCACCCCCAGGCTGACCAGGTAGTCGCGCACGGCCAGGGCCCGCTTCTCACCCAGGGCCATGTTGTACTCCACGGTGCCGCGCTCGTCGCAGTGGCCGCTGATCATCACCACCACGTCAGCCTCCCGCAGGGCGCGGGCGTTGGCCGACAGGATGCTCATGGCTTCGCGATCCAGATCGTACTTGTCGAAGGCGAAGAAGATATCCCCCACGCCGTACTCGGCGGGCGCCATGGCGGCGTAGTCGGGCTGGATCTCGACGATCTCTTCGACCTCTTCCGACACAACCGGCTCCTGGATGGTGGACACATCCTCCTCCACAATGATGCCCTGATCGGCTATGGGGTCGTCCTTGACGGGGGCCTTGCCGCTGCAAGCGGTCAACAGCAGGCCCATGGCCAGCAGGGCCAGCACCATGTGGATACGCCGCTTCATCATACGAAAGTTCATTCCTAGACTGCTCCTTGGAGGTTGTGACCCGCCGGTCAATGGGACCAGGCGGGGGTGGTGTCGGGATCGTTCCCGAAGGTCAGCTGACGAGCCGTGTCCTCGTCAACGTCGTAAACGAAAAGTTTGAACACGCCGGTGCGGTCCGAAGCGAACACGATGTGCCGGCCATCCGGCGCCCAGCTGGGGTCTTCACAGTTGCCCCAGGCCGGATCCGCGGTCAGGACCCGGCGATTTTCTCCGCTGGCATCCATCACCACGATCCGGTTCCGGTTTTTCTCCCGGTTGGTGTACACGACCCGCTTGCCGTCCGGGGACCAGTCGGCCGAATCGTTGTACTGCCCTTCATAAGTCCGGCGGCGTCTTCCGGTGCCTTCCTCGTCGATGATATATAACTGAGGAGTGCCCGTTCTGTCACTGGTAAAAACCAGCTCCCGGCCGTTGGGCGCCCAGCTGGGGCTGATCTCGATGCTCTTGGCCACCGTCAGCCTCTTGATGATGCGCCCTTCCGGCGAGATGCGGTAAATCTCCGGATTTCCGCCCCGGGACATGGACAAAAGTAGTTCATGCCCCTGGGGATGCCAGTCCGCTCCGAAGTTGAGCCCTTCGAGCTCGATGATGGGCCGCACATGGCCCGTGCTGGTGTCCAGGCTGAACAGCCCCTGCATGCCGTTGCGGTAGCTGGTGAAGGCGATCTCCGAGCCGTCGGGGGACCAGCAGGGGCACACGTTCAGGGTCCTGTTGGCCGTCAGGCGCATCTCTCCGAAACCGTCGTAATCGGTGACGAACAGATCCGTCCGCCCGCCCCCGCCCCGGCAATAGACCACCCGGCTGGTGGTGATGGCCGGCGAGGGCGTGATGTACTCGATGACCTGCGCGGCGAAGTGGTGGGCCGTGGCCCGCATCTGAGCCGGCAGGGGGCGATACCGCTTGCTGAAGATGAGACTGCGGCTGGTGAAATCCAGGAAGTTGAGGGTCACGGTGGTGGGCGCGTCCTCTCCCGTGACCTCGGCATCGCGCAGGGGGCCTTCCACGCTGCCTTCGATGATGTACACGAAGTCCAGGGTGTCGGCCTGGTCATCACTGGCGCCCACACGGAAGAAGCCGCTGTAGAGCAGGTCCTGGCGGATGACCGTTTCCAGCAGATCCGCGTTGCGGACCGCGGCCTGGCCGCCGGAAAGCACGTCCAGCATGTTGACCAGCGCGTCGGTCTTGAGGTAGGCCCGCTTGGTGATGCTGGTGACCACCTCGGTCTGGGCCATCGCCCTGCCGGCGGAAGCCAGGAGCAGCAGGCCCAGCAGGAAGCCGACGGTGGCATGTCTCATGGGATCTCTCATCAGTTATCCGTTTTCAGGTTGAAGGTCATGGTCACACCCAGGCTGCTGGAGCCGAAATCAGGTGGCAGCTGCGGCAAGCGGACGGCCTGCACCGCCCGCCGGGCCTCCCGATCATAGACGCCGATCCCGCTGCCCCGCACCACCGTCAGGCCCGTGACGGTGCCGTTCTTCATGATGGTGAAGTGCAGCGTGCAGTAAACACCCGAATCCTTCTTGAAGCCCATCTGCCGCGGGTTCCAGTTTCGGGCGATCTGCCCTTCCATCATGCTCAGATACCAGGCGAAAGGGAAATTGCTGTCCGTCCCGGAAACGGCCGCGCCCGCCGCTACGGGCACCGCCTCCCGGGGCTGATCCCGCGGCGCCTCTTCCGGCGGAGAATCCTCAACGGGGCGGGGCGGGGTTTCCGGCTTCGCCTCGGGCCGAGGGTCTTCTTCCACCTTGGGCTCCGGCTTCTTCTCCTCGGGCCGGGGCTCGGGAACTTCCTTGGGCGGCTTGGTCTCTTCCACCTTGGGTTTGGGCGGGACGACCTCCGGCTCCGGCGATGGCGTCGTTTCCGTCGGCGGTGCTTGGGGCGCCACCGACGGCAGATGCACCACCTGCACGTTGATCCGCCGGGGCGGCTCGTACACCGGGCGGTTGACGGCGTTGCCCAGCCAAAGCACCAGGCCCACACCCAGGATGTGGATCACCAGGGAAACCGGCAGCCCACGGGTCATCTCAGTTCCCGTTCCCGGGCTGATCCGCCACCAGGCTCAGGTTCACGAAGCCCTCTCGCTCCACCGCCGCCATGACTTTCAGCACGAAGCCGTAGGGCACCTCCTCGTCGCTGCGCAGGTACACCGGCACCGTGTCCTTATCCTCCAGCCAGGGAGCCAGCAGGCCGCCCAGCTCATCCATGGTGGTGGGATTCTCCTGGAAGAACACCTGACGGTTGCCCGTGATGGAGATGACCGGGCCCTCCTTGACCAGGGTCTTGCGGGTCTCCGCTTCGGGCAGGTTCACCTCCACCCCGCCCTGGATATAGGGGGCGGTCAGCATGAAGATGATCAGCAGGCACAACGTCACGTCCACCAGGGAGGTGATGTTGATGTCGGCCTTGCTGCGGAAATGGCCCCGGC
Source organism: bacterium DOLZORAL124_64_63 (assembly GCA_002747875.1). Classification (GTDB taxonomy): domain Bacteria; phylum Krumholzibacteriota; class Krumholzibacteriia; order LZORAL124-64-63; family LZORAL124-64-63; genus LZORAL124-64-63. The sequence continues at coordinate 30,527 of PDQT01000197.1, forward strand.
GTTTCATCAGAGGCTTCCCTTCCGATGCACATCCGGCCGGCGCGCCAGATCCCGCCCGGCCGGTCCTACGGCACCCGAGCCCCCGCCCGCGCCCTCTTCCAGGATGGTGCGCAGACGGTCCAGCTCGTTGCCCACCAGATCGATCTTGCGCACCAGCATGTTGTAGAAGATGACCGCGGGGATGGCGGTGGCCAGGCCGGCGATGGTGGTGGTCAGGGCCTCGGCGATGCCCGGCGCCACCACCGTCAGGTTGGCGCTCTGCATGGCGCTCATGTCATAGAAGCTGCTCATGATCCCCCACACCGTCCCCAGCAGCCCCAGGAAGGGGGAAATGGTCACGGCCGTGGACAGCAGGATGAGGTAGCGTTCCAGGTTCTCTATTTCCAGGTAGCTGACCCGCTCGCTGGCCCGCCGGATGGCCGGGGCGTTGTCCACCCCGCGCGTCTCCAGGATCAGATTGGCCAGGGGCAGATCCGTGTGCTCCTCGCTCCAGCTCTCCAGGGCCTGACGGTCGCTGTGGCCCTCGAGCCAGGCGTCGCATTTCTGCCAGAATTCCTGATGGCCCTTGCGGATGCCGGCCAGGGTGCGCCCCTTGTCCCAGACCACGGCCCAGGACATGATCGAAAGAAAGGCCAGCACCAACAGAATACCCTTGCCGAAGAAGGTCGATTCCACGACGAGATCGATCATTTCGGCAGGTCCGAGAATGGCCAGCAGGGAAACGGAGGACATGAGCACTCCTCGGTGTTTTGTGTTCGGGGATTCGGCCTCGCTCCTTCGTGGCCGTCTCCATGCGGACCGTCCGTGGTCCGTTGGCGGGCAAGCCCCCGCCGGAATGGGAGAATACCGCCGCCCGGCACAAAAGTTCCCGCCGGGGGCGGAAAGAGGTCAGGCCTGGCCCTTGAGGTTCTTCAGCCGGAAGGCTTCCTCGAAATCGAACTTGTCCAGGAAGTCCGTCAGGCTGTCCTCGTCTCGCTTGTGCAGCAGCTTGCGGTCCACAAGATGGAAAACGATGCGCCCGAAATCCAGCGTGCTGTGCACTCCCCAGGAACCAAAGACTTCCGGGGCCATGGGCCCGAAGCGTTCGCTGCCCAGACGTCGGATCCACTCCAGAAGGTCCTCTCCCGAGATATGGCTGGGGGTCGCGTGGGCCTCCATGGCCTGCTCCAGGGCTTCGAGGGCAAAGAAATAGGCCTCGGCGCGGAACACGCCACGTTCAGCGGCCAGTTCTTCGATAATGCGATGCAGATCGGCAGCCGTCGTCACAGGACACCTCCCGGGTGTAGGTAGGGCTGCCATCATTTTAAGGGGATTGGCTCAGGTGTCAACCATGACGGTCAACCCTGATGGGACAGCAAACCTTCGTAAAGGTCCAGATACTGGCGGATAACGCAAGAAGCGCCGAAATCGAGGGTGGCGTCCCGCCGGGCGTCCTCGGCCATGTTCAGCTTCAGCGCCGGATTCCCCAGCACCCCGTCCACCGCTTCCACCATGCCGCCGACGTCCTGGGGATGGCGCAAAAAACCGTTGCTGCCGTCCACGATGAACTCCCCGGCGCCGCCCACGGAGGTGGCCACGGGAATCACGCCGCAGGCCATGGCCTCCAGGGCCACCAGACCGAAACTCTCATGCCGGCTGGGCAGCAGCAGGATATCCGCCACCGGCAAAATCTCCTCCAGGTTGTCGGACGGGCCCAGGAACACCACATCGTCCTGCAGCCCCTGTTCCCGGACCAGGCGGCGGATGCCTTTCAGCTCCGGCCCCTCGCCCACCAAGACCAGCCGGACGGCATGCCGCGCGCGCGCCTGGCGGAAGACCTCGACAACCGTCGGCACGTTCTTCACCGCGCGGAAGTTGCTGGCGTGCAGCAGCAGGGCTTCGCCCTTGGGCGCCAGGCGCCGGCGCAGTTCCGACTCCTGTACCGGCAAGAAAAGGCGCGGGTCCACGAAATTGGGGATGACCTCCATATCCTCGCCCACTCCGAAAACGCGCACAGTCTCTTCTTTGAGAAAGGTCGAAACAGCGGTCACTGCATCGCTGCGCTCGATGAGGAAGCGCGTCATCGGGAAGAACGACGGCTCCTGCCCCACCAGCGTGATGTCCGTGCCGTGCAGGGTGGTGACGACCTTCAGGTTGGTGGGCTGCAGCATCTGCTGAGCCAGGAAAGCGCTGGCCGTGTGCGGGATGGCGTAGTGCACATGCAGGATGTCCAGGTCGTGCTGCCGGGCCACATCGTGCATGGTCGTGGCCAGGCTCAGGGTGTAGGGCGAGCTGCGGAAGACCGGGTACTCCGGCAGCTCCACCGGGTGGTGGAAGATGTTGGTGGCGTAGGAGCGCAACCGGAACGGCAGATGGCTGGAGATGAAGTGCACCTCGCACCCGTGCCGGGCCAGGTGCAGCCCCAACTCGGTGGCCACCACGCCGCTGCCGCCCTGGTCCGGATAACAGGTGATGCCGATGTTGGGCATCCTCAAGAGCGCCACCTCTGGGCGGGCAGATCATCCAGAACCGGACGGGGGGCCCCGCCCAGAGCTTCGGCGAAGGCGCAGCCCGCCAGGCGTCCCCAGGTCCGGGCTCGGCGCTCGATCTTCTCCAGGAAGGCCGTGTCGTTGATCATGGTGGCCCGGCGCCCCGGCGCGCGGGAGAACTGGCTGGCGT
>PDQT01000042.1 GCA_002747875.1 bacterium DOLZORAL124_64_63
AGTTGGAATTCTCCAAGACCCGGACGGGGGACTTTCTGCACTTGGCGCGGAAGCTGGAAAAGCTACCTCGGTTGAAGAAGGAGATGGAGGAAGGGAAGATCGGCTATACCAAGGCGCGGGAGATCGTGAAGGTGGCTGATGACAAGAATGAGGACCGTTGGTTGAATGAGGCCAAGAAGAAGAGCCGCCAGGAATTGCGCGAAACGGTGAAGCGGGCGAAGCAGCGGGCCAGGCGGGAGCGGTCGAAAAATCCGGCCCAGGGCGAATTGTTGGCGGGCCCCCATCCCTCCGGCGCGCTTCCCGTGGCCCTCACCCACCAGGTCATCTTTGAATTGACTAGCGAGCAGCTGGCCCATTTCGAGGCGCTGGTCGAGGCTATCGGGAAGCAGGGCGGCGCGGTGGCCGGTTCCGGCCGAGCGATCATGCTGTTGGAGGCCATGGCCTCGCTGGCGGGCCGGGCTGATTCCAGGGGCGCGGCTAACCCCAAAGAACCCCACACCCAGATCCACATCCATCACTGCCCTAAATGCGAGAAATCCCACATCACCACCAGCCGCGGCGAAACCGAACTCACCCCTACCGAATACGAGAAACTGGCCTGCGACGCCCGCGTAGCCACCGGGGACGGCCCCAACAAATCCGCCATCCCGCCCAGTACCCGCCGGCGGGTACTGGCCCGCGACCAGCACCGCTGCCAAGCGCCCGGTTGCCCTCACACCCGCTTCCTGGAAATCCACCACATCACGCCCCGCCACCAAGGCGGCACCAACGCCGAAGAAAACCTCACCACCCTCTGCAGCGCCTGCCACCAACGGGCCCACGACAAACAAAAACCCGCCCGGGGGAAGAGCCACCAGGCGGGCACAAAGCCCAAAGGAGTCGACTCAGAAGTGAGCCGCCCCAACAAAGAAGTTAACCCCTAAGGGCCGCCACCTCCGATCTCTACTCCCAAATCCGCGTTCCCGAAAACCACATCACGGGGCTTATGGGACGCACGGGACTCACGGGACGCACGGGGCTTATGGGGCTCACGGGGCGCACGCCGCCGGCGCGCCCTCCACGGTTTTCCGGCCGCAACGCCCAGAAACCACCATTATGGACCAAGGAGCTACCCGGGAATGGCAGGTGAGAATGGGATGAGAGAGGCCTCCCCCATCATCCCCGCACCATCAATCCAGCAGTCGCAAAACCGCCGGCTTCTCCGAGTCCTGGAACACGAACGCCCCGGTTTCGGCCAGCATGCCGATCAGATCCAGGCCCAGATCCATCTTTTCCGCTTCGAATACGTGCCGTTCCGCGTTGTGGAACAGGCGGCGGGCCCCCACCGTGTTGCCCTTGATGATTTTCAGATGGGCCACGGCACACATGATGACGGCCTGCAGCACATGGCCCGCCGGCGAGCCGCGTCCCGCCACACGCCACAAGCCCTCCAGAGCTTCGTGACACTCCCACCAGTAGCCCCCATTGAAAAGATCCACGCCATAAAGGAACTCCTCGCAAGCCAAGGGGGCGCTCCTGTTCAGATCGGGCAGATCGGGCAGGCCGGGCAGATCAGGCTGGGCGCCGCCCGGATTGTAGGAATGCCCCTCGGCAGAGCGGGTGGGATGCGGCGTCTCACCGGGTATGTGGCGATAGGACGGCAACGGAAGATCGGTCAGGCGTCGGGGCGGGAGGGGGGCCATGGGGCTTCCTTTCGTTTTTCCCGTCCCGAATACTACTATCCCGCTACCCCCGGCGCGACCAATGATGTTCTCCTACGATAGCTGCCCGCGATGGTCTCCAGCACAGGCCGCTGGAACCGGGTCCGGCGCCCTGCCCAAGGCCACGGGGCGGTTCAGCGAGAAGCGTCTTGACAGTGCCCTCCCCCCTGCCAATCATTGTTTCGCTGCAAGTAAACCGGCCCCCAAGCGGGCGGGTGTGCGTGTGCCCGCCGCTGCCATCCTCCAACATCGAGGGATTATCCTATGAGCTCTTCCAAGATCACCTGGACGAAGATCGACGAAGCCCCCGCCCTGGCCTCCTACAGCTTGCTGCCCATCGTGCGGGCCTTCACCAAAGGTACGGGTATCGAGGTGGAAACCAGTGATATTTCGCTGGTTGGCCGCATCCTGGCCAACTTCCCCGATAAGTTGACGGACGCTCAGAAGATTGACGACGAGTTGGCGCGGCTGGGGGCTTTGGCCAAGACCCCCGAGGCCAACATCGTCAAGCTGCCCAACATCAGCGCCTCCATCCCTCAGCTGCAGGCCGCCCTGAAGGAGTTGCAGGATCACGGCTACGATGTCCCCGACTTCCCCGAAGAGCCGAAGACGGATCAGGAGAAGGCCCTGCGCGCGCGCTTCGCCAAGGTCCTGGGTTCGGCCGTTAACCCGGTGCTGCGCGAAGGCAACGCCGACCGCCGCGCCGCCACCAGCGTCAAGAAGTTTGCCCAGAAGAACCCCCACCGCATGATGAAGCCCTGGCCCGAGAGCGGTTCCCAGTGCCGCGTGGCCCACATGGACGGAGGCGATTTCTACGGCACCGAAAAGAGCGTGATCCTGCCCGCGGCCACGACCGCACAGATCCGGTTCGAGGGTGCCGACGGCACCAGCACCATCCTGAAGGAAAACCTGAGCCTGCTGAAGGGCGAGGTCCTGGACAGCTCTGTCATGAACGTGAAGAAGCTGCGCGCCTTCTACGCCGCCACCATGGATGAAGCCAAGCAGAAGGGCGTGCTGCTGAGCCTGCACCTGAAGGCCACCATGATGAAGATCTCCGATCCCGTCCTCTTCGGGCACGCCGTGGCCGTGTACTACGAGGCCGCCCTGAAGAAGCATGCCGACACCCTGGAAAGCGTCGGCGTGAATCTGAACAACGGCCTGCAGGACGTGTACGACAAGCTGGACCGCCTGCCCGCCGACAAGAAGGCCGAAATCGAGGCCGATCTGATGGCCGTCTACGAGACGCGCCCCGGCCTGGCCATGGTGGACAGCCGCATCGGCAAGACCAACCTGCATGTGCCCAACGACGTGATCGTGGACGCCAGCATGCCCAACGTGGTGCGCGACGGCGGCAAGATGTGGAATAAGGACGACGCCCTGCAGGACACCATCGCCATGGTGCCGGACCGCTGCTACGCCACCATGTACCAGGAGGTCATCGCCGACTGCCAGCGGAACGGGCAGTTCGATCCGGCCACCATGGGCACCGTGGCCGACATCGGCCTGATGGCCCAGAAGGCCGAGGAATACGGCAGCCACGACAAGACCTTCATGGCCCCGGGCGAGGGAGTCATCCGCGTGGTGGACGGCGCCGGGCAGACGCTGCTGGAGCAGCCCGTGGAAGAGGGCGATGTGTTCCGCGCCTGCCAGACCAAGGACGAACCCATCCGCGACTGGGTGAAGCTGAGCGTGAACCGCGCCCGCGCCACCGGCTGGCCCGTGGTCTTCTGGCTGGATCCGGAGCGCGGCCACGACGCCCGGATCATCGAGAAGGTCAAGCAGTACCTGCCCGAACACGACACCGATGGCCTGGAAGTCCACATCATGCCCCCGGTGGAGGCCATGCGCTTCACCGTGGAGCGGGTGCGCCGCGGCGAGAACACCAACGCCGCCACCGGCAACGTGCTGCGTGATTATCTGACGGATCTGTTCCCCATCCTGGAGTTGGGGACCAGCGCCCGCATGCTGAGTATCGTGCCCCTGCTCAACGGCGGCGGCCTGTTCGAGACCGGTGCCGGCGGCAGCGCGCCCAAGCACGTGCAGCAGTTCCTCCAGGAGGGCCACCTGCGCTGGGACAGCCTGGGCGAATACTGCGCCCTGGTGCCCAGCCTGGAGATGATTGCCGAGAGCACGGGCAACCGGAAGGCCGCCATCCTGGCCGAGACCCTGGACGCCGCCGTGGGCACCTATCTGGAGAACGAGCGCGCCCCCAGCCGCAAGGTCAACGAGATGGACAACCGCGGCAGCAGCTTCTACCTGGCCCTGTATTGGGCCCAGGCCCTGGCCGCCCAGGACCAGGACGCGGAGCTGAAGGCCCGCTTTGCCGGCGTGGCCCAGGCCCTGGCCGAGGCCGAGGCCAAGATCTGCGAAGAACTGCTGACCGCTCAGGGCTCGCCCGTGGACATCGGCGGCTATTATGACCCGGATCCCGCCAAGATCGAGGCGGCCATGCGGCCCAGCGCCACCTTGAACGGGATCATCGACGGCATGTAGGGGCTCCGCGGGGCTTCAGCGCCTCAGGACCTTATGGAAGTCACAAAGAAGAACCGCCGGTGTCAGACCGGCGGTTCTTCTTTCGCGCTCATCTGGTTTCAATCCTCGACGGAAACATCCTGTGTGGGCCCTTCCCACAGGCCGTGCTCGGTGCAGTAGGCCATGGCCCTCAGCTTCATCCGACGACCAGTGGGCACCACGTTGAAGGTGACCGCTACTTGGGCCCCGGGCATCCTCCCGTCACGATTTCCAGCCGGAAAATTGGCCTCGCCCAGCAGTTGGGTGCCGTCATACAGAGCCACCGAACTGATGTGGTGCTTTTCTTTGCCCGAGGGACTGCAAACCCCGTCGACATGGATAGTCACCGGGAAAGGCGCGTCCCGACGGGCCGAGGGATGGCAGTGGACATGAGGACAGTGGCGGTCATCGTAGCCCTCGTCTTGGTGGACGACGGGATCATTCTCATGATGACCATGCGTCTTTAGACGGTCGATGGGCATGATATATCTTCCCCCTGGCGTTCAACCTTGATATGGCCATTTCTCCCACTGAAGGGGATGAATATAAAGAGGCATATCGGAAGTGGCAACCCACTAAAAAGAATAAAGTTAACCTTATTTTGACAGCCGTGCCGATGTCTGTGTCAAATCTGAAATATTCGCTGAACAATCCCCTCTGAAAATAGGATTGAGCCTCTTGCGACCCTGCCGATATAGTCTGCCATGACGCACTGGTGTAGCGACTAATGCCCAACCGAGGAGAAACCCCATGGACCGTTTTGCCCATCGTACTGTGCTCTTGCTAACGCTCTTGCTGCTGGCCACATCCGCCCTGGCCGGCCCAGACCAGGAGATCCTGACCAGCGTGACCCATTCGGAGTTGTTGGGCATCATGGACGAGGAAGGATACGCCGTCTCGCTGGATTCCGATGGCGACATCTTATGGAAGTTGGATGGGTACATGGCATTCATGTTCATATCCGACAACCAGAACGCGTTGCAGTTCTTCGTGCACTTCCAATCGGATTCGGCGAATCTGGAAAAGGTGAATGCCTGGAATCGCTCCAAGCGCTATTCACGTTCGTATCTCGACGAAGAAGGCAATCCCGTGCTGGAACTGGATCTGGATCTGGAAGGCGGCATCACGCACGCCCGGCTGCTCGATTTTTTAAAGACCTGCAAAGTGAGCTTCAACGTGTGGCTTGATGAGGCGTTGTAACAGGACGTCTTTCCGACCGGAAGCCTCAATCGGGCACCACAGCATCCCGTTCAAAGGGATGCTGTGGGCAGATGGTCAGAGGCTTCCGGACAGGACCTTGTCCTCCAGGGATGATTCCCCTAGCGACGCCACTTGGAGCCCGACCCCCGGCCTTGTCCGGTCTTGGCCCGCTGCCGCGCCGCCTTCTTGGCCGAAGCCAACGCTCCTTGCACCAGATCCGAGTGGAAAGGCTGGTCCGTCTCCTCGCGCAGTTCCTCTTTAAGAAGCCGTTCGACACCCCGCAGATTGGAAATGTCCTCGATGCTGCACAGACTGACCGCCGTGCCCTTGGCCCCGGCCCGGGCCGTGCGGCCGATGCGGTGCACATAGTTGTCCGCATCCTCCGGCAGCTCATAGTTGATGACGTGGCTGATACCCTCCACGTCGATGCCCCGCGCCACGATATCGGTGGCCACCAGGACCTTGACCTTGCCCTCCATGAATTTCTGCAGAGCTTTCTGCCGTTGGCTCTGGTTCTTGTCCGAGTGGATGGCCTCGGCCACCACGCCACGCTTCTCCAGCATACGCGCGATCTGGCTGGCGACGACCTTGCGGCTGGTGAAGACCAGGGTGTGCTCGGTATCATCGCCCTTGAGCAATTCTTCCAGCAGGTTGGGCTTGTCCTTCTTCTCGACGAACATGACCACCTGGTCGATGTTGTCGGCCACCGTCGAAGGCGGCGCCACGGACACGCTCTGGGCGTCCTCCTGGATCCCCGACGCCAGGCTGCGCACGCCGGCGGTCATGGTGGCGGAAAAAAGCAGGGACTGGCGGGGCCGGGGCACCTGCTCGGCGATCCAGCGCACGTCGTGGATGAAACCCATGTCCAGCATGCGGTCGGCCTCGTCCAGGATCAGGAATTCCACATCCGACAGATCCACTTCCTTGCGTTCCAGCAGGTCGATCAGGCGGCCGGGGGTGGCCACCACGAAATCCACGCCCTGGCGCAGCTTCCTGATCTGCTTCTCTGCCGCCACACCGCCCACGATGGTCACCACGCGCGAATTCACGTACTTGCCGTACTGGCGGATGTTCTCGTCGATCTGCTGGGCCAGCTCCCGGGTGGGCGTCAGCACAAGCACCAGAGGTGTGTCTCCGGGGCCGGCTTCGCGCGTGCCCAGATCATCGATCAGCGGCAGCGTGAAAGCTGCCGTCTTGCCGGTGCCCGTCTGGGCGGTGGCGATGAGATCCGCCCCCGACATGACGATGGGGATGGCCTCTTCCTGGATGGGCGTGGGGTGTTCGTACCCGCAATCCTTGAGGGCACGCAGAATGGGTTCGCTGAAGCCGAGGTCGGCAAAGGTTGTTCTGGACATGGTTTCCTGACGGGTTGGGGCCATGGGGTGTCTGCGGGATTATAAAGGGCCGAGCCCCTCTTGGCAATGCCACCTTGGCAATCCCACCTTGGCACGCCGCCGTGCCCCCGCGCCATCGCCGTATTATCTTGCGTGGGTCACGCCGATCCCCATCGCCCAGGAAACGAGCGCTCTCCCGTGAACCCTTCCCCGGAAATCTGGCAACTGCTCCTGCTGTTCGGCATCGGCCTGGTGGCCGGCGTGATCAACGTGCTGGCCGGCGGGGGCAGCCTGCTGACCATGCCCCTGCTCATCTTCCTCGGGCTGCCCGCGGCCATGGCCAACGGCACCAACCGGGTGGCCATCCTGTTGCAGAATATCGTGGCGGTGCAGGGCTTCCGGCATCGGGGCCGGCTGCCGCTGAAGCCGGCCCTGCTGGGCACCGGGCCCGCGGCGGTGGGCGGAGTGCTGGGCGCGCGGCTGGCGCTGGATATGGACGATAGCACCTTCCGGCTCGTCCTGGCCGGGGTGATGCTCATGGTGGCGGTCCTCATGATCGTGGACCCCGCGCGGCGTTGGCGCTTCCCCGCGGCGGACCTGACACCGCGGCGGATCGTGATCTGGGTTGCTCTCTTTTTTCTTGTCGGGATCTATGGCGGATTCATCCAGGCGGGGGTGGGGTTCATCATGATCACCGGCCTGCTGGCCTTCGGCCTGGACCTGGTGCGCATCAACGCCATCAAGGTTTTCGTGGTGATGGTTTTCACCCTCTGCGCGCTGCCCGCTTTCGCGTGGGCGGGTCAGGTGAACTGGCCCCTGGGGCTGACCCTGGCGGCGGGCAACATGGTGGGCGGTTGGCTGGGCAGCCAGCTGGCCGTCAGCAAAGGGCATGGCTGGTTGCGCAAGATGGTGCTGGTGGTGACGGTGCTCCTGGCGTTGAAGCTGCTGCTCTGGCGTTGAGATCGCTCTGGCGTCGAGGCTATTCTGGCGTCGAGGCCACTCTGGTGTCGAGACCACACGGCCTTCAAGACATCCCGGGCAGCCCGCTCCGACAGGGTCCGTTGTTTTCCAAAAGCGTTTCAGGAGTTAGAATCGCCCTTTCACTCAGGAAAGCAGCCTAGGCCATTAACCCAAGAAAGAAGCCCGACCGGTGATGATCGCCCGACCGCCCTTCAACGAGAGACCGTCCTGATGCGGTGCGCCATGTGTCGGCACCCCGTCACCGCCTTTCCTGCTACCGGCCAGCGCGATCCTTACCGCGGCTGCCCCGCCTGCGGTGGCATCTTCCTGCACCCACTGCCCACGCAGCAGACCAATACCGTCTTCGAGGGTGCCGAGGGCGTGCGGCGACAGGCGGATCGCGAGGCCCGCCGCAAGGGCTACTTTCTGCGCCATCTGGCCCGGCTGGAAAAGGCTGTCGCGGCCACCGCGCCGCATCGCCGTCTGTTGGAAATAGGGTGCGGGTCCGGCGTGATGCTGACACTGGCCGGGCAACGCGGCTGGCGGACCCAGGCCATCGAGATGTCCATGGATCTGGCTCGGCTGGCGCGAACGGCCCGGCCTGAGGCGCGGGTGGCCCTCGGGGACGCCTCCGACCCCGGAACCTGGAACGGCACCCACGACGCGGTGCTGGCCCTGGATGTGCTGGAGCATGTGCTGGATCCGGACCGGCTTCTACGCAACGTCCACGACCACCTCGAGCCGGGCGGGGTGGTCCTGATCCAGACCCCCAACACGCGGGGCCTGCGCCATCGTTTGCAGAAGGATCGCTGGGAAATGCGGGATCCGCGGCAGCATCTGCACCTGTTTTCACCCAGGGGACTGCGGATGACCCTGACGCGGTCCGGTTTCGCGGTGGAATCTCTGCGCACCGTCAGCGGCTCCGGCATGGAGACCGGCTGGCGGCGCGGCCTGGCCGGAGCCAAGGAACGGCTGCTGAATTGGGGCGGCTTGGGCAACGCGCTGGTGGCCCTGGGGCGCAAGGTCTAAGCGGGATCCGGCTGTCGGGTGGAGAGGGCGGCTGGATAGAGGGCGGCTTCCTGGCGAAATCCCTGAATGGCCTTATTCCTGGTGGGGTGTTCAACACCCCTCATTCCCCGTGAAAGAAGTAGCAATATGGAAATCATCACCGCCTTGAACTGGCGCTACGCCGTCAAGAAGTTCGACAAGAGCCGGAAAGTCCCCGCCGAGACCGTCGAAAAGCTGATCGAGGCCGTCCGCCTGACGCCCACCTCCCTGGGCATGCAGCCCTTCCGCTTGGTCGTCGTGGAAGACCGCGCGTTGCTGGCCAGCCTGGATGAGCACTGTTGGGGCCAGATCCAGCCCGGCACCTGCTCCCACCTGTTCGTCCTGGCCACCCTCAAGACCATCGACACGGCCTACATCGACAAGATGGTGAACATGGCCATCGCCGAGCGGGATCTGGGTGATAAGGGGCAACGCCTGCGGGACATGGTGCAGGGTTTCTTGGGCCGTCAGACCGAGGAAGAGACCGCCCGATGGGCCGCCAAGCAGGCGTACATCGGCCTGGGCCAGCTCATGACCGTCGCCGCCGTCGAGGGTATAGACACCTGCCCCATGGAGGGTTTCCTGCCCGCGCAGGTGGATGCGGCTCTGGGCCTGGCGGACAAGGACCTGCAATCGGTGCTGTTGTGCCCCATCGGTTACCGCGCTGAGGACGATCACCACCAGCACTACAAGAAGCTGCGGGTGCCCACGAGCGAGTTCACCATCCGCATCTGAGCCGGCCCGCGGGCCAGGGGGCTAGTCCTTCAGGGACCGGCCCCACTTCTTGCGGAATTTCGACCCCTGGGTCAGGAACACGCCTTTGATGCCCGCCGGCCAGGCCGGATCGGTGAAGGTCTGTTCCTGCAGAACCCGACCTTCGGTGTCGAAGTAGGCCATGCGCACCGCCTCGGGGGTGATGTGGTACAGGATCACGTCACCCTCCATGGCCTTACGGTCCCCCAAGGGATCCATGAGGGCCGCCAGACCGTCCAGCACCTTCTGTTGGCCCTCGGCATCGATCAGGCCCTGCTGGACGGCTTTTTCCAGGTTCTTGCCCATGCCTCGGCGCAGCTTACTCAGATCCCCGTCGCGGGCTATTTCCATACGGAAGACAAGATTATCCGCCCCCAGCATGATCTCCGCCACCCGGTCTTCCAGATCCTTGCCCTCGGCGCGGGCCGCGGCAACGGCGGCGGCCGTGTCGTCATCCAGCCAGGCCTCCATCTCCGCCACATCGATCTTCATGAAAGTGACCTCGAAGAGGAACCCGAGGCAGGCGTTGTCGCTCCGTCCCAGGCCCGTGTCCCAGGGATCGGGCGAAGGGGTCAGCAAGGCAAGCGTCAGCAGAAGGGGCAACATCATATCATATCCCAATCTCGAGACGGGGCGCGTCTCCACACCCCTGGTTCATGCATGCGGAACAGCCCGCCTATTGTGCTACTCCGCGGCTATCGGCGCAACATGCAAACCGGGTATTTGCAAACCGGGTATTCATGAACGGGCATCAGCCCTGGGCTTCCCATCTCCCCCCAGGGCGACGCCCCCGCGACACCCCGCGCGGGTTGCTCCCCAGGACTTCAGACCCTAATGTTATGCTCCAACCAACCAGGTTCTCACCCCCCAGTGCCCCGCGGAGGACACCCTTGAAATCGTTGCGTTTCACCCTGCCCGCCATCGTTCTGTCGGCCATCGTTCTGCTGGTGCCCGCCGACGCGATGGCCGACCGCCCGGATTCCGGTTTTTATCTGGGAGCGGCCGTCCACACCCAGTACATGGAAGGCAAAGGCACCTGGGATGATATCGCTTTCCGCATCAACTATCCGCTGAGCACCGAAGGCGGGGCGCTGGGATTCAACTGGCCGGAGAAGCTGCTCCTGGGGGGAACCCCTGCTTTGGGCTACCAACTGAGCGAAACCCTGTCGTTCCAGCTCTCCGCCCCCCTGAATTTCAGCAAGGCCTCCAACGAGAAATACACGATCACCAACGGGGGCATCATCTACCAGCAGGGATACAACTCGGAATGGAGCCAGCGCGGCACGGAATTGCTCATGGCCTTCCACAGCACCAGCGATCTGGCCTATTTCATCTACGGTGGGGCCTCGTGGGTCCAGGTGAAGCACAAGATCACCCTTTTCGAGGGCTCCGAGTACCACGACCCCTTCGGCAACACCCTCTTCGAGGGTGACAGCGAGATCCACACCGACAAGATCTCAGCGCTGGGCTTCATCATCGGCGTGGGCTTCGAGTTCCCCACCGGCGGCAACAACCGCGTCATCTACGTGGCCGCCCAGTACGAGGCGGCCACCACCCACGACACCTTCCACGGCACCGAAGACTTCCACGTCAACGTGGGCGGCTTCACAGCCATGCTGGGAATCAAGTATTTCCCCTTTGCCGACTGAGCGCCGCCCGGCCATGCTCAATGGCTGTGGTGCTTGTCTCCGTGGTCGTGATCATGGTCGTGATCATGGCCGTGGC
>PDQT01000303.1 GCA_002747875.1 bacterium DOLZORAL124_64_63
CCTGAAGAACTGGGCCGAAGGCGGCTACCGCGACAAGGTCTTCACGGAACTGCGCATGATCGAAGTGCCCGAGAACCGGCACGAGATCCAGGCCTACAAGGAGTTCTGGGGGCCCCGGTGCAGCGAGGTGCTCATCACCCAGCTCTACCAGTGGCCCTGGACCGGGCAGCAGCGCCAGGATGTGGTCATGAAGCCCTGCCTCAAGGTGCTGGACGAGATGTTCTTCTACAGCAACGGCCTGGCCACCATCTGCTGCTGGGACGTGCATGAACGCGCCGTCATCGGTAACGTGACCGAGCGGTCCGTCCTGGAAATATGGGAAGGCTACGCGGCCAACTGCCTGCGCGACCTGCTGGACGACGGCCGCCGCGACCTGATCAGCCTTTGTAGCCGTTGCAACGCTTATGGCGGATACGATTTCGACAAATTCCGCATCGGGGCCGGCTCCGCGCTGAAAGGCCTCTGAAAGGTGAACCCCCACATGACAAGCCACGGCTCTGTCCCTCGCCGACACACCACGCCACGCCTACCGGCCGTCATCCTACTTCTGGTGGGGTTGTTGGCTCTGGTGGGCTTGCTGGGTCTGACAGCTTGCGGTTCTTCCTCCGACCAAGAAAAACCTGGGCCCGACGGCGACGCCTCTCCCTGCGATGTCCCGATCCAGACCGCTCCCTGGGATCTTTTCGTGGAATTTTGCGAGGCCACGGACGCCGGACACCCTCCCACGCGGAAACAGTTGCGGGCCTTTGCGGAATTGCCCATGATGGTGGCCTGGCGCAACAGCATGGGCCAACCCGTGCCTGCCGGAGACATCATCAACTGGCTGGAATTCACCTTCACGCCCGAGGACCTGCGCCCCAAGAACACCCCGTCCCGGGACCGGGTCGCCTTCCGTCGCAGCTACAATTACAGCATCGAGCATCGCCGGGCAATCCAGACCCGGCTGGCTGAATTCCGAACCGAAGGCCTGGCCTGCCGCGTGCGCGATGAGGCCGCCTTCTGGCTGAAACCGGAGCAGCGCCCCACCGCCTTGGAGATCGTCTTCATGCCCAGCAAGCCGGAGTTGCGCATCTCCAAGGGCCGGCTCTTCGTGGACACCGGGGTCCTGTGGGCCGGATCCCGGGAGCAACTGGTCGGGCAGCTGATGAGCCTGGTCTTCCGCGAAGAGGGACTTCTGCAAGGCCCCCCCGCCGCGAGCCTGGAAGGCGAAGCCGCCGTCGCCCACAGCGTGCGTTCCATGATGAACCAAGGCATCCTGGGCTATATCGAAAACCTGCCTGGGACCCGGTTTCGGGCGGACCACCCCAAGCTGGGAGACCTCGCCATCATTCCTGAAAACGTCTTCCAGACGGGCGTGAAAACCATCGACCTGCTCAACCGGTTCATTCCCCTGGAGGGCGAGGATCCGCAGGCCGTCCAGACCCGGGGATACGACCTGGCCATGACCCTGAAGGCCTCCAGCAGCATCAACCAGGGCGGTTACTGCATGGCGGCCTGCATCGCGACCAATCTGAGCCGTGAGCGTCTGCGCGACTGCGTCGGCAATCCCTCCGCCTTCCTGCGCAGCTATCAGGAAGCCGCCTTGCAGAACCCGTCGCCGCAGCCCAGCCCCCACACCGTGCCCGACGCCCTGCCCTCGTCCATGCCGCCTCTGGACGAGGCGGTGATCAAGGATCTGCTGCGGATATGCGATCAGGTCTTTGCCGATACGGAATGACCCGACCGGATGCGCCGCGAAAACAAGCTCCAAAAAAACAAGCTCCCCGGGAAGCACCGGGGAGCTTGCCATTCCTGACGCCGCGGAACGCTACTCGAAGGACGGGAAAACGGGTTCCAGATCCACGGGAATGCCCACCAACCGGTCCAGGCTCTCCTGCAACAGCGGGGTCATCTTCCCATACTTGGCGATGAAAGCCTTGCTGGCCGCGTAATCCCCCCGGGCCTGGATCAGGCAGATCTCCGCCACCAGGTCCTCGATGGCCTGCTCGAAGACGGCCGGATGGATCTGGTACTTGCGGCTGACCTGGTCGTAGGTGATGGCCCCGCGTTCCATCAGATAGTTGTACTGGATGGCGTTGGCCGCGCCGTGGGCCTCGGCGATGCCGAAGCGCACACTGCGGAAGAGCCCCGCCAGGTAGGTGGCGGACTGCTCGCGGAAGATGTTCTCCCCGAAATAGTCCCGGCCGTCGCGCGTCAGGACGAAGATATCCCACTCGCCCATGGCGTCGGCCTTGGCCTCTTCCAGGGTGCTGTAGGTGTCTTTCAGTTCCAGGCGCACCTCGGTTTCGCGACCGTCCTTGACAATCTTACCGGGGCCCAGACCGTGGCTCATCTCGTGCCACAGCGTGTGCAGGAAGAAGCTCTCGGCCGTCAGGTCCTGCTGTTGTTGGGCATCCACCAGCTCCGCGGCGATGGGCAGCAGAATCTTGTCGAACTTGGCCTTCATGACGTTGCGCAGCAGCACCTTCTTGCTGCCCTTGGCCTCGCGCACGCGCTCGTCGTTGGGCAGGTTGAAGGCGATGGTCTGCACGGCGGTGCGGGTGTCCCCGGCGCTGTAGACCTCGTCCACCACGCGGATGGGCGATTCGCCGCCGCGGTCGAAATTCTTGTGCTCATCGGGGATGGGCAGATGGGCTTCCAGCCAGGGCAACTCGTGCTTGAAGTCGGCCAGACGGGCGCTTTCCACCGGGTCGGTCACCGTCACGAAGCTTTCGAAGGCGGCCTTGTAGCCGAAAAGCCCGTCCTCGTAGGTCTCGTAGGGACCGATGGTGATCTCCACCGTGCTGTCCAGATCCATCCACAGCATGTCCGATTCGAAGTAGTCATCGGTGAGGAAGGCCTCTGCCCGGGCGTTCAGGAAGGCGCGCAGGCTGGCGTTCTGCGTCAGGGCGGCCGCCTTCTTCAGCAGGCCCGCGGCTTCCCGCAGTTGAGGCCCGAAGTAGCGGCTGTACGGGACGGCCTCCAGCTTGCCGCTTCCATCGCGCCGCACCATGGTGAACAGCCCGTCCAGACCGTTCCGCGGATCACTGATGGCGGCCTTGTCCTCCGCTGTCAGGTGGACCGGGTAGTAGTTGGCGCCGGCCGGGTGCTCCCAATCTCCCAGCCAGGGCTCGTGATGGAAACGGCGATCCCAAGGGCCCAGGTTGATGCGGAAGTAACGCCGAGCCGTGCGCCACTGAGGACCATCCAGGGTGGCCAGCATGGTCTGCATCTCATCATGGCAGGGGGTGGCCTGCTCCTGGAAAATTTCCGTCATGATCTTGCTGGCCTCGACCAGCAGCTCCAGCACTTTCCGCTGGGTGGCGTCCAGATGGCCCAGATCCGGGTTCAGTTCGGTGGGCACGTAGGCGGCGGCCCGCCTTTCCAGATCGGGTACCAGCTTCAGGTCCTGGGCCTCCAGCCAATGGCAGGGGCCTTTGGGCGCTTCAGTGTTCACGGGCACCTCCTTGCCGGCGCTGCAGCCCAGCAGGACGAAAGAGGCCAGGATGAGGGCGAGCACGAAGAATTCGGGGCGGGATCGCATGGTGGCTCCTCGAGGCGGTTAAGGGCCAAAAAAAATCCGCGGACAAGCCGCGGATAATGAAAGATGGCGGGAGCGACGAGACTCGAACTCGCGACCTCCGGCTTGACAGGCCGGCGTTCTAACCAAACTGAACTACGCCCCCGCCAGATCTTCTGCAGATTTCTCTGACAAGGCCAGCAATATAGCGACCATCATCCCCCGTGTCAAATTTTTCGTGCACACCAACGAGAAGGTTTTTTGGGGAAGCCCCCCGCCCTGTTCCCGAGCTTCCGGCACGTCTTTCAAGAGGGGTCCAGATCCGCCAAGGTCACGTCATAACAGGCCGTTACTTCCCAGGCGGTCGGCAAGGCCGCCTGCAGTTCCGTCGCCAGGGAGGGATGCCCCAGCACCCGGCAGAGTCCGGCCCCCGTCAATCGGGCCCGCAAAGACCTGAACCAATCCCCATCCATCCACCCCATGGGCAGCGGGCGGTGGCTGGCCACCAGCAGCCTGTCCACGGGCCCTGTCCCCGCCGAGGCCCGGGCCGGGTCCTGGCACCAGCTATGCCCGGGGCACCGATGCCCCACCCACCGGCGCAAACGATGGTGTTCCCGCTCTCCCGTTCCGATGGCCACCTGCCATCGATCCTGGCCGGCCAGATCCAGCACCGCCAGTCCATGACCTATTGGCCCCTGATCTGCCAACTCCTGGCCCATCAGAGGCGGCGTCCCGACCAGCAGACGGTGCCGGGCCTCCTGATAGGGGCTCTCATCGGGCGTGTAGATAGCCACCCCCGGCCCATCCCCGCCCCCGGACGTCCGCTCCGGAACCGGAACCGGTTCCGTTTCCGTTTCCGTTTCCCGCACAGGAAAAGCGCCCACCGGCAGGCCGCGCAGCAACCACAGATCGCACCCTCCGGCGGCCAGGGCGGCGAACCACGAGGCGGGCAGATCTTCCACCGGCAGCATGCCCGTGCCCTCATCCCTCGGCACGGTGACACCCAGCCGGCGCATGGGCTCCCGCAGGCCGCCCATGCTCACATCATCGGCCACCGCCAGCCAGCCGCCGGGCCGGGGCGCTTCCGCCCGCAATCTTGCCAGACCTGCCGCATCCAGGGTGGCGGGCCGCCAATCCGTACCGGCGGGGGACAGATGCCCCAGCATCAGCCCTTCCGCCCCGGCCTCCAGCCCCGCCTGGAACACGGCCTGTTGCGCCGCGCCCACTTCCACCACCGGGGTCTGCAGATGGCTGTCCACCGCCGCGCCGCCGTGGCCCGGCCAGTGCTTCAGGCAGGTCTGCACACCGGCGGCGCGCAGGCCCCGCACGGCGGCCACCACATGCCGCGCCACCAAATCGCCCTCGGCACCAAAGGCACGGGCGCCGATGACGGGGTTGCGCCTGGCGGTCATGATGTCGGCGCACGGTCCCAGGACCATGCCCACCCCGGCGGCGCGCAGCCGCCGCCCCGTCTCCTGATGCACCGCGAACGTCAGCTCGGTATCATCCAGCCGCCCCAGCCCCCAGGCCGCCGGTGGACGCCCCACCGCGGCGGCCAACTGGCTCACCGGCCCGCCCTCATGATCGGCACAGATCAGCAGATCCCGCCGCAACCCCTTCAGGGCCCGGCAAAGGGCGCGCAGCTGTTCGCAGGATTCGACATTACGAGAAAAGAGGATCACGCCGGCGGGTTGCCGGCAACGCAGCCAATTCCATTCCCGCGCCGTGGGCCAAGGGCCCGCCAGC
This sequence comes from bacterium DOLZORAL124_64_63, assembly GCA_002747875.1. Taxonomy (GTDB): domain Bacteria; phylum Krumholzibacteriota; class Krumholzibacteriia; order LZORAL124-64-63; family LZORAL124-64-63; genus LZORAL124-64-63. The sequence continues at coordinate 5,246 of PDQT01000303.1, forward strand.
CCCACCACCAGACGGCGGGCCAAGGTCGCGGGCCCGCTCATCGTCCCTGCGCCGGATGCCGCAGTTTCAGGTGCCGCAGCTCGCTACCCGGGTAATAGTGGGTCAATATCTCCCGCGCGCTGAATCCCTGGCGGGACATCTCCAAAGCCCCGGTCTGGCACAGGCCGATGCCGTGCCCATAGCCCTGGCCCCGGGCCACCACCCGCCGCAAACGGCCGTCCGACCGTTCCAGCTTCAGATCGAACAGGGCGCTGCGCAGAATGGCCGGCTTGCCCGACGAGGGCGCCAGCACCCAGCGAGTGCGGTCGCCTTTGATGGTGTAGCTGCCGGCGGTGGTCTGGACAATGAGTCGGCCCACCCGACCGCTGGGTGTGCGCGCGACGATTTTCATATCTAGGAGCTGCCCGGGCCGCCGCCAGTCGCCATCCGCGCGGCGCGGTGTGAAAACGGGGTGGGCCCAGGGAGCGCGGGCGGCATCGGCCATGTATTCCACGTAGGCGGGCAGGGTTTTCTGCAGGATGTCTTCCAAACGGCCCGCCGGCCATTCTTCCCGCCAAGTGAAATAGCGGCTGTCGGCGCAGAAGGCTTGACCACCGTGCCGGCTGTCCCGCCGGTTGCGCAGGTAGGACGCGGCTTCGCGCGGCCACACCTTGTCGATACAGCTGCTGTGGCCGCCGCAGCACGCGCTGTAGTAGGCGTCCACCAGGTCATCGCCGTGCATCAGCACCAGGCCGGCCGTGGCGTCCACCGCGGCGTTGCACAGGGCGTCCTCGTGGCGGCTGCCCTTGTAGACCTGGTCCATGACCGAGGCGTAGACATCGAATCCCAGGGCCCGTCGGCTGCCCATGTGGCTGATGGTGTACGTGCGAGCGGCCACGGCCTGGGCCGCCAGAGCCGCCTGCTCCGGCTGGCCGTGCCGGCCGATCTCCCAGGGCACCACGCCGTACAGATAGTCCTCCAGCCCCACCTGGTTGACCAGGGTCAGACCGCTGACGCGCGGGGAGGGGATGATGAGGAAGTCGCCCCGGAAGTCCTGCTCCCCCAAGCTGAGGCGCTGGTCCGGATCCATGGGCTGCAGGACGATACTGCCGTGGACCAGCCAGCCGCCCCCCACATTCCAGCGCACGGCATCCCCCGCCCGAGAGGCCTGGAGGCGGCCGCCGGCTTCCCCGAAGGTGTGCAGCCGGGCCCGGCTGCCGGCATCCAGAACCACGGCCGGGCCGTCCACCGACACGTCCAACGTCGGTCGGCCTTCGGCCAAGCCCACCGCCAGCAACTGGGGAGCCGGCGCGGCACCCTCGGCAACGGTATCGTCTTTAGGCCCCGGGTCCAGGGGCGACAGACGCTTGGGGGCGCAACCTGTCAGGGTCAGCATCCCCGCAATGAGCAACATCAGGGCCATCACGGCCAACAGTTGCCTAACCCGATGCCAGCTCCATCCGCGCACGGGTATCTCCTTTGATCAGTTCATGACCACCAGGCGCTGCATGGGACTGACCAGCATGCCCGCCGGGGTGGACATTTCCAAACGATACAGATAGGTGCCGTTGGCCAGACCAGCGCCCTGGTTGTCCCGGCCATCCCATGGAATGACCGGTTCACCGGCGGCGGAATAGGTGAACGGAATATTGGCCACCGTACGCCCCGCCACCGAGAAAATCCGCACCTGCCCCTGGCCGCTGGTGGCGGTGGTCTCGAACACGAAGCGGGTGCCGTCCCGCATGGGGTTCGGATAGTTCATGACCCGGGTGATGGCCGCTTTGGCCGGCTCGGCGCCGTCGCTTTCCAGGTTGAAGGATGACGCCACCCCCCCGATGGTCATGACCACGGACCGGCCCCCCGCGGTGCCCGGTTCCGCCACGGCGGTGAACGATCCGCTCAAGGTGTTGGCCTTGCCCCGCTCCAGGACCACATCGGTGACCGTGAGGTTTTCTCCGGCCAAGCTGATGACCTGGTCGGCTCCCAGCCAGGCGCCGCTGCTCAGGGTGAACGCGAAGTGCACCGGCTCTTGCGGGGTGAAGACATAGCTGCCCGGGGCAATTTCCTCGCCATCCACGGTGAAGACCGCCTCATGGGGCACATCCAGCACCAGGGTGTAGTGGGGATCCGACGCCAGGGGCGCCCCGGTGCCGAAGACATCCACCTGGATCTGGTGAGCGAAGGCGCGCACCGGCAAGGTCAGCGTGTAGAACACTTCCTGCTGGTCCATGGCCCCGGCCGGCAAGGTCTCCACGCTGACCGCCGCGGTCAGGTCCTCGCCGTTGCTGTCGGTCACCACCAGTCGATCAATGCCCGCTTCGTCCCGCGCCTCGATAAGCACGGTGCGTTCCCCGGAAAGATCCTCCGCCACCAACTCCACTTCGCCACTGATGGGGCTGCCGTCCAGGGTGGCCGTCACCTCGGCGGGACCGGCGTCCAGCATCATCAAGGGATCGCCCAGCAGTTGGTACTGGGCCACCATTTCCCGGGCCAGGGTGCTGCTGTCGGCGGCCAGCACATCGGCCTCGCTGTACCAGAGCAGTTCGCCCAACATCCAGCGGCTGCGGTGCGGCACCGGCCCCCCGGCCTCCGGGGCCATGCGCGCGGCGGGCGGTTCCAAGATCCAGCGCCGGATCATGAACTCGCCGAAATCCCGGTTGGGCGAAATGTACTCAAAACCGGGGCTGCCGTAGGTGGCACTGGCCCCGCCGGAGGCATGGGTCAGAAGCTTTTCCCCAATGGATGGCGCGAACGAGGTGAAACCTCTGACAGGATCCTGGGCCCAATCCGAAATATGGCATCCCATGCCGAAAAAGACCCAGGGTCGATCGGCATTCACAAGATACTGCACATCATTGCGGGCAGTGTTGGGACCGTCCTGAAACCAATATTCCGAACACAAGACCTGATGATTGGCATGCCCCTGGTAATGCAAGAGCAAAGCCCCACCATTCATGGCCGCGCGCAAATCCTGAAGGGCACCCGTCTCCACCACATGCTCCTGGTAATCCGGAGCATTCCTTTCTGCCGGACTGCCATCCGCTTCCCAGACAGGGCGCAGATAGGTATCCAGAAAGAGGGTGTCCGCCACCAAGGTCACGGGAGTCCCCCCTTCCCAGAGGGGCTTCATCTCCTCCCGCTCCACTCCGGCAAAAGCTTCTTCCCAGGCACGATACGTCAAGGTGCTGGTTTCGCCGCCATACCCGTTGGACCAGGCGTCATCCGCCACCAGCAGCAGCTTCCGGCGCCAGTTCTGCTCCGCCTGCACGTTATCCACCACCATGATCTTGTCGATCATGGCGTCCAACTCCTCGGGCGAGTTGCAGGACAAACGCCCCGAGTACATCTGCCAGGGAGCGCGGACGGCATCAGGAAAATCTTCCTGCGGGTAGTTCATGCCCGCCTCGAAAGTGATGTACCACTTGTCCGAGGGCAGCACCTCCGCGGGGTATTCGTTGGTCTCCTGGATATGGTAGTGCGTGGGCACGTAGTCCACGGACCAATTCCGGGCTTCGGGCGCCACTCCCAGTTGGCGCGCGTTCTCGTTGGCATCGCCGATAATCACCAAGGCCCAGGTTCCCCACTGGTTGATGGCGTGGGTCGTCAGGCGCTTGATGGCCCAGGGATCTTTCAGGCCGCCGGAATACCAATCATAAATGTCCTGCACCTCGGCCACATGCACATTCAGGTCCCCACCCGACCGGGCGATGCGATGGTCGATCCAGCGCTGGGCCGTCTCCCGAAAATCCGGATGCAGAACAACCAGCAGATCAGGATCGGACCCGTCCAGATCCAGCGGGCTGACCTGGTCGGCAGCCAGGCTGGCCTGATAGTAGTTAAATTCCGCCACACCGGTACCGCTGAAGGACCCGTACGCCAGGAAGTGGCGCGGCCCGCTGTCCTGCACAGGCATGATGGACAGTTTGAAACCCTCCCCCGAGGGCACGATGTTCTGCGCACCCAGATTGACCCAGACGGGGTGGCGAGGATCCGTGATTTCCACCAAGGCAAGATCGTCGTTGGTGAAACCCGTCACCTCGATGGGGCGAGCACCAATGCCCTCGCCCCCATGAAAGGCCAAGCGATTGCCCACGGCCCGATAAAGGGCATCGTAGGAAAGACGCAGCCAGTTTATCCAAGAGTAGAGAGAGCCTCCGGTCGCGTTGGTGGCCATCAGCTTGGCAGTCTCTCCAGCGAACGCACCGGCTGGAGCAGTGAAGCTGAACTCCTCCAATTCGGTGGAGTTCAGCACCACAGAGCCCAACTCCGTCTCCAGGACGTTGTCCGTCTGAAATTTGAAATTCAGCGTCTGTTCCAAGTAACTGAAGGCGGCCATCTGCACGGTGGCGGAAATATCCCCACCATTGGGATCCGGGCTCCACAGCGGGCTGATGGGAATGGAAACCGAAGTGTCCCGGTAGTGGTTGTAATACAAACGATCCAGAAAGCCCGCGGCTTCGGTCTGGCGGTACGCCACCTGCTCTTCCAGATGCTCTTGCCGACGGTAATTCTCCAGGAGCGTGCCCGAGGCCGCGTCCAGGCTGATTTGCTCCATGCGCGCCCAACTCTGGTCCGCATCCGGCTCTGCGGCCGCTACCCAGTAGATATTGCCGGCGTTGTTGTACTCCAGGTTGTCGCCGCAACCGAAAATGCTCTCGTCGCCGCTACCCAGATCGGCCATGAAATCCGTATCATCCCGAGGACGCAGGCCATAGAAAACAAAGAAATCGTCCCCATCAAAGGTGTCTCCCTCCCCAACCATGTGGATGGGAACCTCGATTTCGGCATAAGGGCGATCTCCGGAGCCATCATCCAGGCGGGGCAGATAACGCCGCTGATACAGACGGATCTGATCTTCAGCCACCCCCGAAGAGGGGATGAAACCCTGCTCCACAAGACGAGCGGCCGTCACGCGATACAGGCGGGTGGCGGGCACCACAATGCGCCCTTCCATGTTCCCCAGCAGGGTTCCCTTACCGGTGGCCGCCTTGTCGGCCCGCGGGTGCTCCAGCCCCGCATGGGTGGCCTCGGTACTGATGCTCTCCAGCAGACCGGAGTTCAGGAAAAGACCGGCGAGCTGCGCGTCCCCCTCGGGGGTGAGCTTGCGGTCATGCCCCGCAGGGACCACAGCGGCGGCCTTGTCCGCCTCGAAGACGATATCCCAGGTCCCGCTTACCAGGCTTTCGGTAGCCAGGTGCCCGTCATGCCGCAAGGGATTCAATTGCCAGGCCACGATCCGGTGCCCGCGCCACCAGAGCACCTGCCCCAGTTGCAGAGCCGGGCCTGTGGCCGCCTGACCACGCCGCGACACGATTTCCCGGATGCCCCCCGGCAAAGGCGCATCCGTCGGCAAATCTTCATCAGGCAGGACCAGAATCTCTCCTGTGTGCCGGAAATCCGGTGTCGCCCCCTCCACCAGCACGGGCACGGGTTGCACCGCCAAGGGGCGCAGGCCGGCCGATGTCCAGATCTCTTGCTTCACCTTCACCCTGGGTGTCTTCCCAGGCGGGATCAGCAACCAGCCGCCACTCTGGGGCGTGCGCGCATGACCGGGTTGACCGGAGGTGAGCATGCCCATGATCCGGGGTTCAAACAGAAGCACCCCCTTTTCCGGCAGATTGACCTCTCGCCAGGACGTCTCCAGATCCGAGACCTGCAAACGCAGATGGTTGGAGTCATCCTCCAGGACAGTCAGGGGCGAAGCTGCGTCCCCCGATCCCGGCAGCAGCAACAGCAGCAAAAGGAAAAACAAGGTCGAGAGGAGACCGAGATGGCGGATCCCAGGCAGATGACGATAAACAGGAATCATTGCGGACTCCATGCAGGGAAAGAGAAACATGTCTTCAGGGGCCGGCAAAAGGTGGGGTGACACACAACATGATAAACACACACCGAATTTAGGTCAAGGCTGAGGCACGCCGCCTGGTTCATATGCGAGGCGCCACTGTGCCCCCAAGGGCCACGCCCATTGGTGGCTGAACGCCAAGCTCTGATCCGCTCCAATCCCAGTCGGATCAACTTCCGCGCCCGAGTCCAGGGCCTCTTCCATTGACGCCAGAGGAGGTTCCGCCGTTTCCGGCGGATCCAACCATCCAACTCCTCGAAGATGCCCTTTACCTCAGCCAGTCTGAAGTAGCCGATCCAACCCTTCAGAAGAGGATTCAAGTCCTCGGTGATAAAGCGCTCAAGGTTACGGCCGCGCCCCCGCCGGAACACAGCCCTCAGCTTTCCCTTCAAACGAGTCACGCTGGCTGGGGCGACTTTCAGGCGCGCCTCCTTGTGGAACGTCCTCAAGAAGCCGAGGAACTTCCGCTCCACACGGTGCAGAGCCTCGATCATGTTCTCGCGTTCGACCACCGCGTTCATGAGGTGCGTTGTCTCCGAGCGGGGGCGTTGTCTCCGAGCGGGGGCTTTGTCTACGGCTTCCTTCAGACTGTAGCTCGCGGTACCAGCCCTTGCCGATCAGCTAACAGTTCCCCCTGTCGGGTCTGTAGAGGACATCGGGCCTGTAGAAGACATCGGGCCTGTAGAGGACTTGCACCTCCAAAAACGTGCGCCCTGCCGGGCGCACCAACAAAAAAAAATCCCCTTCCGATCGTTCGGAAGGGGATTTTCGCAAAGGCCTCGGAAATTAACGGTACATGGCCTTGATGTTGTCGAAGCTGGTCACATCAGTAGCCGTGACACTGGCGTTGATGGCAAACACAGGGTTCTCAAAGCTACCACTGGACGGGTATACGGGAATAAGATCCTCGGTCACCGCTTCCAGAAGGCACATAACCCCCTCAATGGAGGCCGGGGTAGCCGTAGTCATATGAATGGCAACGTCCTGACCAGAGCCACTGTAAAACAGGGACAGGGTAGACACATGGAGCTTGTTGTCAACAACCAGCGCAGGAGAGCCGAAACCCACCAAATGGTTGGTGCTATTCCCAATGTTCAGACCCGGCACGGCGATGTTCATACTCAGAATCTGCAAGAACCCGGCATTGTCGCCAGGAATAGTAAGGCCCAACTCATAACCAGTAAGGGCGGAAACCGGTTCATCTCTCTCGTTGCTGTACGGATTGGTCACAACGATATACGCATCAAGCATGCCCACACTCGTAAGGTCCACAGAGGCGGAGGTGCAGTCCGCATCAGTGTAGATTCCGATCTGGTTTCGCGCCGTGAGATCTAGCTGAGCAAAGCCCGCAGCAGGGGCCAGCAGAGAGAGAGCCGCCAGCGCGGCCATGGCAAAAATCAACTTTTTCATGGTCATTTCCCCTTTCGTGGAAAATCCGTTTCTTGCCCTGGGGTCCATGGATTGTTGCACTCAACTCCGATCTGGGTGCCGTCTGCGCCAAGACCAAGCTGCTTTATACCCAGCAACAAAACGTATCAAGCCCGATAAATTTTGCCCACGGCAATTGCCTCAGACATCGTTCTCGAACTCGGGATGCATATATTAAATAAAATCTGGCGTATACGTCCAGATGAAAATTTTTTTTGTGGAAAACCATGGCCACAAAAGCTATCCGTGGGTGCCAACGATATCCCGCCATCCCCTCGTTGACAAAAGAGCCCAGATCCGAAGATCTGGGCTCTTTCCTGGCAAAATCCAGTCAGGCGCGCATCAATTACCGGTACAGGCTCTTGATGTTGTCCAGAGTGGTGCTGTGGGTAGCCACAACCGAACCGTTGATGGCGGCGGCAGGCGCTTCAAAAGCACTCAGAGCCAAGGGGATCAGCTGTTCGGCGTCACCATTGACCACAGCCGAGGGCAGGCCGGGGAACTCCGGCGTGGAGTCAGGCGTGGAATTGGTCAGCTCGATGAACAGCGGCTGGCTAGGATCGCTGTAGAGGAAAGTGACGGTAGCGGCGAGCACAACATCACCCTCGACGAGAATGGGAGTACCATAACCAACCAGCATGTTATTGGCGTCACCAATGTTCAGGCCCGGAACCGGGAGAGTGACTTCCAGGGCGATGTACGGGCCATCCAGAATCATACCGACCTCGAAGGCATTCAGAAGGCCGAAGTCAGGGTTGGCGATGAGGATGTAACCCGTGATCGGGGTGTAGGGGTTGGGGACCTCGATGGTGGGCATGTTGCCCTCTTCATCAAAGTAGAACCCCATGGAGTTCGTGTCCGTGTCAACAACGGCAAAGGCGGAGCCCGCAACCAGGATCGCCATCAGCAGAAAAACCAACTTCTTCATTTTCTTATTCTCCTTGTAAAGCTACGCAGGACATCAAAGGGGATGCTGTGCAAAAAAGCGGAAAATTGCTTTTTCGCGTGGTCCCGCCGCCTGCATCAGCGGGACCACCTGGAATCAAAGATCAGCTGGAAAAATTCTTTTCCTAACTACCAAGGTGTCGATCAGGGCAAACCTTGCGAGAACCTTAGCAGTGCGCTGCTTTCCAGCCAGCATGTATCTTGTCTTTTCGAATTCTCCGAAACGGCTTGACAGCCAAGCGGAGAAGACAATTTCAACTTAGGGACAGGTGGCACCCATAGCGCCAGAGAGACGGCCAATGTCGACCAAGTTCAAAACGCCATCAGCAGAGAAGTCGGCGGAGAAGTTGTAGTCACCGATGTAAGCCGCAGTGAAACGACCAATGTCCACCAAGTTCACAACACCGTCACCGTTCATGTCAGCACTGTTGAAGAACAGGGTGAACGGAGCACCGGTCAGAGCCAGGCCATTGACGTACACAACGCAAACATCAGTGCTGTAACCGCCAGCGCTGAGAGGGGAGACCCACTGGGTGAAACCCTCGCTATCGGTGTTCAGATCAGCGGTCGTGCCACCACTGCAGGACACCAGGCCACCATCAGCAGACACCAGCCACATGTCTTCCCGAGGGAAGTTCGCCACGGGGGCCCCAAACGCGTCACGCACGATCATCTCAATATGAGCATCCACAGAGGTGCCATCATTCTTGATCTGAGCGTCGTTGAACGGACGCCCCTGACCGTTGGGCAAATTGAACAGAGCAAGATCGTCCGAGGTGTCGACGTTAGGCATGGTGGCGGTGGTCTCAGTCGGATCAGGGATACCAGCAGTGGCAAAAGCCGCACTACCGATAACCAAGACACAAACGAAGAGACCCATGATTTTCCTAAGAACCATTAGGTTACCTCCAAAAAAGGTAAGAGCAAGCGAGGGTGGCTAACCCAAGCGTAAACAATGACAACTGCGTTGAGCCCTCCTTCCCACTCACATATCCATCACTTGACGTTGTAAGAGTACCATAACGATCAGATCGATGCAACCCTATATTTCCGACTAGACAATGAAATTTAAAAAAAAATACGGCCCGTTTCACTTATAATAACAAAAACGCTCCCGAAAGCGAGGAGGGCTGAGGGGAGCGTTTTTTTGTTTTTTGGTGGGCGAAGCAGGACTCGAACCTGCGACTTCCTGCTTGTAAGGCAGGCGCTCTAGCCAGCTGAACTATTCGCCCAGACTCCGTCGAAAGGATTGAAAGAGGAAGACCGGTAAACCCAAGCAATAACCAGCCACCAGCAGAATGGGGCCCAGAGAAAGCTTGCCGCCGTCCAAGCTGAAAAAACCGACCACGATCAGCAGAAGCGACAGCCACAGCAACCAAGTCTTGCGCAAAAATTCCATCCGCTTGGCATCCTTTCAAGATAATCCGATTCCGGGTCCCAAAATACGCTAGGTCGGCCGGTCGGTCAACCCCGCGGCGGATGCACGGCAACGGTCAGGGCAGCCCTTGGAATCATCCCCCGCGGCGCCTTCTTTCCGCCGCCTTGGCCCGACGGAAACGCCGGACCGCTTCCTGATGTTCCCGCAGGGTACGGGAAAAAACATGCCCCCCATGACCATCGGAGACGAAATACAACTCCCGCGTGCTGTCCGGGCGGGCTGCCGCCAGCAGGCAGGCCAGCCCCGGATTGCCGATGGGCCCGGGCGGCAGGCCCCCACTGCGGTAGGTATTATAAGGTGAGGCCACTTCCAGATCCTTGAAGAACATCCTGCGGCCGCGCTTGTGCAGCAGATACGCCACCGTGGGATCCGCCTCGAGCCGCCGCCCCTGCCGTAAACGGTTGCTGTAGACGGCGGCGATGCGGGTCCGCTCATTGGCCTGACGGGCTTCCGCTTCCACGATGGAGGCCAGGGTCAGCAGTTCATGGGGGCTGTGGAAGACCTTAGGCCCCGCCGACGCCACGGCCAAGGCGGAATCCAGCCGATCCCACTGGGTCCGGATCAGGTGCCGGGCCACTGTCAGAGGATCGGCACCCGCCCCGAAGAGATAGGTGTCCGGCGCCAGATAGCCCTCGCACCAATGCAGACGACGAGGCACCTGCGGCCCCGGCTCCGCCAGCAGGGAATCCATCCACGCCACGCCACGGCCGATCGGTAACCAGCCCTCGGCGGCGGCCCGCGCCCGCACTAGGCTGTCGGCCACCACCAGGAAACGCTCCGCCCCGAAGGTCAGTTTATCCGCCAGCACGGCGGCGCTTTGCTCCGCATCCAGCCCCTCGGCCAGGGTCACCCGGATCTGCACCGTGCGGCCGCTGGTCAAATCCGCCAGCAGATCCCGCGGGCTGCGTCCCCCCGGCAACCGGTACAGTCCGGCCCGCAGGCTTCGGGTCTGCCCCGTCAGCCGCGCGCCGGCCAGCAGCACGCGCGCGTCACGCAACAAGCCTCGGGCTTCCAGGGTGTCGGCGGCCGCCAACAGGGTCATGCCCACCGGCACCTCCACCACCACCGACGTGTCCGCAGATCCCGGCCCCGGGCCGGTCCACTGGGACCAGGCCCACCACGAACCGCCCACCGCCGCCACCGCCAGCAGCAACAAGACAGCAAGCAGGATGCGCCAGATCCGGCTCATGCCCCCTCCTCCAGGCTGTCCAGATAACTCTGCAAAATGATCTCGGCGGCCAGGGCGTCCCGGTCCCCCTTGCCCACCCGGCGCTTGTCCCGCAACCAGCGGTCCGCTTCCTGGCTGCTGTAGCGTTCGTCCCAAAGCACCACCGGCAAACCCAGACGCTCGGCCAACAGATCGGCAAAACGGCGCACCTTGCGGGCCATGTCGCCTTCGCCGCCGTCGGCCTTCAGGGGCAGCCCCACCACCAAGGTGCGCACATCCCTTTCACGGATCAGATGGTCCAGGAATTCCAGGATGGAACCGTCACGGCCTTCCTGGTGGGTTCCCACGGCAAAGGCCAGACGGCGGGAAGAATCGCCCACCGCCAGACCAATCCGGCGCAGGCCGTAATCCAGCCCCAGATAGGTGTGGGCAGGGTCAGTCGTCGTCATCGTCGGGGGCAAGGGTCTTTTTCAGGACGATCATGAACCGCCCGTCCGCGTGGCGGGCGAAACTGACCTCGTCGCAGAACTCGCGCATGATCTGGATGCCGCGACCGCGTTCGCGCATGAGTTCGGCCGACGGTTCCCAGTGTTCGAAGTCGAAACCGGGCCCCGAATCCAAGACCGTGATGGTGATGGTCAGTTCAGCGACCTCGAAGATCACCTCGATGGGGGTAGCTTCATCCAGTTGGTTGCCGTGCTCCATGGCGTTGGTGCAGGCTTCGATGACACTGGTGCCCAGTTCCTCCAGGGATTGCTGCCGACACTCCAGATCGCTGCCGATTTCCATGAGCACGGCGTCGGGCACGCCGAGGTACCGCATCTGGCTGGGAAGGCTCAGTTTGATCTTGTCATTCAAGAGGACCCCGTCCGGCTCAGGAAAAACTCTGCACGGCCTCGTCCTCGTCCGCGAAGGACTGGAAGACCGTGAACAGTTTGGACACGACGAAGATATTCTCGATACGATCGGAAACTTTCAGCAGTTTCAACTCGCCCCCACTTTTGCGCAGGGTCGTGTAGCCGGAGATGAGGATGCCCAGCCCGGTGCTGTTGACCCACTTCACCTTCTCCATGTTGACGATGACGTTGCAGTGCCCCTCGTGGATGAGGGTCTTGAGGGTCTCGTCAAAGGCCTCGGCGTCGGGGCCGCCCATGAGCTTGCCGCTCATCTCCAGGATGGCCACCCCGTCTCGGATTTTTTCCTTCAGTTTCACGGAACACTCGCTTGTTGAAAAGCCCCAGGGATGGTTTCCGATTGTCTCTGTTCCCCTCCGTGGAGGATAGCCCAACGGCGGTCCGGTGTCCACCACCGGGTCACACGCCAGGGGCCGGTCGCAGCCCCGCCAAAACGGTCGCGAAATCTTCCGGTAGCGGGGCCTCGAAGACCATCTCTTGCCCCGTGGCCGGATGCGTCAGCGCCAGGCGGAAGGCGTGCAGCATCTGCCGGCCGGCCCCCTTGACCATGGCCTGAGCCCGCACCCGGTCCAGAGGATGCACTCCGGCGACCCGGCGGTCGTCCCCGTACAGCGGGTCTCCCACCACCGGATGGTGGTTGTGCGCGAAGTGCACGCGGATTTGATGGGTGCGCCCGGTTTCCAGCTTGACGCGACACAGCTGCGCGAAGCCGAAATCCTCCTGCACCGTGTAGCGGGTGGTGGCGGGCCGTCCTTGCCGCTCGACCACGGCCATGCGCACCCGGTGGCGGGGATGGCGGCCGATATCGCCCTGCAGGGTCCCCGCGTCTTCGTGCCACTGGCCCCAGCTCAGAGCCTGGTAATCGCGCCCCATCCGGCGATCCTTGAGTTGATCCGCCAAATGGTTGTGCGCCTCCGGCGTCAGGGCCACCGCCATCAGGCCGGAGGTGTCCCGGTCCAGGCGGTGCACGATCCCCGGCCGCAGCGGATCATCCGCCGTGCGGAAGCGCCCCACATGGTGCAGCAAGGCGTTGACCACGGTGCCGTCGGGATGCCCCGGTGCCGGATGCACCACCATGCCGGCCGCTTTGTTCAGGACGATGAGATGCGGATCCTGATGGACCACGTCCAGGGGCAGATCCTGGGCCACGGCCTCCAGTTCCCGCACCGGGCTGGGCTCGTAAGTGACCCGCCAGCCCTCCTTCAGCTTGAAGCCCTTGGGGCGCGACCGCCCCTGCACCAGCACGCGGCCGGCGGCCAGATCGTTCTGGATGCGGGTGCGGCTGAAGTCGGGGCAACGCGTATTCAGGAAGGCGTCCAGGCGCAGACCGGCGTCAGCCTCACTCACCGTGAATTCCCGCCGTGGCGCGGACCGGTCGCTCATGATTCGGGACCGGAGGATTCGGGAGAAGAGGCATCTCGGACCGGGATGGCGTCCGCGGCGCTTGCCTCAGTGTGTGCCGCAGCGCTTGCCTCATCGCTTTCCGCGGCGTCGCCGCGGCGCCCTTCCAGCAGGATGCAGAGAAAAAGAATGGCCCCGCCGATGCTCACCCCCACATCGGCAATATTGAAGGTATAGAATCGCTTCCATCCGATGCCCACATCGATGAAATCCACCACCAAGCCGTTGTAGAAAATCCGATCGATGAGGTTGCCCAGGGCCCCGCCCAGAATGGCGGCCATGGCGGCTTTGCGCAGGCGCAAGCGAGGATCGGTGCGGTGGTAGAGAAAAGCCAGGAAGATGGCGGCGGCCACGCTGACGCTGATCAAAAAGACGCGCCCCACGGGGAAAAGGCCCATGGCCGAGCCCGGGTTGCGCACGTAGATGAAGCGCAGAAAATCGCCCAAGATTTCCACGCGCCCCCGCAGGGCCGCCTCATGGGCCAGGACCAGGCGCTTGCTGACGAGATCCAGCACCAGCACCAGCGGCGCCCAGATCCAGGGAGGACAGAAACGGGCCAACATCAGAATTGCCCGGCCTCTTCCTTTTCTTTGCACTCGATGCACAGCCGGGCAAAAGGCAGACTCTTCAGGCGCGGCAGGGCGATGTTCCCCCCGCAGCCCTGGCACTTGCCGTAGGTCCCGTCTTCGATACGAGTCAGGGCCTCCTCGATGTTGTAGAGGTGGCGGCCTTCCTTCTTGGCGAATTTGATGGTGGTCTCGTACTGGAACTCGTCCGAGCCCTGGTCCGCCATGTGGTTGCTGTGGGCCTTGCCCGTCTCCAGACCCGACTGGTCATCAGTGTGGGCGATGATTTTTTCGTGGCGGGCCAGGGACGCGCTCACCCGCTCCTTCTCTTCGAGAAGCATGTTGCGAAAACGCTGCAAATCGGTCTTGCGCATGTCTATCCTCCGGAATGTCCGTTGACGCTCTTGTCCAAAGCGATCCCGACCTCGTTTTCATCGATACGGAAAGAGTCTTTATAAGGCAACTCACCGTCCGCGGCAATGCTCAGAGCCAGGGTTTCGGTCCGGATCCGCTCCGCGTGTCGCTGCACGGCGGCCAGAACCGTCTCGTTACCGGAAATGGCCAACCGGATACGGTCCGAAACCTCCAGGCCGCTCTTCTTGCGCAGGTTCTGCACCTTGTTGATGATCTCCCGGCACAGCCCCTCGGCGCGCAACGCATCGTCCAGCGCCGTGTCCAAAGCCAAGGTCAGACCCTGCCCGCTGCCGGCCACGAAGCTACCGGTACCCTCTTCCAGCACCTGGATCTCTTCGAAGGTGAAGGCCGTGGCTTGGTCTTCGAAGATCAGGTCAA
>PDQT01000328.1 GCA_002747875.1 bacterium DOLZORAL124_64_63
ATGGTCTGGGTCAGCGTTTCGACCATATCGTCCGGCAGCTTGGACATGACCTTGCCGCCGGACTCGCTGCCCAGGGCCATGAGAAAAACGGCAGCTTTGCGGACGCTTTTCTGGGACACGCTACTCTCCCGCACCGGCGCTCATGGTGGCGCCCAGGTTGATTTCCTTGATCCAGGACTGGATGACTTCGGCCACCCGTTCGGGGTTCTCGGCGGCGTAGTCCTGGATGTCGTTCATGATCTGGTCGTCGATTTCGGGGATACCGTCGAAGTGATCGTCCTCGCCCGGCCGGCCCGGGCCCGCGGCGGAGGCGGTGCCCGCGCCGCTGTCGGTGGCGCCGGCGGCTCCGGCCAGCAGGCCGTTCAGGTTCTTCTTGAGGATCAGGGCCAGCACCAGGAAGAGGATGAGCATCAGGCCCTTGCCACCGTACTGGGTGCCCAGGCCGATCCAGTCCGGGGCCAGACCGGTGCCGGTCGCCGGATCGGAGTTCTGGAACTCGAAGTTGACGAACT
>PDQT01000330.1 GCA_002747875.1 bacterium DOLZORAL124_64_63
TGTCCACCTGGAACTTGTCCAGGAGATTCGGTTGCACGTAGGGCAAACCGCCGGTGACTCGATTCATGCTCATGAGATACCTGTCTCTTGACGTTGATCCGCCCCAGGGCGGTGTTCCTGTTCCCGGTCCAGTTTAGCAAGCCGGGTGCCGGGGCTCAAGACCTGGGCCCGGATTCGGCCGGAAAGGGGGACTCGGTTTCTTGTCTGGGCGGGGAATCCTTTCCCTGCAAGGGTTTGGCCGGAATGGCCCCTGTCCGGGAAGCCGGTATGGAAGTAGGATCCTTCCTCCTGCCCGCAGGCGCGGCGTCACAGAGAGTGGTTGGAGCGGATAGAAAACAGCCGTTCTGGTTTCCTTATCGGTGCTTTTCCAGCCGAGCTTGAGAAAGAAGTCCGCGTCCCGGCGGCCCGGTTTGGCGGGAATCCGCCCTATACGGAATCGAACCCCCACACGGCCACATTCAGAATACCCGGCACCGGTTGACCGTCCTGGTCGATGCTGCCCAGCCATTCCCGCGGGTGACTGGGCCTTGTGGTTTTCCTCATTTCAGGGGGCAGGCATTCGGCCAGCCTTTCCGGGTCCAGAACGGCCCACTGACCGGAAGGAAGGGCCACCCAGCCACAGCCCTGGTCCACCAGAGGATTGACCAGATCCTCGGCTCCGGCCGGGATCAGGATCTGCTGCGCCATTTTCCGACGGCGAACAGCGGCCAGGACCGGTAGCAGGGCGTCCCGGGGACCACCCCATTCGCAGACGTAGTCGGGGAAATCGCCCCCCTTGCCGCAGAAAGCATAGGCGGCGATCCGGCCATCGGCAGCCCGGGCCACCAGTCCTCGGGTGCCGGGCATGGTGTAGTAGGCCTGGCTGTCCCCCGGTTCGCGCAGGGTGCGCCAGCGATGGCGCCGGTACAGGGCTTCCACGCCGGGAAGGTCCGCCGGGGTGAATTCCTGGACCTTCAGTCGGGACGCGGGGAGGTCGGAAAGCTGCCAATCGGCCAAAGAAAGGTGTATTTCCCAGCCGGCGTCGTGAAAGCCCCGCCCGGCATAAATTTCCGGTTGGTCGG
>PDQT01000329.1 GCA_002747875.1 bacterium DOLZORAL124_64_63
GTTGGTGATCTCGGTGTCGGTCAGGGGCACGTAGACCATCTCGCCGCCGTCTTCGGAGGGCTCGTAGTGGCCGTCCACCATGACCGAAACGCTCAGGTGGGTGACGTTGCCCACCTCGGACACCACGTGCTCCACGGTCCGGTTCAGCTCGTTGTTGGTGAGGCTGCTTTCCTCGGTGCCGCGTTCTGGGCTGTTGATCTCGTTGCGTTCTTCGCTGCGCACCACGATGCCCTGGGGATCGAATATCTCCCGTTCGGATTCGATTTTCTCGAAGTTCAGGGTGGCGCTGACCTGGACGATGGACCGCCCCGGACCGAGGGCGCGGTCCAGCATGCCCTGGGCCTTTTCCGTCAGGTGACGCTCCACTTCCTTGCGCAGTTCCAGCTGGGTCTGGCTGCGGCCCACGTCCGTGTCCTGCACGCTGCTGGACAGTTCGCGGCCCGTGGTGTCATGGATGCGCACGTTGTCCACGTTGAGATTGGGCACCGACGAGGCCACCAGGGACTGGATGCCGCCGATCTGGTTCTCGCCCAGATGGACGCCGCGCCCCAGCTTCAGGGTGACGCTGGCGGTGGCCCCGGCCTGAGCCTTGTTGAAGATGGAGGGTTTGGGCAGGACCAGATGGACTCGGGCGGACTGGACGGAGGTCAACGATTCGATGGTGCGCGTCAGCTCTCCTTCGAGGGCGCGCTGGTAATTCACGTTCTGGATGAACTCGGTCCAGCCGAAGGATTTCCCGTCGAAGATCTCGAAGCCCGTCACGCTGTCGGTGACCAGCCCCTTGCTGTGCATCTCGATGCGCAGGCTGTTGACCAGGTTCTCGGGAACCAGGATGGTGGTGCCTCCGTTCTGGAGTTCGAAATCCACACTCATCTTGCGCAATTCGTCCATGGTGGCGCCGGCGTCCTCGGGGCTGAGGTTGGCGAACAGCACCCCCATGTCTTCCTTTTGGATCCAGAGGGAGAAGACGGTGACGCTCAGGATGGTGGCCACCCCCACGGCACCCAGCATGATCTTTTGGTTGAAGCTCAGCTCGCCCAGCTTCCGCTTCACGGTGTCGATGAATTGTTGGATCCCGTCCACGCGATTACCTCAGATCCTTCCACGGTTTCCTAAACCTGCAACCTCATGATCTCCTGGTAGCCCTCCAACAGCTTGTTGCGCACTTCCAGAAGCAACTCGAAGGCCAGCTGGGCTTCCTTGGCCGCGATCATCACATCGTGCACCTCGGTGACTTCCCCGCTGACCATGCCCTCGACCATCTGGTCCCTGCCGGCCTGCAGGTTATCCACTTCCCGGATGGCCTTCTGGAGCTGATCCGCGAAGTTTGCCGTGGGTTTGGCCGTTGCCCGACCCACTCCATAAGCGGCGCCCGGGTTGATGGAACCCAGTGATTTGATGCTGCCGATGCTCATGACTGCCGGTATCCCTTCGCTCGGCTACTGTCAGATTTTCAGGGCCTGGCTGAACATTTCCTTGGCGGTCTGCACCGCGCTGACGTTGGCTTCGTAGGCCCGACTGGCGTTGATCATGTCCACCATCTCGGTGATGGGGTTCACGTTGGGCAGCAGCACGTAGCCCTCGGCGTCGGCATCGGGATGGCCGGGATCGTAGATCACGCGGAATTCGCCGGCGTCTTCGGCCACGTGGACATCGCTGGCGATGCCTTGCTCGGGGACATCCGTGTCCGGCATCAGTCCGCTCATGTGTCCGGGCCGGGTTCGCAGAAGCCCGTCGCCGCCGGCGCGGGTGCTGAGGCGCAGCTTCTGAGCCTGGACCTTGTCGCCCAGGACCTGCTCGAAGATGGCCCGCTGCCGACGGTAGGGCGTGCCGTCCTCGGTGCGGGTGGTCTCCGCGTTGGCCAGGTTGCGGGCCACCACGTCCATCTTCAGGCGCTGCCCCCGCAGGCCGGAGGCGCTGGTCTTGATGGCCCCGAACAGTCCGCTACTCATGGTCTTGCTCCTTCATGAATGATCCTGGCTTCTAGCCCATGCGGCCCTTGATGGCCCCGCGCAATGTGTTGTAGCGCATGCTCAGCAGGCGCGTGGCCAGCCGGTAGCTCAGGTCGGTGGTGGCCAGGTCGGCCATCTCGGTATCGATGTCCACGTTGTTCACGCCGTTGTCGAAGGTGCTCCGGCTGTCCACCTGCTCCGGTTGCACCTCTTGGATGCCGCGCCTTCCCAGGCTCAGGTGCCCGGCATGGGTCCTGGTGCCCTGCAGACGCCCGCCGGCCCCGTTGACCAGCTCCTCGAATTTCAGCTTCTGAGCCTGGTAGCCCTCGGTCTGGACGTTGGCGATGTTGGTGGCCGTCACCTGCTGCCGCGCGGCATAGGCGCCCACCGCCTTCTTCAGGGTGTTGAGGTGGTTGTTGTCCAGCAGTCCGGTCTTGATCATGGCTTACCCCGGTATCTCCACGCCTTGGTCGGTGTACAGGTTCAGCTTGTTGCGCAGGGTGCGGACGCTGATGCCCAACTCCTGGGCCGCCACGGTGCGGTTGCCTCGGGTGCGGCCCAGCTTGCGCAGGATCAGCTCGCGCTCCATATCCCGCAGGGTCATGTCCGAATCCAGGGAAGGCGCTTTTTCCGTGCTGTCCAACTCGTCCTGCAGGCCGAAGATCTCGTCGTTCAGCTCCGGCCCCTGGCTGAGGATGACCGCCCGCTCGATGACGTTCTGCAGCTGGCGCACATTGCCGGGCCAGTCCTGAGCCATCAGCCGACGCATGGCCCGCTCGCCGATGGTCATCAGCGGCTTGTCGTTTTCGGCGCAGAATATCTGGCAGAAGTGGTTGGCCAGCAGAGGGATGTCGTCCTTGCGTTGGCGCAGCGGCACCACCTGCATGGGGATCACGTTGAGACGGAAGTACAGGTCTTCCCGGAAATTACGGGCCTTGATCTCTTCCTTGAGATTGCGGTTGGTCGTGGCGATGATGCGCACGTCCGCCTGGGTGGCGTACTTGGCCCCCAGGCGCATGAATTCCTTTTCCTGCAAGACCCGCAGAAGTTTGGCCTGCATGGCGAAGGGCATCTCGCTGATCTCGTCCAGCAGGAGGGTGCCCCCGTCGGCCAGTTCGAATTTGCCCTTGGTGGCGGTCAGCGCGCCGGTGAAGGCGCCCCGCTCGTAACCGAAGAGCTCGGATTCCAGCAGAGATTCGGGGATGGCCGCGCAGTTCAGCCGGATGAACGGCCCCTCGCGGCGGCAGCCGCTGTAGTGGATGGCCCGGGCGACCACTTCCTTGCCGGTGCCGCTTTCGCCCTGCAGCAGGACGGTGCCGCGGCTGTCGGCCACCATGGCGATGCGCTCGCGCAGCTGCGTCATATGGCTGTTGTTGCCCAGCAGGCCGTGGCGCCGCGCCGCCTTGGAAACGTTCTCGCGCAGGCTGCGGTTCTCCGTCACCAGCTGCTCTCTTTCCAGGTTGCGTTGCAGCACATGGTCCAGCTGAACCAGGCCGAAGGGCTTGGTCAGGTAGTCATGGGCCCCGTTGCGGGTGGCCTCCACGGCTCCCTCGATGGTGCCGAAAGCCGTCATCATGATGACGATGGGGCGGTAATCCAGCTTGTGGCGGATGTCGTCCAGAAGGTCCAGGCCGCCGCGACCGGGCATCTGGACATCCGACAGGACCACGTCCATCCGCTCCCGTTGCAAAATTTCCAGGCCGGCGTCCACGTTGGACGCCACGTGCACTTGGAAGCGCCCGGCCAGGGAAGATTCCAGAAAATCACGCATGCTGGCTTCGTCGTCGACAATCAAGATGTTCTGGGGCTTGCGGGTCATCTTGGGCCTTTCCTCAGGTTCTTGCCGGGTGGTCGATGCTCTCGAGGGCACGGGCCACCTCCAGGGTCACGGTCGTTCCGGTGCCCGGGTGGCTGGCCAGGGACCAGGCCAGACCGTGCATCTCGCAGAGGGTGTCCAGGCGGGTCAGGCCCACACCGTGGTGCCCTTCCCGGGTGGTCACGAAGGGTTCGGCGGCCATTTTCAGCAGCTCCGGTTCCATGCCGGGGCCGTTGTCTTCCAGCCGCAGGGTGACCCGGCCGGTGATCTCCACCTGGCCGGTGATCTCCACCAGGACCCGCTCCCGGGCCTGGGCGCTGTTCTGCAGGACTTCTTTCAGGACCAGAGCGAGATCCGACTCCGGCAGCAGCAGTTCCGCGTCCGGCAGGCTACGCACCACGGCGGTCAGCCCGGGGTGCTGTTCCCGGACCTGGGCCACGGCCTGTCCCAGCACGCCGGCCAGATCCCGACCGCCGGTGAAGTTGTGCCGGCGCATGGTCAGATCCCCCACGTTGCGCAACAGGTCTTCCAAACGCTCGATTTCCGCGAGGATTTTGCGGGCCCAGCGGCCGGATTTCAGCTCGGTCGGGTCCTGGGCCGCGATGAGCCCGGCATATCCCTTGATGCCGCACAGGCTGTTGCTGGTCTTGTGCAGGTAGCCGCGCAACAGACGGGTGCTGCCGGGAACTTCCGGGCGGGTCTTCTCCGCCAAGGGCTGCATCAGAGTGGCGTTCATGGCATGGCCCGCATCTGTTTGATGAATTCCATGTCGTTCTTCTCTTCCAGCAGGAGGATCTCCTCGATGAGACTGCCCACCTGGTGCAGGGCCGTGTTCAGGGTCTTCTGGGCGGTGGCGCTCCACTGGTGCTTACCGCGTTCCCATTGCCGGCGCGCTTGGCGTTCGGTCAATTCCAGCCTCTTGATCAGTTCCAGGCAGGCGTTCTTCTTCTGCAGCACCTGCCGGATTTCGCTCAGATCCCTTCCGGCCTGGACCATCTGCCCCTGCTGGCGGGACAGGCGCAGGATCTGCTCATAGATCTCCCCTTGTTCGCTGTACAGGGCGGACAGACGCCGCACCATGTCCCGCTCGCTCAGGGGCTGTTCAGGGGTGATAAAAGGCGCTGACGCCATAGGGCTCCCCTTCGGACTTGAGACGTTCCATCTTGGCGGCCAGGTCGGCCATGGCGCAGGCATGGTCCTGCCAGGAGCCATGGCGCTGGGCCTCACAAATTCGCTTGAAACCCACGCTGGCCCGCAGGTAGCGACCTTCCAGCAGGTCCAGATTGGCCACCTGGTAGCCGCCCCAACTGGCCAGGGCCGGCAGGGATGAGCCGGCCAGCACTTCATAAAGTTCCCGGGCGGCTTGCTGTTCACCGGCCAGAAACAGAAAGTCGGGGACGGCTTTCAGGACCCAGGCCCGCTGGCTTTCCGCCAGGTCCCGGCTCAGGCCACCGCTGCGCACCAGAACCTGCAGGTTGGCCAGGGCCGTGGCCCGATCCTTCCGCCAGGCATGGGCATAGGCCACCCAGAAGCGCAGACGGTCCGGCAGGTTGTCGCCGTCCTGGTCGATCTTCTGCAGCAGCAGATCGATGGTCTTCTTGTCCCGCGTCACCAGGGCCCAGCGCAGGGCCAGGATGAACGCGCTCTCCTGCCCCGTGATCGCGCTCTGACCGATGGTGTTGGTGATGCATTCCTGCACCCTCAGGCTGTCTTGCTGGGCCACCGCGGTGGCCATCTTCTCGCGCTGGACTTCCCGCAGAAAGTTGCCTTCCGTGTCCAGCTCGGCGGTTTTGTCGTACCAGACCAGGGAGCTGTCGAATTCGCTGAGGTTCATGTAGTTGCGGGCGTTGGCCAGGGCGACCAGGGGGGATGCGGTGCGGTCCTCGCCGCGCAGCGGCCACTCCCGCTCCAACTCCCCTATGGCCTTGCCGATGCTCAGGTGGCGATAGGGCCGGGTTTCGATGCTCTGCCAGCCGGTCTGGTCGAAGGGATACAGCAGGTTGCCTTCTTCCTGCCCGCTTTTCTGACGACCCTCCACCGCCTGCTCCAGGCTGTGCAGCCATTGCAGGTAACCGTCGCTTTCCCGGTTGGTCAGCCCGGCCCACGCCGTGGCTGCCGGCACGGCCAGCAGCAGGGCGCTCATGAGCAGGGGCTTCACCATTTTTTTGTGCATACGCTGGTTCTCCATGCTGGGTAGAACTTTCCGTTTCCCACCCGGCACCGCAAAAGATGTTCCGCAAGAGGGTCTTCCGTGACGGAGGCGGAAAGTTCTTCCGCAAGGTGGCTATCAAATTTTTCCCAGGAAGCAACTTGCTGTTAAAAAATCATTTATGGTTTTCCGAGGGGGCCTGTGGGTAACTTCAGGAGAAAAAATGACCCGGCAGACGGGCCCCATGCCGGGGTGTCCACGGGTCAGCAAATATTTCACCGCTGACTATTTTGTTGTCAGGTGATCAGATAGGCTGGTGGCCGGCGATGGCGGGGAAAAAAGGGCCGCCACCCGGTCGGGCGGCGGCCCCAGGGCCCCTCAAGGCGGGCAGATCAGGCTTCGGCCGAATCGGCTCTGGTTTCGGGCTCGGCACTGTCCTGTTCATACAGGCGCAGCTTCTCCCGCAGGGTCTGGCGGCTGATGCCCAGGATCCGGGCGGCCTTGCTCTTGTTGTTGTCCGTCATCTCCAGGGTGTAGAGAATCTGGAGGCGTTCGACCTCGGATAGGGGCATCAGGCCCGTGGCCTGCCCCAGGGCATGGTGCTGGGAGGCGTGCCGCGGGTTGTGCCCGGCCAGGATGTGGGGCGGGAAGTGCTCGGCTTGCAGTCGGGCGGGCTCTTCCAGGATCATGATGCGCTTCAGGACGTTGCGCAACTCGCGCACGTTGCCGGGCCAGGGATACTTCTGGAGCATCTCCAGCAGCTTGGCATCCACCGGCTCGGTTTCCAGGCGCATCTCCTCGTTGCTGGTGCGCACGAAGTGGTTGATCAGGATCTCCAGATCCTGCGGCCGTTCCCGCAGCGGCGGCACATCGATCTCCACCACCTGCAGACGATAATAAAGGTCGTTGCGGAAGTTGCCGGCCTCAATGGCCTCCTGCAGCTTCTGGTTGGTGGCCGCCACCACCCGGGCCTTCACTTCCAGGTCATCCTTGCCGCCCACACGCCGGAACCGGCGGTTTTCCAGCACGCGCAGCAGCCGCGCCTGCAACAAGATCCCCATCTCGCCAATTTCATCGAGGAAGATGGTGCCCTCGCCGGCCAGTTCGAAAAGGCCTTCCTTGCGCGTCTTGGCGTCGGTGAAGGAGCCCTTCTCGTGCCCGAACAACTCGCTTTCGAGCAGGGTCTCGGGCAGGGCGCTGCAGTTGATCTCCAGGAAGCGGTCCCGGCTGCCCCGGCTGATCTCATGCACGGCGCGGGCGATGATCTCCTTACCCGCGCCGGATTCCCCCTGGATCAGGATGGAGGTGTCGTTGCCGCTGCGGCTGCTGCCCACCTTCTCCAGGATGCGGGCGATGGGCGCCAGCCCCGGGCAGGCCTTGATCATGCGCATGTACCGGCCGTCCAGACCCGCCGCCGGCGCCGTCGTCACGGCCGCTTGGGGCTCCCGCGGCGTCTGCGGGGCGCTTTTCGCGGTCAGGGTGTCGGCGACGCTGGTGGCCTTCAGGGCGGCGCGTACCTGCTTCTTCATGGTCCCCAGCTTGAAGGGTTTGGGTATGAAGTCGTAGGCGCCCAGGCGCATGGCGCTCACCGCGGTATCCACATCTCCGTAGGCGGTCATCATGATCACGGGGGTGTTGTTGTTCTGGTTGCGCAGGGCCTGCAGGATCTCGATGCCGCTGACACCCGGCAACTTCAGATCCGTCACCACCAGATCAAATTTCTGGGTGTGGGTCTTGGCCAGGGCCTCTTCCCCGCTCTCGGCCGCGGTGATGGTGTAGCCTTCTCGGGTGAGAGATTCCACCAGCGAGGCACGGATGGTGGCTTCATCATCGACGATCAGAATCCTGGAACTCATGCTTGCTCCTTCTGGGGTGACGGGATTGTCTGGGTTGTCTGAATTTCCTGAACTGTCCGGGCTATTTTGGCCGACCGCCCCATGGGTGTCCGGGCTCGGGGCAGCATGACTTCAAATACGGTGCGCTTCTGGTGCCGCCGGGCGCGGATCTCGCCATCGTGGGCGTGGATGATCTTGCGGCAGATGCTCAGGCCAAGGCCCGTGCCGCTGTTCTTGGTGGTGAAGAAGGGGCGGAAGATTTTTTCGGCCATATCCGGCGGGAAACCCGGTCCCGCATCGGAAACCTGGATCAGCAGGCCGGGCAGGGATTTCTGGGTGCCCTGGGCCGCATCCACCAGGGCCAGGCTTTGGGATTGCCGCAGGCTGACCGAAACGACACTTTCGGCCGGGGTGGCGTCGATGGCGTTGATGATCAGATTCAACAACACCTGCTTGATCTGGCCGCCATCCAACTGATACCGCCAGGCATCCTTGGACACGGGCTGACCGCCGCGGCCCTGGAAGTCCAGCACCAGACCCACGGATTTCTCCTGGGCCCGGGGTCGGGTCAATTCCACGCTGTCCAGGGCCAGCCGGGCCATGTCGGTCTCCTCCAGGGAGGGCTCATAGGGCCGGACAAAATTCAACATGCGGGTTATGGTCTCGTTGATCCGGTCCACTTCGCCGGTGATGACCTCGATGTAGCGGCTCCGATCATCTTCCGGCGGCAGGGTTTCGGCCAGGAGCTCGGCCTGGGCGCTCAGCCCCATCAGGGGGTTGCGGATCTCGTGGGCCAGGGTGGCGCTCATCTCCACCAGACCTTCCAGGCGATCGGCCCGCAGCCGTTCGATCTCCAGCTTGCGGCTTTCCCGCAGGTCTTCGCACACCACCACCAGCCATTCCTGATGGCGGCTACGGCCCTTCATGAGGCTGGACTGTGTCAGCACGGGGATACGTTGGCCGTCCGAACGCAGAATCGTGCCTTCTCCGCGGAACAGCCCTTCCGGCGCGCCGCGCAGACCGGGCAGCAAAAGCCCCGGGATGTCATCCAGGCGCAGGCGGGCATCCAGCAGCAACTCCGGAAGCTCCGGCCCTTCCGACCGGACCTGATCTTCCAGCCGCCCTCGGCCGATCTGGAAGATGCTCTCCTGCAGATCCTCCGGACGCGCGGCCTGCCCGGTCAGCATCTCCTGCCCGGCCCGGTTGCAGTACACGGTCCGGCCTTTCTCATCCAGAACCCAGATGGCGCTCTTGACGGTGCTCAGAACACGGGTGTTGAAACGGCCGATATCCCGGATCCGATCCAGCTTCTGGGCGCTGGCGATTTCCTCGGCGAGCATCAGCTGGATGGTTTGCAGGAAGGGCAAGAAGTGGTCGGCGGCGGCCTGCCGCTTGGCCGTGGTGGCAAACATGAGCAACAGATAGCCCAGACGCACGTCCTGGTGCTCCAGAGGCAGAACGATGACCTTGCCGCCGCCCGGGGAGGCGGTCTCGGTGTGCGGCGCGAAGGTGAAAATGCCGGGGGCCATCATGCTTTCGGCCATGGCCTCGCCCACCTGGTCCTGAAGCTTGACCAGGACCTTGTCCCAGGAGCTTTCCTCCCACTGCCAGGTTTGGCGAGGGGCGAAATCGCCGCCCTGGGCCGACCGCAGGATGAGAGCGGCCCCCCCACACCCCACGAAATCGGCCAGACTTTGCAGCAGTTCCCGTAGCACTTGGTCCCAGTTGCGCGCGGTGCTCAGCTTGCGTCCGAACTGGAAAAGCAGGCTCAACTCCTCCATGGCGGCAGCCATCTGGGCATTGGCCGCCCGCAGACTTTCCTGGGAATGGAGCAACTGGTTGTGGGCGGCCGCAGCACGGTTCCCTATCCCCCGGCGCAAATTCAGCAGGGCTTCGCGGGCCTCGCCGGCGCTTTCCAAGATCAGATGGCTCTGATGGCGATATTCCAGCCGCTTCTCCGCCCGGATCAGCAGATTGATCCAGCCCGGCGTGTCCAGGGGCAGACTCACCGCGTCGAACAGGCCGGCCCGGAACAGGCGCACCAACTGATCGGCCGGCAAGCCCGCATGCAGCAAGATGGCCAAACAGGGCAAGCGCCATTGGCGCAACTGCTCCAGCCAACGGACCAGCCGGGCCTCTCCCTCCGCGCCGGCAAAGGCGTCCTGGTGCAGCACCACAAGCCGGACCTCCTGGCCCGCAGGACGTTGCCGGTTTTCCCGGAGCCAGTCCCCGGCCGCGTCCGCGCACGCAAAGGCCTGCCGATTGCTGCCCTGGCCAAAGGATGCGCGATCTTTTAGAAGCGGCCCCACGAAAACGAGACCTTCGGGCAAGGGCGATGGTAAGTGAAAGCAATGAGAACCCATGGCACTTCCTTGAGTGCTTGAGAGACGCATGTAAGGGATTCCTTAGTTTAGCGCGGCGAGTGTAAGTTTATTTACCAGTAAATTCAACAGAAAAGTCGCAATTATTATAGGGGGATGGGGATTTTTTCTGAGGGGGTGTTGGGGGCGGAAGGTGCTGGGGATTACGGGAAAAGACGCCCGCTGGCGGGTATTCGCCCGCCATCGGCACCAGTGCCAAGCCACCGGCCACCAACGGGCCCACGACCCATAAAGCCCGTCCGGAAGCAAGACCGGCGGCCGCTACAGTTCGTCCAGCTTGCTCAGCACGCCCTGCAGGATGCCGCTCATCTTCTTCTGCACTTCAGGGGACTGGTAGTGGCCATCTTGCAGGCGTTGCCGGGCCTGGGCCAGCTTCTCCTCCCGCACGTCGGGGAGGGCTTCCAGGGCGGCGCGGCCGGTGTCGACGGCAGCCCGCAGGTCCACCAGCTTCTGGGCGGTGTCGCTGATT